>JASFRG010000042.1:0-29570 GCA_050115035.1 Anaerolineales bacterium | reverse complement strand
TTGCCATACTGCACTGAAACAAATCCACCACAGTTGGAAAGGAACGAAATGGTTCATTGAGGGGGACATTAAAGGTTGCTACGACAATATCGATCACAACGTACTGTTAGCAATCCTGGCACGAGACATTCACGATAACCGTTTCATCAAGCTCATTCGCCAGATGCTGAAAGCAGGCTATCTAGAGGAATGGCGGTACCACGAAACCTATTCAGGAACGCCCCAGGGCGGTGTGGTCAGTCCTATTCTTGCCAACATTGTGCTTAATGAGCTGGATAACTTTGTTGAAACCGAGTTGTTCCCTGCTTACAATCGTGGTTGGCGGCGACAGATAAATCCAGAATATGGCCGTATCAAGGCTCGTCTCTACTATGCTCGGAAGAAGGGTTTGAAGGAAACCGCTCAAAAACTGCTGAAACAAAGCCGTTTGCTTCCCAGCGGAGTACCCTCTGACCCAAACTACCGACGCCTGCGATACAACCGGTATGCCGATGATTTCTTGCTAGGTTTTGTTGGCCCTCGTGAGGAAGCCGAAGAGATCAAGCGGAAAATCAAGGCATTCCTGGAAACGATCAAATTGGAGTTATCTGAAGAGAAGACCCTGGTTACACACGCAACAACACAGGCTGCTCGATACCTGGGATATGAAATCAAGGTCGCACTCGAAAACAGCCAGTTGACCAAACAGTACAAGCGGGATAGCAGACATTGCTCACGCTCAATCAACATGCTACCAGTCCTGTCTGTCCCTGCTGATGTGGCACGCCATTGGCGCACCAAGTACACCAAAAATGGGAAACCTACGAACCGACCGGAGCTTTTGCAGTGTTCCGATTTCGAGATCGTGAAGACCTATGGCCTTGAGTTTCAAGGCGTGGTGAACTACTACGTCATGGCGTATAACGTTGCACGTAGCTTCTACCCGGTGAAGCACATGTTCACAGAATCCGCTGTTCGGACGTTAGCCAACAAGCATAAAACCACCAGAGGTCGGATTTATGCCCGATACAAGCGAAGAAGTGTGCGTGGTGTCAAAGCCCTGATCGTGGAAGCGCCAAATCTCAATAACCCTGAAAAACCCTATCGCGCTGCCCTAGGAGATAAACCAATCCGTACCAGCTTCTCCTCTGTCATGCAAGACAAAAAACAGGAACTCTATATCGGTCGCAATGACATTGTCCGCAGATTACTGGCGGACACTTGCGAGTTGTGTGGTTCTCAAGACCAAATTGCCGTACATCACGTTCGGAAGCTCGCTGATCTAAAACGGAAACATCAAGGAACTAAGTCAAAGCCTGATTGGATCAAGTTCATGTTGACCCGAAATAGAAAGACTGTTGTCGTCTGCCGCCGATGTCACACTGACATTCACGGTGGACAGTATGACGGGAGAAAAGTGAAATAAAGACTAACTGGAGAGCCGTGTGATACGGAAACGGTCAAGCACGGTTCGGAGGGAGGCGGTTGGAAAAGTGCCCGCATGGGTAACTCGCTGACCGCCTACCCTACGTTTCAGTTAGTTCGGGGGGGATCGCTGCGGAAGTCTTCTTCTAGAGAGCAGGAAATGCCTGATAGCGTACAGCATGCTGATCAACGCGCCACCCAGGAAGAAGATGCGTCCGGTCAACAGATAAACGATGAAATACAGCAACCCAATATTGAATCCCCCAACAGCCACACGCCGTTGTGATAGTTTATAACTTTGCTCAATCCTACCCTTGAAACCATCGGGATCCGACTTCAAGAACCAGACCAGGCTTAGATTTTCGATATGACGCAAGTCAGTGATAAGCACCAGTAGCAAGGCTGACCCAGCCAGGAGTTCAAACCAGGGTTTCGGCATCCAGGTTCCGACGAAGCCAATGAGCACAGCCACTCCCAACATCGAAACGAGATAACGCGGACTGAACCAGCGCAATTGCGCCACATCCTTTTCAAAATTGGGATTCATCTCCACGCCGTGTTCGTATTGCACGGTTTCGCTCAGGAAGTCGCGATATGCCTTTGAATACAATAACGTTGCGATAAAGTCAAATATACTTAAGAGCCCCCATAAAATAGCTACGTACCACGGCTTCCCCACTAGTGTGTCGATCAACATACGCTCTGCCTTTGTTTGACGGCCTATGTGCTGGCTTTCACTCTAAAGGTGTTGAATTCTCCTGTGCCCCGCTCCCATTCTTCACGCGAGTCGTTCACCCTGGATGCCAGCGGGCCGCGCCTCACCATCCGTAAAAAATCATCAGTCTGTTCTTTAGAACCTTCCGCCACTGCTTCAACTGTGTCATAGCCAACATTGCGCACCCATCCAGTCACGCCAATCTGAATGGCGTTCTGCTGCACAAATGCACGGAAACCAACCCCCTGCACACGCCCGTTTACCCAAACATGCACACGCGTGTTTTCATCTTGATTCGTCATCTGCAGGCCTCCTTTGGAAAAACCCAATTAAAGGAATTAATAGCATAAAAACGAACAGCCCCAGATACGGCAGCATATTCCGTAAGAAAACACCCACAACGTTCTGGCCCAAAACCGTTTCGCGCCAACGTGTGTCCAAGCTTACCAGTGAAGTGCCTAAAGAACGCATCACACCCTGGTCACAGCTCAAGCCATCGGCATAGGCTGAAGTCAACGAGAACAGGGCCGGGGTTCCGTAGGAATCGCGCAGAAAACGCACAAAGGACTGGGATTCGGCATAGGCCAGGTAGGCGCGTGAAGCGTCCAATGGAAACGTGTCACATAAATCTGAAATGGATAAGAGCGAATCATTCTGACTGGCGATGGTCAGAGCCTGGTCATAATCCGGGTTGGGATATAGTTCTGCTAGCGAGGCGATACCCTCGCTCAACCAGACCGGCAGAGAATTATAGCCCTCACCTACACTGCGATAAAGCATAACATGTGCCAACTCATGCGGGATGAGCGTTTCCATATCGATGCTCTGTCCAGGACCTGGTGTGATCGCCAGCATGACCACACCCAGCTTGGGGTTGGCGTGCCCGCCCTGCCAGCTCTCTCCGCCCAGGAACAAGGCACTTTGCAGATCGCTGGTGGAGGCATACACATACACGTCCAGGGGCATATTCGATGAAGCAGGGATAATGGCGTTGACCGCATTCAGACCGCGTCGTGAGACATCCAGCAGGGCATCTCCGAAGGCTGCATCACCCTCGTACCAGTGCACCCGCAGGCTTCCATCGACTTGCTGCTGCCAGGTGAAGCGGTCGTCCATATACTGCACGCGGTATTTTTCGCTGCGCAGGGTTTGTCCGTTCTGCAGGGTGACCTCAAACCAGAACGAAATCGTGACGAACGGGCGCAACACATTTTGTGTCACATCGTAACGGTAGGTCACAACCCCATTGTTCCCAACATTGGCGGGGAAACGTCGTACCGATTCATCAAAATTGTCATTGAATACCAACGCAACGCTGGTGATTGGGGTTGGGGACTGGATGCGCGCCTCGAAGGTGACATACTGACCGAAATCGTCGAACACCCCCACATTTGACACTTCGATTCCAGACTGCGCCCGAGCCTGCTGAGGCAGACCCAGGAGCAGGGCAGCCATCACAATAACGAACCCAAAACGGCGCATGTTACCCCACAAAGCGGTTATTCTTCCAAATCTATTTCGTCGACTTCATCTGCATCAAAAGCCAGCAGATCGAAGATTGATCTGTCTTCTGTGAAGGCCAGGTTATCTAACGCCTCTTCCAGGAAAGCGGCCTGGTCATCGTCTTCCACATTATCGAACAAATTCTGGATATACAGTCGCACGTCCTCGCCGCCGATCTGCGAGAGCGACCAGATAGCCGCGCCCGCGATGACTTCATCCATTTCTTCCTCTAAAAGCTCCAGTAAGAGCGGACGCGCTGCACTCAGGCTCAATTCACCAGAAGCCTGCACGGCTGCCAGCCGGACGTTTCGATCTTCTGAAACCATCGAGCGCAACACCTTTTCTGCCCAACGCTCGTCATTGGAACGGCCCATCGCGAAGACAGCGCTGGCTTTCCAATCGGGGTCCTGGCGGTTGTAAGAAGATTCGATCAATACAGGCACCTCGCCACGCGAAGAGAATCCCAACGCTTCCAGCGCACGACGGCGAATGGGCGATTCGTCATCACTGTTGAATACTTCTAGCAGGACATCTTCGATGTGGTGATGCACTTCATCAGGGATATCGTCGAACTCACCCAATTGCACAAAGAGGCCCAGTACAGAAGCAGCTTCGGCACGGACGGCAACTATCTGATCATTGGTCAGCAGATCGATATAGGTGGGGACAAGACGATGGTCTTCACATTCGATCAGCAGGCGCATGGCGCGGATGCGCACCTGGGGATCGTCATCCCTCAGGAGGGCACGGCCAAGGTCGTCGAAAGAGACGAGAGTATCCTCGTTCGCCAGGGCATTCAGTTTATCGAGCAGTAGCAGCTTACGACTGAGTTCGATGCGCGGCCAATTTTCTTGTAAAGACTGTAGAGAGGCGGGTTCGATGTCCGAAAACTCGCTTAAGTGACGGTGGTGGATATCCTTGCTTTCATCAAGTAAGGTATCCAATATTTTTTGAAATGGAATAAGCTCGTCGTTCATTTTAGGGTAATGTGAAATTGGCCGGATTGATGAAATCCATAGCATTGATGTATATCATAAAGGCAATCAATAGCGCTAAACCGACCGCATGAACAACATTTTCGAATTCAGGGGGGACACGTCGCCCAAGAATCAGTTCGGGTAGCACAAAGATGATGCGTCCGCCGTCCAGCGCCGGGAAAGGCAGCAGGTTGAAGATACCCAGCGTGAGCGTGAGTGAGGCGATAATTTGCAGCGTAAAGTTGGTAGGCTCAGTAGGAGTGGGTCCGCTTGTGGCGGGGGGGATTTCCTCACGGCTTTCCACATCCCGGCTGACAGCCTGTCCAAACAAATCGTAGATGCCTTTCAGCCCGACAAAGCGGCCCTCCTCCGGTGAGAGTTGGTTACGGATGAGCATCACCGGTAAAGAAACGATCTGACGCATTTGGGCATAGGTATACATACCGCCATAGGGTATAGCCTGGATAAAGGATTGTGTCGGCACCATTGGTGGTCCCGGCAAGATGCCCAGTGCTCCTTCATCTGCTGACCGGCTGCTGAGCGGTGTGGCTGTGACCTCTAAGGTCTCATCGCCGCGTTTTACGGTGACCTGAACAGGTTGGTCGAGATGCGACTGGATCAACGAGCGGAATTGCTCATCACCAGTGATTTGCTCACCATCTATTGCCAGGATGAAATCATCAGCCTGCAAGCCAGCTTGTGCGGCAGGAGAATCCGGCGTGACTTCATACAACATCACTTGCGACATGTCCGGGACACCGACCTGCGTGAACAGGATGGTATTGACAACCAGCCCAGCTAGCAAATTCATGGTTGACCCGGCAAACAGCACGCCTAGGCGCACCCAGGGAGTGGCGGCCGCCAAACTTCCCGGTATATTGGGATTGTTCTCACCTTTCATACGCGCAAATCCACCGAGTGGCAACCAGTTGAGCGTAAAATCGGTGCCTTTCCAGTTGAAGAGTGTAAGCGCGCGTGGGGGCAGCCCAAAACCAAATTCTTCTACTTCCACTTTCAAAAGACGGGCAGCCACGAAATGTCCGAACTCGTGGATCAGTACAACACCGACGAAAACGCCGACAAAAATTAAACCAGAGAGTAGAGTTATGTTCATATATCTTTCTTTACCAATCGAATGCCGCAATACCCTAAAGAATTACATCGTCGCTTGTGGCGGGGTTGCGGTACCAATCAAGCGTGCCACAAGGCGTGCTCATTATATCCTGAATCAAAAAGGGGGAAATTAGAAGGACTTAAGAACTGTCTTTTGGAAACACTGGATGGTTGTCAAGACAAGTGAATTGCACCGAAACTGTAAAACTCTTTATCCCTCTTTAGGGCATCTCATAGCTCTTTATGGGATTTCGTATACAGCAACATTCCCCTGCTGAAATGCCAAAGTCAAGTTGCGCTGGAACTTCTCTTCGCGCAAAGGTTTTCCGCGTTCCAGATTTCCTACGAACACATAACGTATATTGTATCGCGCGATGATTTCTCTGGCAGTAATCCAGTCAGAAGTGGCGTATAGCGTTTCGATGTCACTCTGGCGTGAGCCTTGTTCCTCGGAACCGCCACGCCACTGGGACTCATGTCCAGGCCAGCCCAGCAAAGTCGGTTGTCCAGTCATTGTGGAGACGCGCGCATAACCGCTGTAACTGCCGCCAATGGCTTCAGCCACCACCCCATCCGGCACGGATTCCAGCCAGCGGATGGCCGCGGCTTCGTCCGGGTTCTGGCGTTGGAACATATCGAAATAATCCAACGTCCACAACGAATTCAGTTCCTGGCGGGCGATCATCTTCGCGCCTTCGTCCTCGCTGCTTTGGAGCGTATCCAGCAGGGTCAGCGCACGCTCTATCCGGAAATTGTCTGTACGGGTCAGGATACCAAGAACCGGGTAGACCAGACCGACCAGCAGCAAGATGACAAGTCCCACTCGGAAGGAGATACTCCACCCACTACGCAGCTTCTGGAGCAGGACAACGATCCCATAAGCCACCGCCAGACTCCACAACATCCAGGCCTGGTAATAGAACTTGAAAACTGTGTTGATACGCGTCCCGAATTGATCCCGCAGATAGAGGAAATCAGGCCCGATCAGGAGCAATGTTCCAAGCGCGATGAGCAGGAGTACAAAGACCGTGGATCGGGGGGCGCGGACCGGTTCATTATCTTCGGTATTCGGTCTGCGGACTGCGGTCAAAAGAGCAATCGACGGAATCAAGATTGCCAGCAAAGTTAGCAAACTCCCAATTTGGGCGAGCCGCTTTTGGCCAACCTGCATGAACAATGTCTGGATGTCTGCCACACCTTGCATTTGCAGAAACATATTTCTCAAATCCGGATCGATCAAATTGATTGCCCATCCCAGCAGCCAGGAAACCGCCCACAAGACTACGACCAATCCCAATGAAAGCGCCAGTGCCAGCCACCATCTGCCCTTCAATTTTTCGCCTCGCCATAGATAGATCAGGTAAGCATACAGAGGTAAGAGCAACGTTACCAGCATCACCCACAGATGCGCCCCGCGCGTTGGATAAACAAGATTTGGAATGACCCCGCCCAATTGCGACGAAAATCCGATATAGAAAGGTAGATACAACAAGAAGGATAGAACCACAAGCGGAATACCCAGGATGAAGAGGTCCTCGGCCCTTTCCACGCCCCAGCCCGCCTCACGAACCCGAGACAGCACATACGCTCCGACGATCAATGCAGCCGCAATGAGAATGTCCCAGGTGTTTAGGAAAGCTAATCCACCTAACAACAAACCAAGAAAAGCGAACCCCTCCCAATTAATACGTACCCTGAACCCAAATAAGTTAGTGACTCCGGACCATCCCCCAAAGAACAGGTTGAGCGCCGCCGCGACCGCCATCAGGCTGAATGGAATCGCCAACACATGCGGATGCAGATCCGCGTGCAGGAAGGAGAAGAACGGGAACTCGTCAATGATCTCTCTGAAGCCGCCACCCAGGTCATAGTCCGAGATGATGCGCGAGGCCTGCCACCACCACAGATAACGTTCAGGAATCCAACCCAAGGGTTGTACAGGGGATTGGTTCAAATGTTTGATGTCCAGCCACATCCAGAAATTTGGGGCATTCTCAGACCAGAACAGTCCGCGTCGATGCAGGATTTCGAGAAAACCTTCGGCGTTGGAAATAATCAGCAAAAATAGCGGCGCGAGAAATGATGAGCGGGAAATAGTATTCGGGATTTGGAATTCGGGCATCGTGGCCTGTGCATTACCCGATGTTCGATTTTCGTTCTCTGTTTTCCAACGAAGCGCCAGCAGGTTATACAGAATGCCATACGAACCAATCGCCCCCAGCGCAAAAATCAGGGCTGTCATCAGGTTGTGAGCTGCGGTGCCAGGCACGCCTGTCAGCTTGGCGAGCATGGCGGTCATCACGTAGCCAAAGTAATAATACGAGATGGCGTAGCCCGACAACCAGGCATCCCGCGGCGGGAAAGTTGGCGAGCGTAAGATGGCGTTGATGAACATCAATTCCATCGGCTTTTCGGCACTGGTCAACTCAGGGTTGCTGGCGCGTACAAAGGCAAGAAAGGCAAAGGCGACCAGGAACAACCCCTCGACTGACAACACCAATCGACGATTGTACTTAATCCACGAAACCAGAATAGATAGATTCCCAAAAGGATTGCTTTCTCCGCTTTTCCGACGCTCTATCGAGCGCAACGCCCAGAAGCTCAAGCCTGCCAAGAATACCAAACCAAGGAGAAGGCCGCCGGCATCGTTTTGCGAAAGTCCCAGCGAGGTCAGCAGCCAGAAAACGTAGCCCCAAACCAGTAGTCCTGCTGCACGCGAGAGACTATAGCCGCGATCAGCCAGTGCCGGGAAAAGCCGGTAGACCAGCGGAAAAGTCAACCAGCCGAGCAATGTGACAGTCAGGTACCAGGAGAAAAACCAGCCCATCGTCTTTACATTAACGCTTCAGGGAGCGTGAAATTTCCATCTTCATCAGGCTCGAAAGCCAGGATTTCGATGACCGCATCCAGATTAATCGGGCCGTAGATATGCGGGAACAGCTCGCCTTCGCGCGCGTGAGTCGGTTCGGGCTCGGCGGGCGGTTCCCATTTCAATTCAGCCTGCAATTGCGATGGATCGATCACCAACAACACCAATCCACGCTGACCGTGATAGAAGGTATTGGCCACGCCCACGATCTGGGATGGTTTCGAACAATGGATGAAGCCCTCCGTGGACAAACTGTCTGCGTGGTAAGTGCCCGTTTTGGCGGCAGCAAGCCAGGCGTTGTTGGAAGCGAGGTGGATAATTGAGTTCATAAGGTTTCACTTGTCATATTTTACGTGTTACGTAATGCGTAAAACGTAATTCGTAATCAGGGCAGCACTTCATAGATAGTCGTATCCATTTCCTGATAGACCGTTTTCCAGTAAGTCCCATCATAACGCGCAAACTTCCGCAAACCGGAACCGTTATAGTAAATATCTTCTAACTGGCCAACGACGATATAGCGCACGTCATACTTATCGAGAAATGCAAGCGCAGCTTCGATATCCGTCGTGTTGTAGAACTCGCCAATCGCATCCACACGGTCCGTAACGAGCGTTGGCGGACCCAATGCGCGCTGCTGGCGCTGATGCCAGTTCCAGCCGACCACGCCAGACAGGCCGGTATAAATGGTAAAGCGCGTGCACCAGCGATACTCAGGACAGTTAGCCTCGACGATGACAGGCGAACCCTGGACGTTATCCTGCATCCAGCGGATGGCGCGGTAATCCTGGCTTAGATCCATGGCTTCGGTGTCCCAGTACTCAGCGTGCGCCATATATTCCAACGAATCAAAGGTGTGCGGGGCCTCCGGATTGATACGGTCACTGACCTTATCCGTGGTGGCAGTGACAGTATAAAGCGCCGCTCCCACAAAAAGCACCAGCAGGCCAGCCTGCCAGATATTGCGCCAGCGCGGACGCCAGGTATGGATATCGGACAGCACCCATACCAAAGCCGCTCCACCGCTGACGGAGAGCAGTGTCCAGGATTGGAGATAGAACTTGAAGATTGTGTTCATGCGACCAATATCGCCGCGTACAGTGAAAAGTTCGACTACGATGGTGATCAACAGAGCGGTTCCAGTCCAAAACAGGACCAGGCGCTTGGTATCCGGTTGGTCTGGTCGTAGCAGGAGCACACCGGCCCAGGCTGCCAGTGGCAGGGCCACCCAGCCTATAGAGACCTTGCGATAAGCCAGATATAACAACAACACGATAACAAGCGCCAACGCCAACTCGATGATGAGGTGGTAAGGTTTCAGTTTATTTAGGGATGAGACCGGTGTGGCCACCATCCATTGACGGGTTTCCCAAACCAACCATGCGAAAATCAGGAATAAGAACAATCCCCAGTGGATCAGATAGGAGGTCATGGGCGTGTGGCTGGCCGTCCACGGATCGAGCTTGCTGTAGGCCTGGCTGTACGTGGAGCGATAGGGCTCATACAGCCAGAATGAAAGCGCGGTCAGCAACGCCAGACTCAACACCGTCCAAGTGATCCGCTTGACCGTTGGCGATAGTTTAGGGAACCATTTCAGTTCAGGAACCTCACTGGCGCGCCAGATCGCATACGCTACGGCGGTCAACCCTACGGGCAAGTAGGTGTAGATATCCGAAAGATTGGTCGGATACAGCCCCCCGATCACCAATGCGCCAATTACCAGAGAGAGCAACGAAGTCCGTTTCGCTCGCACGGTCGCCAGCGCCCAGGCTACGACAAAAACTGTCATCACCAAAACGATCATGTGCGCATGCAAATCGCTGTACAGAAAGGTGAAGAATGGGAATTCGGTGATCTCGTTGCCCGGCCCCGGTGGAATGACGCGGCTGGGGTTCCAGTACCACTCCCCGTGCCCGATCGGCAGCACAGCCCCTTCAGCGATTGTTTTGTATATGCCCTGAGCAGCGTACCCGATGCGTTGGATGAAATCCATATCAGCGATGTCCCCACCTGGAGCGGCGAGTCGGGCCAACGCCTGGAATAGCATCTGTATGGTACCCAGATTGCCAAGCACCACCATCATCAGGGCGGCTGCCAGACCAGCAATAAAACGAGGCGAGAAGAAAGAAGAAAGTGATCCCCTTTCATCTTCCTGCTTTCCTTTTCCTATAAGATTCCATCCAATCGAAAACGCACTGGCGGCAACGATCGCAAACAACGTTGGCAGGATGAAGTTATAAGCAATCGATGGTACGATGCCGAGTAATTTCACTGGCGTTCCAACCAGCACAAAACCGTAATAGTAATAATTGATGTAGCCGCCCGCGAACCAGGGATCGTACGGCGGATACGTGGTACTTTTGATGACTGCGTTGAAGTACGAAAAGTCCATCGGACGCTCGCCGCCTTTGGCCGGATGCCACAGGTCGGGATTGCCCAGACGGATCAACAAATCGAACAAGAAGAAGGACAGGAAGATGCCCTCGATCACCAAGAACTGACGACGATTGGACTTCCACTCCTCACGCAATTCATCTCTGCGCATCCAACCCAGGCTGAGACCTGTCACCGCTATGGCAGCAAAGACCAGCCCGATGGTGAGTCTCGTGTGCGGTACCCCCAACGATCCCAGCAGCCAGGGCACATACGCCAAAAGGACCAGTCCCAGCGTTCGAGACAATGCGTAGCCCTTATCGCCCAATCCCGGCATGACCAGCCGGATGATGGGATAGGTCAGCACACCCAGTAAGAAGACGAAAGCGTACCAGATAACCAGTCCGAAAACCGGATATTTGTTTTGCAGCCAGTTGTAATCGAACAGGTTCGACCACGTTCCGCCGGCGCGCTGCCCGGCCAGACGGTCATCCGTGAGCAGCATACTTTTGTACGAAGCTGCCTCTTTAGGAGTCAAATGCACAACATTTGCCAAATCCACTGCACCGAGGATGGAAGTCACCCGCTCAGAGTCGTATTCTGCGCTCTTCTTGAAGATCAACACTTTGGGATGATCGTAGAAGGTGAAAGCTTCCTCAGCAGCCTGGTCGTTGATGGTAATCGGGCCGATTTGAGGATACGTCTCAAAGACAGCCTCTAACTCGAAGCCCAGGTTTCCATCGAACATGCCGGGTCGCGCCACTCGGTAGCACTCGATGATGTTACGCTCCGGCGGACAGCCGAGCAACTCGCGATAATAGACCGTCGTCAGAGGATAGCGTTCCGGCAGGCGTGTGATCTGTGCGTACTGGTGGTTGGTCGGGATGAAGATGTAATCCGTCTGGTCGAGTGTTTCCGTGAAACGCGCCAGCTTGTCAGCGTTGTCATCCCAGTAGACCTGGAGAGTCAAGCCTCCGCGATAGATGCCGCCAAAGCCATCATACCCCTCGATGCGGAAGGGTAGCGGGTAGTCGTAATCGGTCTCATTGGCGACGGCTGCACCGGAAAACGTAAGCAGGCTGGAGTCGGTGGCGAAGCGCAGGATGTAGTTCTGTCCGGCTGTGACCGCTACTGGTTGGTCAAGGGACAAAGTCAAAGGCTCCCCGCGCGGGTCTTTATTGGGAGAGAAATCTTTTGCCAGACTGGCACGCGCCAGTACATGTTCCGGGTCCGGATTAAGCGTATCCAGGACGAGTAGATTGAGCGTCTGTGGAGGATTGTCCGACTCGGGTGGTGCGGACGGGTTCACAACATACCCGAGCACAACTTCTGTGAGCAACCCATCACGCTGAGGGTTGAAGTGCGCATCGTATGGTATGCCTGCCTGGATCGTGGAACCTTCAAAGAACGGCAACGGCTGACTATAAAATTCACCATTTGCGTCTTGTATGTGGAGATTGATTGGTCCCGGTACATTCTGATAGATCCAGCGTGAGGCCGCAATACGTGGTTCCTCACGCACATAGATGGTGTGGAAGGCATATGCCCAGGCGGCGGTTGCAATCAAGATCAGGAGACCAAACGCAATTACCAAATTGCCAATTATTTTTTGAGCTGTGGGTAATTTGTAATTGGTATATTTTAACTTTGAAGCACGTGCCACCTCAAAAACCATCCACGCCGCCATCATCGCCAGCAATGGATAGATGGGAAGTTGATAGCGCATAGTCGGGTTGAATTGCAACGACTGCCAGATGAAGTAGAAAGCTGTCCAACTCCACAGCAGGGTATGTTTCCACTCACGCTTCAAAATGCGCCAACCCATATACAGGAACCCGGCCCAGGCCAGGATGCCAAGCGGCAAGCCCAGTCCCCAAATTGTCAGATTTTTAAAGGAGTACAGGTGTGTCCGGCGCGCCCATTGCAAATTCCAGGGCAGGTCGGCATCGCCGCGTGCCTGCACACGCTGCTCGGCAATATTTGCCAGCCATTGTTCGCTAGGCAAAATACCGTCGAAGGCGTATGGTTGGAAAATGCGGAAAGAGAGAAAAGCTGCGATACCACCGACAACGAGGTAAATGATGATTTGTGTCCAATAGTTAGAGACCGCGGACCGTTGACCGGCGACCGAATCCTCATCAATTTCTTGCACGACTGCTCCAGTAGTCCATCGTCCACGGTCTACCGTCCACGCGCGCAGCGCAAAAGCCCCCGGTAAGAGCAATGCCAACGGGAAGATATTGACCTTGGAGGCCATCGCCATGCCAAAAGCAACTCCAAAGGCAATACTGAGCCAGAAAAGATGATTAGAGAGTAGAGACTTGAGAGAAGTAGGGTATGCTTGATCTGAGTTAATAGTCTCTACTATCTGCTCTCTATTCTCTAATATCAATACCGCAAAATAGATTGCCAGGAATGCGAACAAATTGACAAATAAATCCGTCGTGAAGAAATGCGATTGCTGGATTTGCATTACAGCGAATGCGGAGAAGGCCGCAGCCAGCAAAGCCGTACGCCGGTTGTACAACCGAGCTACAATCAGATATAGCAGGAAAATCGTACCCAGGTCGGCCAGGGCCGAGAACTGACGTCCCAGCAACTTCAGCGCGCCGACATCCGTCTGCCCGGTGATCTCGGCCGTATAACGCACGATGAACATTGGCAGTGTTCCGTACACAAAAAACGCGTACCCACGGTTGTGTGGGTTGAGCGTCGATTTTGCTGTATTGAAGTAATCCCCGATGCCCATCCAGCGCTGCTGCTCCTGCGGGCAGAGGTCAATTTCGATGTTGGGATCGATGCACTCGTGCGCGCGCATCGCGGAGACTACACTGACCAGGAAACCTTCATCCGGATGCTGGTGCTGCAACTCGCCCCAGTCCGCGCCCCTGAAACGCAAAAACGCCGCAGCAGCCAGCACGACGATCAACAGTAGGTCGTAAATCCAGGGATGTTTTTCTTTCATTTATACCGAAAACAAAATCTTAAGTATTCTTATTACCCATCAAAGGCGTATGCCAACTTTGTTAATAGAGATGGGCTTTCTGTCATAATCACTATGTGAAAGCCATCATAGTTATTAATGGGCGGCCAAACTGCAAGACATAGCGTTGGCGTTCCCCTTCCTCGATAATCAACATCATTCACTTGTATATACACTACAATATAATTTTCTCTGTTTTCTAAAAATTCGCTTTCGCGCAACAAAGAATAACAACAACCTAATTCTCTCGGAAACACATTTTTCCAATCTTGTTCTGTGAGTTGATTATCAATATATTTGATAATTTCATCCTTTGAATCAAAGTTGTAAGGAGAGCCTTTATAAACAGTTGTTTCACTTCTCCAAATAAAATATTTAGGATCATCGTTCCAAACTTGAATACTCTTTTCTGTATAGCTCCAATCACGTTCTCCAGGTATATCAATATTGACTTCAATGTAACGCGATTGACTGTTTATGAAAACGATCAGAGAAAAACAAGCAATAGAAATTCCTATAATATAGAAAAGTAAGCGAAAAAATCTTCGTGAAGCCAAACTAGGCTTTTCTGTATTTAACTCGCTCATTTTGTTCTCTGAAGAACGTTGTCCTATCCAACTATCTATTGAGCCGGTACCGAGAACATCCAGAAATCATGGCCTTCGACATCCGAATTATAAAATTCAACGGAACCATTAGGGTACAGTTCCCAGAGCAGGTCTAGGGTTTCCTGGTCATTGGCCTCCAAAAGTTCCCGATTGGCCTTCACCAGGAACAGCTTTGGCCCAGGCAATTGTACCGTTTCGGGCAGGTTGTCGCGCCACATGGCAAAGTCCCGGTTAGGGATTCCCGCCCACACGCCCGGCAGGCGCGTATCGACCCAATGCGGGAAAGGCACGATCCAGACCGTGTCCGTCTCGCCGTAGGTTTCTTCGAACTCTTTTATGACGGCGCCCATCTCCGACGAGTTCCAGGCGCCACTACGGAAGGCTTCATAATATTGACGGAAGACCAGGTCATAGTTCTGGATTCCAGACCAGACCATTATGACAGCCACCAATGCCCAAACAAATCCCACGCGAAGCTTTTTTGTTCTCGAACCTGCCTCGCCTCCAACCAGCAAGGACGAAACGATGGCATCCAGCGCCAGCGCCACGATGACAAAGGCCGTCACGTATGCGCCGCCGGCCCGGTTCAAAGCCGGATTTTCTCCGGGATAGGCTAGGGAGAGAATCGAGGGCATCGCCAAAAGCGGAATGGACAGGAGCAGGAACAGGTCCAGCCAGTGGCGTTTACGGAGATAACGAACCAGCAGGAGAATGACGCCGATCAAAAACAGCGCGCCCGAGACCACGCCCAGAGCCGGTCGGTGAGTCACCGAATGCACCCAGATCTCGCCATCGTCCCAGTTGAACATGAGCAATCCGTCCCGCAAATTCGAGAAAAATATTTGCAGGGCTGGCGCGGGCAAGGGTTGTTCGATGCCCCCCAAACGCGATAAAGCGCGATACGAGAAAGCTTCGGGGTTATCGAATGTGTAACGCAACAAGGGAATAAAAACGACCAGTGAAGTTAATCCCAAAATTACCAGCCATAGAACTGCATCCCGCCGCAAACCTCTGGAACTGGCATGCAGAATATACAACCCAATCGCAACGATTACCACGATGGGCATGATCCGGATGGGGCTGTAGCCATGCAAGCCTACGCCCAGGAACAGGCCGGAGAGAATGAAGTCGTTGCGGTTGCGTGTGCGCAGGCCGCGGACCAGGTAAAAGAGCGTCGGCGCAACGAACAATGGATAAAGCGGAAAGCGCAGTCCCACACGGCTGATCACATTTGGCCAGTAACCGATGCCCGCAAAGAACAGGGCGAACAAGCCAACACGGTAGCCGCCTATTTCTTTACCAAGTAAGTATACAAAGGGTAATGTCAATAAGCCCAGCAGAACCGTGCCGATTTTCAGACTCAGGAACGATAACCCGGTGCCAAAAATCCAGTTCATCAACAGCGTCCAATACATCTGGATGGCTTCACGACCGGTGTTGCGCGGAAAGAAAATATGCGTCTGTCCCTGCGAGACGTCGTACACATCCAGGATTTTTTCGGCGTGGTCGCTGAATGGCTCCGGCGGGACTGTGCTGACCTGGGAAACGCGAAAGAAAATTACGACCACGGCTACTCCGATGAGCAAAAGCCCTCGTAGTATGGACTGGCGACGGTCTTCTGCAGTGTGTTCCTGACGAACACGGCGGTACGGCAGCCATAAGGCGTAAACGAAAATAGCAATGGTCAGCAGCCAGATGAGCACATTGCCCCAGGTAAACAGATTGCCGCCGAAACTGGCAAAAGCGCCAAAAGCCAGCAATGTGGCGCCGATCAAAGGGATCAACTTAACTGTTTCAGGATCAGTACGATCATGGTCAGGAGGGATCGGTGACAAGCGCCATCCATCAGTAAAGTAAGACCACAAAACCAATGCAATAGCAACCACGTACAAGGCTATGCCATACTCGATAATACGCCCCGGCGGTTCGAGCATACGCTGAGCAAGAAGCGCAAATCCAAGGCCAAGCAGGGCGCGCCAGGGGAAGCTGGTTCCGGTTTTAGGTTGGGGAGTCGGCTCGGGTTCGGGAACAGGTTCGACGATCACTTCCTGTTCTTTTGTCAATGTACGGTTGATCTGTTCGCGCCGCGCGGCATCAAAGACAGAAGCCAGGAAATTGAAGAACGACTTCCAATCTTTGAAGATAGATTTGTAAAGATCGAGGACGGTCGGCTCTTCTTGCTGGGATTGCCCTTCGGACTCAATATCGGGAATAGGGGTTGGGGAATCGTTGTTCATCACTGAAAACTGTTTACTGGATATTGATCACTGTTTCTGCGCAATCACAATGATACTCTCACCCCAGCGCGTGGGCAGGAACACTAAACCAGTGATAGCCTGGAAACCACCCAGTGAGCCAAATAACACTTTTTGGATCTGGCTCGGCAGAACCGGGATATATGGCACATCCCAAAACCCGTCCGCGAAGACGCGTTTCAAGGAAAAACCAGCATTTCGAATCCACTCCAGCCACATAGACGGCGGATGTAGAGAGATATGTGTTGGGTCTTGATACCCGATCCAGCTTTCGCCTTTCCAGGGCTTAAGCAGGGAATCCAGGTTGGGCGTGGCCAGGATGAGAGTTCCCTCCGGAGCGGTCACCCGACCGATTTCGGCAATCGCTTTTTCTGGGTTGGGGAGATGCTCAACGATATGTTTAATAATGACGACGCCAAAAGTACCATCTGCAAACGGAATTTCCTCCGCGCTGGCAGTTTGTAATCCTGTTTCGTCGACCACTGCTTTCGATTCTTTGACAGCCCAGTGGTTCAAGTCCATGCCATAGGTTTCGAATGAATCTTCAAGTTGGCCGACCAGATGTCCCAGTCCCGAGCCGATCTCCAACAGGCGTGCGCCAGGTCGTCCATAGCGGCGGGCCAAAATGGCATAGAAACGGTTCGACCACCAGTACTGGCTGTACCTGGTAAAGGAAATATTTTCGTAGGTATGTGTGGAAAAATATTTTTCGTCGAAGGACATGAGTAAAAATGATGCGTGCTTCTTCACGCATCACGCTTTCTCGCAATGTAAAAGGTAAATGTGCCATCCTCAACCGGCTCTGGCGAAGCATACTTCCTTACAAAGCGTTCCGTCAGCCACAAGTTCCAGCGTGCACCGCTGATGATCCATTTGCCGGTCAACACGCGCGCGGCTACCGATGGCACGCCAAAATAATGACCCCATTCTAACACGCGCATCGCAGAGGGGGAGAAATAGTCCCAATGACGGACCAACTCAAAACCGGCCAGTTCCAACCGTTCATCCCAGACCTCGGACAGGTCCGCGTGTGCGACACGCGAGATGCGCCGGAACCATTCCGTGTACCGGCCTCCCAGCACGCGTGAAATCGATAATTCGGAGAGATAGCGCGGGTTGGGCACACAAAAATAGAACGGCGCTCCTGGCTTAAGAACGCGCGCAGTATCAGCCAACACGGCATCAATATGCGGGATATGCTCCAGCACCGAATTGCTGATCGCACTGGCAAAGTGTTCATTGGGGAATGGCGATTTTGCGCCATCCGCTTCGACCAATCCGCGGTAAGCGCCAAATTTCTTGGCCTGGTGGATGGGACCATGCCAGGGATCGAGACCGACGTCGATTTTCTGCTCAAAGGTCAGGGATGCGAAGTGACCGTCGCCACAGCCCACATCATAAACTGGCGCAGGCAGGTCGAAATCCTGGTAATAGGTTGCTTCCACACCACGAATGAGGGCGCGGAAATAAGGCAGGTCACGCAGATGCAGGAACAGGAAATCTTTCATCGAACGATTTCCCTATTTGCGTTTCATCAAGCGTTCAAACAGCTTTTCATATTCCGCTGCGATGGTATCAGGATCATATTGACGCGCAATTTCAGCGGGATTCCCTTTGAACTCATCCGCTTCGCTCAGGACCTCGATGATTGCTTCCGCCAAGCTGGCAGAATCGCCAATTTCAGAGACTCTTCCCATACCGTGCATCAACACAGGCTGACGCACGCCCGGTAAAGCAGAGGGTACGCTGGGAACCCCATTCATCATGGCTTCAATCTGGACCAATCCAAAAGCCTCGGTGGAATTCAAAGAAGGGACAGTGATCACATCCAGATTGGGGTACACAGCAGCCAGTTCTCGCGGTGAGAGATTTCCCAGGAAAGTCCACTGTCCTTTCTCTTCGTATTCACGGATACGGGGAATCAGGCGCTCGTAATACGCATGTTCGCCCATCACATCTTTATGTTGGCCGGCATAAATAACCTGTGCGTCCGGATACTTATCCAAAACAGCAGGCAGGGCGTCCAAAAATATTTCCACCCCTTTCTCGGACGCGAAGCGGGTCACCATGCCAATGACAGGGCGGCGATCTTTTGTATGGTGTTTGTCCGCGAATGCCCGGACAGCTTCCAGGCCAGGATCAGGCATCACAACCGGTGGCAGGATGGGGGTCAGTTTCGATGCGTAGCGGGAAAGATAGGGAGAGTTGTCTGCATAATCCTGAGTGTAAGTCACAATATGGTCAGCCAACCTTCCAGCCAAGTTGTTTTGAAAGTCTACCACTGCGTTGACAAAGCGATTGAACCACCCAGATGGAAGTTGCAAGTCACAATGGTAAGTCAACACAGCAGGCTTGCCGAAAAGACGCCCACGCAGGGCCACGCCAGGGGCGTCAAACTGCGGCAGATGCATCTGGACGACATCGTGTTGTTTGACCAGCTTGGTAGCAACCCAGCCAAAGGTGGGTGCGATGACACCCTTGCTCAGGCGGAAAGCTACCGGCACACGGATAATACGCACACCCTCCATAATCTCTTCGAGCGGCAGGGACTTGTCATACTGTGTGGTCATGACAGTCACCTCATGTCCGCGCATTGCAAATGCCCGCGCCAGCCGTTCTGCATAAATGGTCAAACCGGAGGTATGTGGACGATAGTAAGTAAGAACTGTGAGTATTTTCATAAAGCGGGAAGATTATAACCCTTCGTAGACAAAAAGCTCGACTTCTATTTTTATTTTCGGAGCCTGAATCGAATGCCCGCCAAATCATCTGGCGGGCTGGGTAGTGGCAAATTTCAATAGTATTGGGTGTTATGAATATGGTTCATTTACTTCCGCCAATTTTTGCTTGATCTCGCTGAGCAATTCATCTCTTGTTTCCTGTTTTGCAGAGGCAAGGTTATTGAGTTCTTCGGGATCGTTTTTCATATCATAGAGTTCAATGCGTTCGCCGTCCAAATCATCATAGCCGAAGAAATACTGTAGTTTGTAGTCTTCCTTCACAAGAGTGGTAGTAGCGACTGTAATGGGATCGTATTGGGCGTTATTACGAGCCTCAAGAACATACAGGCTTCTATCTGAGTCCTGCTCGGGTCCGAAAGGTGGCAGGACATTTCCCTCGGTCCAATCCGCCGGCTTTTGCCCCGTGACGTGTGCAAGGGTAGGTAATACATCTACCGCACTGGTATTGGAGTAAATATCGGTGCGACTCGTACGCCTTGGCTCAAAGATCATCAAAGGGATTCGGATAACGGGTTGGTATAACAGAGGAGTAAAGTGCCCAAATACACCCCGCTCGAACATCTCTCCATGATCGGATGTCAAGATCACCCAAGTGTTTTCAAGTAAACCGGACTTTTCCAGGTTATCAAAGAATCGGCCAAACTCCCGGTCGGCATAAAGGATAAACTCATCGTAGCTGGTGCGCTTTTTCCAAATATCTCCGTAACGAATATTCGCCTTTTCTCCAAACAAATCGAGTTGTTTGGGCACCGGCTTCCAATCGTCGCCCTGGAAACGCTCATAGAAATCGATGTGCGTTTTATATGGAGCATGAGGGGGCATAAGATGGAAATAGCTGAAAAACGGTTGGGGAGTGCTTTCAACAAGAGAGCCTAACCAATCAATAGCCTGTTCGAGCAAGAAATAATTGTCGCTTTTGACGCTCGGTATTCCTCGGGGGTATAGGGGATGCAAACTGGCAATTTTATTTTCCTGATACGGTTCGTAAAGGTGTGGAAGAAACAGGGAATATGCGAAACCCTCTTCCATTTTCTTTATGATTCGTACCCAGCTTATGGAGGCAATATCTTCGTCTCTCTTAAACCAGTCAGCAATAAAACCATCGGTTGTCAGGAAAAGTTGCTTGGACGGTACATAATCATCTATATTTCCTCCCCAATCCAATTTGCCCAATAAATTGTTTGCCAGTGGATTATGCGAGTAAGCCATGCGGTAATAGTTTTCGAAAGCACGGAATATATTATCCTTTACAAAAACTTCGCTCTCTTCACCATAATGGACAAACTGCCGGTGTTTCCAGGGAAGCATACCCGACAACAAGGAAGCCGTCCCTGGAGTTGTAAAATTTCCACCGGAATAGTGATTATGGTAGACAACCGCTCGCTCTGCCAGTCTGGCGAGGTTGGGAGTTGTTTCTCGCTGATATCCATAAAGGGATATGTCCAAGGCGGAGAAAGCATCGAACACAACCACGATAACATTTGGTGAACTATTTTGGGTTTGAGGAAAGGTATCTAAAGTATCTAAAAACCGTGGCGCTGCTATGCTTAATGGCAGCATCCCGGAAAGCTTTAGAAAGTCGCGTCGAGTTATCAAATTATTCATAAGATCTGCTGTTTAATACGAATTACAACAAGCTCATTTTATCACCTGTAAAAATGGCTTGTTAGCTTCTACCAGTTTTGTTTTCAGATCGTGGAGCAGTTCATCTGCCGTATCTCTTTTTGTGCTGTACAAGTCATTGATTTCTTCGGGATCATTTTCTATGTTATAGAGTTCGATGCGATCCTTGCCTCTCAACTCTTCATAGCCGGAGAAATTCATAATTTTGTAATTGCCCTTGATTAATGCTACTGTTGCAGTGGTCAAGGGCATATTTTTTCCATTCTTTTTGGCTTCCAGAACGAAAATATTCCTGTTTTCATCTAACGTTGAATCTGAAAACGGCGGCATGACAACACCTTCGGCCCATTCAGCGAGCGGCTGTCCAGTCACATGTAACAATGTCGGTAAAATATCAATCGCACTGGTTGGCGTATGGATATCCAAGCGAGTATTTCGTCCGGGTTCGAAAATCATCAAAGGAATACGAATCACAGGTTCATAAAGTAAGGGTGTACTATGACCGATCACGCCTCGCTCAAACAACTCACCATGATCGGATGTCAAAATAATCCATGTGTTGTCCACCAATCCTTCGGCTGCCAGGTGGTCATAAAAATTGCCGAACTCCTGGTCCAAGTAAAGAATAAATTCATCATATTCCACAGATTTAATATCTGCAGAAAATTCGCCTTCATGGAAAATATCTAAAGGCTTGGGAACAGGCTTATATCCATCATTTTGAAAGCGATGGAAAAAATCTCTATGTGTATTATATGGATCATGTGGCGGCCAAAAGTGAAAATAACCTAAAAAAGGTTGCCGTAAGTTTGATAATAATTCTCCAATTGAATCGATCGCCTGTTCAAGCAGAAAGGGAAAATGTTGGGTCTTTGGTACGCCGCGAGGGTAAAGTTCTTTGTATTGCGCGGATTTTGCAGAGCTTCCAAACTCCTCTTCCTTGTAGAGGTCTGAAAGGAATAGAGAATATGCATATCCGTCATCGTAGTTTTGTATTATGCGATTCCAGGCCACGGTAGCAATATCGGCATCATACCTGAATAAATTTGGAATGAAATTATCTCTGCCTAAAAGATATTCTTCCAGTGGAATGTATTGATCTAACGCCCGCTTAAATTGATTGAGAAACGTATACACCCATAAATTATGTGAGTAGGCCACACGGTAATGATTCTGGAAGGCGGAAAAGATATTTTTATGGACAAAGGATTCGTCTACTGGGCCGCCTTGTTGAAAGGCTCGGTGTGTCCATGGTAGTGTACCTGTTAGCAGAGAAGCTGTTCCCGGCGTTGTGTAATTGCCTCCCGCATAGTGATTATGATACACAATTGCCCGTTCTGCCAACCGAGAGATATTTGGTGTTGTCTCGCGTTGATATCCATATAATGAAATGTGATAAGCAGAGAACGCATCGAACACAATAATAAGAATATTTTGTGAATTTTCGGTTTGATGAACCGGAAGAGAACTCATACAACTTGACGTAGCGATGCCCAATGGCAATAGTCCTGCCAGTTTCAAGAAATCCCGCCGGGTGATCAACTTTTTCATCTTGCCTGCGTTAGACATTACGAACAATAACGATAATCAACCCCACAACATCAAACACCAAGTAAAACAAGGTCAATAAAGAAAGGCGTTCAAAGAATCCTTGCATGCCTTTTAGAAATTTATCTGACCGTAGGACAAAATATGCTGGAATGGCTATTGTTGGTCCAACCAATGCCAGACTGACTGCATACAAAAAGCGGAGCGGGTGCGCCAGGCCGGCCATAAATAGAATAGTTTCTCCGGGAACAGACCAATTCAACATAAAATATAAATAACTGACCATTGCCCATAGGCTTGTGATAAAGACCAACATTCCCACCAAGGTGATACGACGATCTTCCCCCCAATTTTTCGAGACAAAAAAGCCCATTAATACAGCAACCAAAAAGACCAAAATGCTTTCAACAAAGGCAAAAATCAATCCATAAGAAACGACTCCGATAGCGTCCCATGAATTGGTGCGTTCTGTAACCCAGGAGAAATCCCTGAAAGCAAGGATAATGGTCCAGACATGAAGTGGAAAAGCACAAATCAAAAAAAGAGACCAAAGCCCTTGTTTTGAATACCTTTTCATACCAAATTCCGCGCCTCAACAAAAACAGGCCGGGGTATCTTACTGCTAGAAAAGCAGTACAAAACCCCGGTGTTCAATAACCACCTAGTAACAGGCTGGTAATAGACTATTCAGTTTTAGATTCTGTTGATTCGGTTTCTTCCGATTCTTTGCGCATGGCCCGGCGAAGCTTGGCTATCCCCATCTTGATCTTGCTGGAGAACAACAAAACTACACCCGAAAACACTCCAAAGAGAACCGCCAGGGTTTGGAAAAGAATACCACCGGTATTGGGATCAATATACATAACTATCTCCTTACATCCAAATTGCACACGTCGCTATTCGACATGCCCGCCCATTATATCAAATTCGCAAGTTTTCCTGGTTAGTGATAGATAAGAATATTTAATTTCCTCTATTGGATTGAGTGCCTTCCCCAAAAGCACAGTATCTCATATTGGGCATACACTCGTCACACTCCAACTGCAAGGTTGCATGATTCACATTGTACCTGTGAAACAGAACCTCGTTGACCCTGGTCTGAATTGTTGCGCCTTCGCTAATATCCATATTATCTGTTACCAGATGCGCAGACAGCGTGCGCAGGCTCCGAGTGATTGACCACACATGCAAGTCATGAACTCCATGAACACCATCTACGGAAATGATATCCTGGATCATAGCATCCACGTTGATATCTGTGGGAGTACTTTCCATCAAAATATCGAGTGATTCGCGCACAATGGTCCACGCACTCCATAAGATCAAGATGCCGATCAATACGCTGACCAACGGATCGAGCCAGTTCCAATCTGTAAATCGGATGATAACACCTGCGATGACTGCTCCCACTGTAGACAGAACATCGCCCATCAGATGTAAAAATGCCGAGCGGATGTTCAGGTCATGCTCCGCGCCGCGCCGGACAAGTAAAGCTGTTACCACGTTAATAATAACTGCCACCACCCCAACACCAATCAGCACATCCGCCTGTACTTCTGGTGGGTTGGTAAACCGACGGTAGGCTTCATAGAATATTCCCAATGCGATAACCACCAGCGTAGTCGAATTTGCAAGCGCGGCCAGGATTCCAGCCCGGTGGTAGCCATATGTCTTTTCCTGGGTAGCAGGCTGGGACGTGAGACGCAGCGCCCACCAGGAAAGCGCCAGCGCCAGCACATCGGTGAAGTTATGTGCCGCGTCCGTTAATAAGGCCAGGGAATTCGAGAAGATCCCGGCAGCGATTTCGATAAAGACGAATACCAATGTAATGATCAATGAAAGCGCCAACTGACGGACGGTTGGCTGGGTTAGATCGTTGAAGTGAGTATGTTTATGGTTATGCAATGTTAATCGTGCTCCATATGTTTAAGCCCCAGGCGGAACAACTCTACCATATGCTCGTCATCGAGACAGTAGAACACCTGCCGACCCTGCTTGCGGCCGCGGACGATGCGTTGCAGGCGCAAGCCACGCAATTGATGTGAAACAGCCGATTCGCTCATACCAAGTTGTTCGGCTATAGCGCCTACACTTTGTTCGCACTCTAGCAATATCTCAATGATGCGTAGGCGCGTTGGGTCACTCAGCGCACTGAACAGATTGGCCAAATGGAAGGAGGTATTTTCGTCTAGGGGCATAAGATAAAAACTGAATATATGAACAACTATTCATATTTTACCAAATTATAAATATCTGTCAAGCACAAAGGTAATTGCATATGGTGATATGATAGAATCCAAAATTATTGTCTAAACACTCGAACTGGTACATTTTACGTAGAACTGCAAATATTGAATGCCCGATATTCCTATCAAGGGCGGGTCATGCTCACTGAGTTTACTTTCCCAATCAATATTTTTTTGTACAGCTTTCTCGCAATCGCTTGCGCATTGATAGTTTCCCCTCTTTCCATTTATTTGACACGCCGTATTGGTTTGATCGATAGACCCGGTAAATTTACTCATAAAATTCATTCCACTCCCACACCAGTAGCTGGGGGGACGGCCCTGATTCTATGCTTGATTTTATTGTCAGTACTGTTTGGCCTCTGGAAAGATAAATTTACTCAGGTTCTAATTATTGCCGTTGCAATTGTTTATTTGTTTGGCTTGTTGGATGACATCCGTGGGCTTTCTGCGCTACCAAAATTAACAGGGCAATTTTTAGCGAGTATAGTGCTGATCGCTTCAAATATTTCTGTTCATTTTATTGGATCAATGTCGCTGCCCTTTTTGTCACCCCTAATAGCCAAATGGCTTGATATCGCGCTCACGCTATTCTGGTTGATTGGGGTAACAAATGCGATGAACATGATAGATAGCATGGATGGGATTGCCATTGGGGTAAGTGGTATTGCTTTTCTCTTCTTTGTTTTGGTGACATCATTATCTGGGCAAACGAACTTAACCGAAATCAGTACGATTCTCCTCGGTGTTTCGGCTGGAATTTACTTCTATAATGTGACGCCCGCCCGCTTATTTTTGGGCGATTCTGGTTCCCAAACTCTGGGTTTCATTGTGGCTGCAATTGCGATGGAATATGCTCCGGTAGGATTAGCGCCAACTTCTTCATGGTTTGTGCCGATCCTCCTTGTCGGCATGCCGATTTTTGACACTTCGCTCGTGGTATATTCCCGGATACGGCGAGGCTTGCCTGTTTATCGAGCAAATCTTGATCACACATACCACCGGCTGGTAGCTTTAGGCCTTGATGAGCGTAGGGCCGTTTTGACTATTCATATGACGGCTATCTTGTTAAGCTTGGTTGCTTTTGCGACCTTTTATTTATCACCAGCAGTTGCCAATCTGATATTCGGGATGATTCTCTTAACTGGGATTGTGATAATTCTTTTATTTGATTATCGAAAATGAGCAGGTAATGCGTTCACTTTCCAAATCAATTTCAAATCGTGCATTTTCCTTATGGTCGCTTATCATAGCAATCGAAGGAATACTGGTGGTGTATTTTATTGCACGAGAACCATCAGAAGAAGAAAGCATATTTGCTTTTGGTCTCTCATTGCAACTCTTGCTCATTGTCATCAGTATTATTGTCGTTGCACTGTTTTTTTCAGGCGTATCTATAGCTCATTTCTATCAACGCGTTCTTTGGAATGAATTCTTAAATAAAAGACCGATATTCGTCCAATATCTTTTATCAGCAGCCTTCATTCTTGCGATAGCGTTTTTGCACCTATGGCTTCTTTTCCCAGATTATCATTTCCCAACCTTATCTGGATATATTTCTCGCCTCGAACCGGTATTGGTTTGGGTTGTCCTTATTTTTGTACAAACCTTCATCTTTCTAGTTTATTTCAGGGGCTTGTCCTTTAAGGACTTGAAGAATTGGCGAGAAAATGTGCCAGTACTTGTTGCAATCGTAATAATGCTGGTAGCCTGGGGCGTAATTGCGAAAACAAAAATTGGCATAACTCCAGATGCCCTCTATTGGAATATGGCCGGTGTACCTTTATTAGCCGGGCAGGTTTGGATAGCTACTGCTGTAACTCTTGTAAGTTGGATAGCTTATAATCAATTTGCTGCTCAAGAGAAAAATCCCAATCAAATTCCTTCCATAGTGGTTTTCACCGGGATCTGGGTGGTAGCTGCCTTCGTATGGGTAAAAACTCCACTCGCGCCTTCATTCAATGCGCCCGGCCCCTATTTACCGACAAAAGGATTTTATCCTTTCGTCGATGCGGCCTTTTATGACCTGGGTGCTCAGAGTGTGATATACGGTAACGGCATCAACTTCGGCAATTTTATTGATCGTGGACTTTTGATGGGTTTCCTCGCTATTTTACACATGCTCTTTGGACAAAATTATCTTCTGGTTGTCGGCGTTCAATCCGCAATTTTCGCAACTTTTCCTGCCCTACTATATTTGTTGGGTGAAAAACTACATAGTAAAGCCGCTGGGTTGATGATAGCAGCACTGGCAACATTTAAAGTTTCCAATGCCATTAGCGGTGGAAAATGGCTCAGTACATCCCACCCCAAGCTCATATTGACAGAGTTCCCTACCGGGATTGTGCTGGTTGTATTTTCTTTATTATTGGTGAAATGGCTGGAGGAAAGTAAATCAAAATCATATGTTCTTGCAGGTGTTGGTGCTTCCATCGGAATTGGCATCTTGATACGACAAAATGTGTTCTTTATGGTTCCGGTGACTCTCGTCTTGGGTGCTATCGCTGTGTGGAAATTAAATTGGAAACTTGCGCTTCGTGACATACTCCTGTTTGCTGCTGCATTCTTTATCACGATCTCTCCCTGGATGTGGCGCAATCAGCGTGTAGCAGGAGAACCTCTATTCTTCCTGCAACAATTCAATAATGTGATTGAAGAACGTTATCAACCGCAAAGTAACCTCGACCAAAATAGAATTGTCTTGACTCAACCATCGCGGGCATTGAGAAACAGTACAATAATTTCTAGAATTGAAAAAGACAACATTTTTGACCAATATCAGTTTATCCCTAAACATTTTGTGCATAACATCATTACGTCAGTGCTGATTCTGCCTCCTTCTCCTGTATTAGATGATTTACGGCATGTAGTTGATAATTATCCATATTGGAATCGGATGACTACCCCCTGGACGAGGCAAAACTCATTTTCAACGGGTATATTTCTAGCTGTCAATTTGATTCTCCTGTCAATAGGCTTTGGAAGTGCCTGGAAACGTCTTGGCCTTATTTCTCTAGTGCCCTTAGCAGTTTTTCTGTTTTACAATCTTGCCAATGCTTTTGCGCGCACATCAGGTGGACGTTACGTTGTTCCGGTAGACTGGGTTGTCTACTTTTATTATGCGGTTGGACTGGTTACGATAATACGATTTTGCATTTCCATGCTTGGTTTTCAACCGGGTACTTTTTTTACTAAAACACGTAACTATGACCGGACCAAAGTGAACAGACAATTTTATTGGGGCAGGGCTTTTCTTACTATCCTGCCATTTTTCTTGATAGTAGCTGCGCTTCCAATAATGGAACTCACCTCATCAGGGAAGGCTCAAGCCGAAACAACGGAAACACTTATACAACAGTTGGATGAAACAGCCTTCTTCGATACAACCGGTTTGTCGCGGTCTGAACTTGAAGAGTTTCTTATCAATCCTGATTCGATATTGATTGCAGGACATGGTCTTTATCCTCGTTATTACTCTTACGAGGAAGGTGAACCGCTACTTCCCAGCACAGCGACAGTTTACTCACCCAGAGATTATCCACGCTTAATATTTTCCCTGATTTTGCCGAATACTCACAGGCCAATTCTATTACCCATTGATGAGCCCAGGTTGTATTTTCCAGATGGGGTTGAAGCGATTGTTGGTGGCTGTCAGGTAGGAGACAGCAAGAATTTAGCTCCTTACTTAAACTATATTGATGCTAGTTTTGTTGTGATATTGGATGAAACCGAAACAATATATCTACGAGTTCCAGATGCGCCTTTGAACTGTCCGATTCCCGAACCGGTATGCGATAATAACCATCACTGTAATTGACAGATCATAGAACTTTACGAACATTTTTCCTTCTTTTCCACGGATTTGAACAAACCCCATAGAGCTACATTAAATTGACAGCAATCTTTTCTCGGTTATAATTCAGTCACTGAATTTTGAAATGGAAATCCCCGAAGAAAAAACTCGCGAACTGACATTGCTCGAGCAAATCGAGCGTGATCCTGACGTAACCCAAGCCTCCCTGGCTACCCAACTTGGCGTGGCTGTAGGAACTGTCAACTGGCATATCAAACGCCTGATTGAAAAGGGCGCCCTCAAGGTGAAACGTGCAGAACGCAAGAAGTTACGCTATATCATAACCCCCGAAGGGATTGCTTTACGTGCCCGCCTGACGGTGGACTACATTGAACGCTCATTTGACCTCTATCGCAGAACACGCCAACGTGTAACAGAACACTTACAAGAAGTAAAAAAGGCTGGCTATGATAGTGTCCAACTTGTGGGAGACGGTGACGTGGCTGACATCTGCCGTCTCTCCTGTCTTGAACAGGATATTGAAATCGTGAAGGATGGCGATGTACCTGTTTTAGAAGTAAAAGGTTTCAAAGTACATTTGCAGATGGAGAATCAAGAATGACAGACGATCGACACATCTTAATCACAGGAGGAGCTGGATACATCGGTTCTCTCCTGACCTCGGAACTGCTACGCGCCAACTATCATGTTACTGTACTTGACGATTTACTCTTCGGCGGCGAATCTTTGTTGGGCTTTTTGCATCATCCGAACTTCCAGTTCGTAAAAACCGATGTGACTGAACCACGAGCCATTCGT
>JASFRG010000041.1:0-29648 GCA_050115035.1 Anaerolineales bacterium | reverse complement strand
ACACTTTATCCCATCTGGATGGAAATATTCTTCCAGCCATTCTAGACAGGCTTTTCGATCCATTAATTCTGTAATTGGAAAATCCATGCCTCATATTTTACCTAATCACTTGTCCTGAACATGAGCCGTAAAATTTTACTCATGCGATTTCAGATAATTGTGTTTCCAATTTATCAGGATTGTTGGTTGGTTGATTGCACACAAAATTATGGCAAACGTAAGCAGTTGGTTGTCCATTTTTTAGTGGTCTATCTTGGAGCAGGGGCGGGGATTCGGAGCCTGGAGGGTGATCCGAGATTGCCACAACCTGCCTCACGTGATAGGTTTTCCAAATAGTGTCCAAAAGTTCTTTTGTTTTTTGATCGTCTCGATCGCCAATCACAGCTACTTCTTGCACGGGTCCAATGGCAAAATCTGCAGCACACAACCATTGAGCAAATGCCATTGGATGGCGAAGTATTATCTCTAGATTTGAACTGAGCATTTGCTCGACACGATCACGCCATTCTGGATTCTCCCCATAAGAAGTGATTTGAAGCAGGGCAGTAGCTGCTAGGGCGTTGCCGGATGGGGTGGCATTGTCTTGAATGTCTTTCGGGCGGAGGAGTAGCGTTTCGTGGTCGTCACGCGTATCGAAAAATCCACCTTCTGGATCTTTGAAGTGCATGACCATTTCTGCTGTCAAGTTGCGAGCAGCCGCATACCACTTGGGGTTGGCATCGGTTTGATAAAGCGCCAATAATCCTAAAATGAACCCCGCATAATCTTCCAAATATGCGTTGTGTTTTGCCTGGCCGTTTCTCCACGAGCGGAGAAGCCGTCCATCTGGATACAAGTTATCAAGCAGGAACTGCGCATTGCGTATAGCTGCATCGGAATAATCATCTCTCTTCAAATAGCGTCCTGCTTCTGCAAATGTAACCAATACCAATGCGTTCCACGATACCAAAATCTTGTCATCAGTACCCGGGCGGATACGCTCATCGCGCTTTATGAGGAGTTTGGCATGGCCTGCTGCTAATTTGGCGTTGACAGTTTGAGTATCTATGCTAAATCTTGATGCCAGGGTGGAATCGTCCAAAGCTCGTTGTAGAATTGTCTTACCTTCCCAGTTCCCACTTTCAGTGATCCCGTAGGCTGTTTTGAAAAAATCGTAATTATCCCCGAGAACAGCTTTCAGCTCATCCTCTGTCCAAACGTAAAACTTACCTTCTTCTCCTTCTGAATCAGCATCCAAACTGCTGTAAAAGCCGCCCTCAGGGTGTGTCAATTCGCGCAGGATGAAATCCAGAGTCTCCTCGCAAATCTGGCGAAATTGATTTTCTCCTGTAATCATGTACGCGTGCAAATAAGCCTGGGCCAGTTGGGCATTATCGTACAACATTTTTTCAAAATGCGGTGTTCTCCAGAAGTTGTCTACACTGTAGCGGGCAAAGCCACCACCGACAACATCGTACATTCCACCTCTTGCCATAGCGAAGAGGACATGCTTGCTCATTTTCTCCGCAACTTCATTGCCACGAGTTGATTGTCTGAGCAGGAATTCGATGAGCATCGGTTGTGGGAATTTGGGCGCATCACCCCAACCTCCATATCCCCAGTCATATCCATCATGGAGTGTGTTGGTTATGGCTGATAGATGTTCTTTGGTCAATTTGAGATCATATTGACTTGGAGATGACTGGGCTTGAATGTGAGCAGTTATTTTCTGGCCAGATTCCAGGACTTTTTCGCGCTCATTCTTCCAGGCATTTGCCAGCGCCAGCAGCACTTCCTTGAATGAAGGCATATTGTAGCGACGGACTGGGGGAAAGTAGGTGCCGGCGTAAAACGGTTGCAGGTCAGGGGTCAAGAAGACCGACATGGGCCAACCACCAGAGCCGGTCAGGGCTTGTGTGGCAGTCATGTAAATGCTGTCCAAATCAGGGCGTTCTTCACGGTCTACTTTTATGTTGACAAAATGCTCATTCATGAGGGCTGCCGTGGAGTTATTCTCAAAAGACTCGTGCTCCATCACATGGCACCAATGACAGGCCGCATAGCCAATGCTAAGAAATATTGGTTTGTTTTCTTTTTTGGCTTTTTCGAGAGCTTCTTCACCCCAGGGAAACCAATCAACTGGATTTTCTGCGTGTTGTAGAAGATATGGGGAATTTTCACTTGATAGACGATTTGGCATTCGAAACCTCTAATGACGTTAGTTATTGTACATAGAGATTATAGCCGATGGGTGGTTACTGCGGGAAGCAGGAGCATTAAAGGAATTACTCTTATGAAATTTTGTACACAATTACTCCCTTATACAAGAAAATCTTCAGAGAATCACTTCACTCCTACTGCAAGAAGGTAATAAAATTTTATGTCGTGGTCAGTATTTGTTAGATAGCTAGGGTGGTGAGAAAAAGTGTATACAGAATGGCTCATATAAAAATGTGGGGTTGATTAGCAAAGTTTGTCAAAAATATCTCAAGATAGGTGGCTTTAATCTGCCGGGATGAAGACTTTGGGCGTGTGAGTAACTTTCGCTAATGGTGGCAGACTGCTGGTCTGCGCGAGGTGCTCGGCGCGTTCCTTGATCCCATACAACATACCGCGTTCCATGATAAAGGCTCCGGGGTGCATGACCGTCCACATCCCCCCAACCATCATCGTGCGGGTGCGCAGGATCAGGCGGGAGGTGCCGTCTGTTTGGGGTACGATCACGAACTGGTACAGGTCGACCCATTCAGCATTATCCTGATGCCCCATCACGATTGCCTGGTTCGGATGGATTTGCGCCACGATGTAGGGCGGCGGAGCAAACTCGCCCGGGCACATTTTTACTTCGTCTCCAACCTGAAGGTTTTGCCACTTCGGGTGGATGCGGTCGGCGTTGACCATCTTGCAATTCAACATGGCTTCCAGCCAAGTGTAGCTGTACCAGCCGCCTTTGGTGGCGTCCAGTTGCACGATCCAGGGATAGATGTATTCAGGTGGAGCGTTAACAGTGATGGCGCGGTTGATGAAACTGGCCGGGTCGGGAAGCAGTTCATCACCAGGATAAGACGCGGCGATCTCTTCATCGGTAGCCCCCCAGCGGTCCATCCAGGGGGTGAGCAGGGCAATTATGACAACGGCCAGGACAACAAGTCCCGCAAGAATGCCAATCCATTTGAAGAACTTTTTCATCTTAAGCTCCTTGATCTCGAATAAATTATGCGTTCATCTCATAGAAATATGATTTGAGTTCGTCTGTTGAACCCAGAGAGCTGTAGAGAGCAATTGCTCTCGGACTGTATCCTGTGATGTAAGCGTTACGCAGGCCTATATCGCGCAGGCGATACAAACATTCCTGGATCACTGCACGAGCAAAACCGCGTTTACAGTAAGCACTGTGAGTGCAAACTCGTTCAATATCCGCTTCGAGCGCATGGGCATTGATCAGAGCTTCACAGCCGGAGATAAATTGACCGTCTTCCGCCATGACACACAGGTCGGTTTGAGGAGAGTAAATAGGACCATTTTTTGTTTGGTTATAAAATTTGTTTCGGAGCTCCCATTCTTCGTCATTGAGTTCGTCCTTTCCTTGAAAGGCATTGGCGCGTAAAACACCCTGAGCGCGGTAGTCAGGATGGGAGTGCAAATCTACAATGACAAAATCGGGGGCAAGCGGAAAACGCGGGGCCAGTTCATCGGTCAGGTAGAAGCGGTGTGTGAAGAACGCAGACTCCGGGTGGACCCCGAAACCTTCCAGAATCTTCGTTTCCAAACCCTGATATTCCGTAACTTCGGTAGAAAAGCCAGAACCGTATTTTGCAGGTCTTTCCTTCCAGTTTTCCAGCACCCATAGGAGAATCTCCTCGAACAAGGAACGGTATCCTGGCAGTGTAAAAATTTGGAAGCCAGCCTGACCACCTTCAGAAATCACAAAACTGGCCAACTCTCCAAATGCATCCATCCACAAATGAGCATTCTCGTTACAAAAAGCCGCGTATGTTCGTTTGCTATCATACAGCCCGTATTTCCAATCCACCAGTCTGCCCAGGCACCAGGTGGTATGAGTCCGTTTTTTACCAGGGTTGGCCGTAAAAAAGCGGGCGAGACGGTTGAAATCGCCGTCTTCTTCGGAGTAATTTCTGTGTGTTGTTTTCATAAGGTCTCTATCCACAGTATACGGGCGGTAAAAGAAAAACTCCCCCTTCGCTGGGGGAGTTTGGGACTGGTCAAGTGGACAGGCTATATATTGCTTACGGAGCAATCAGCATAGACTGGATCAACGCATCCAGTTGGTTGAGCGATGGAGTGAACGCATCCGGAGAGGTCGCATTCAACAGATCAGTAACGGAAACATAGTAACCTTGTGTACCGACGTCAGTGTTGATGATATCCGGGTAAGGGATTCCACCTGGGGGCAAGACTGCCCCGGGATCATTGCTCTCTGCCAGTACAGGCGCCGTGACTGGGAAAATAGCGATGATGTAGTAAGCGCCATTACGGCTCAATCCCTGAAAGTGATAGAACAGCTCGTGGTTGTTAACCGGCATGGCATTTTGTGCATATTGGGTCACGAAGCGCACGCCGCTGCCACCCTGGAACGAGATGGCTTGAACATTGGAGGCAAAAATCTGTGCAGCGTTGAAAAACGGCACCCCCGGAAGCGGCTCGCTAAGGTTCGGCGCATCCGGGCTATACAGGATATTGTTCAAACGATGGATACTTTCAAATGCAGCCGGGTACATTAACGCATACTCAGTCGCCGGGTAAACGAATATCTGCGGCTGATGAAATTTCCCTTGCAGGAGATAGCCATCCAGTGTAATTCGGGTGTGACCAGGGGTTACTTCCCACGGAGCAACATTGTCGCCCTCGGCACGCGGAAATTGATTGCCGACGAATCCGCCTGCAATTCCTGAAGGCAAATCAAAACCCAACGGGCCGTAGGTAACCGATACGCCATCGACGGAGGGCGGTTGGCTGGTGGAAGCTGCCGTTGTAGGAACAGGAATTTCCGTGGTCGGAATAGAAGTAGCGGAAGCCAGAATTTGGGTGGGGATTCCCAGATCTGGGGGCAGGGTGTTCGTAAGCATGGGAACCGGTTCCGTAGGGGATGCAACCGTTACGGCCAGATCGCACGCCAACGTGATAACGATAAATATGGAGAGAAACAAGAAGACTTTTTTCATAGTTGAATTTCCTTTCATACTCAAATCATAGCCATCAGGGACAAAAAACTCCCCCTTCTGCGGAGGAGTTTGGAACTAGTCAAGTGGATAGGTTTTTATACTGGAAAATAGCCTTACTCAAATCATTTCTTTTGAAAAACGAATCTCAGCCCACGGTTGTAGGTTTCTGGTTTGTTGCTCGCATGCCCCTCGCCTTCGATGATGCGTGTTTCCATCTCCAGACTCGCATATTTGCGTTTTTCAAGGATATTCATAAATTCTTCCACTGACTGGGTCACATCCTTTTCTCCACCGACGCCTACGAACAACCTGACAGGCAAATCTTTGTGTTCGCTGGCGTATTCGGCTTCTTGCTTAAATGCGAAGCGATTGCCATAGGTCACAATCGGGCTGGAAACAACGTAGTCGCTGAAGAATGTGGGCTCAGTGAACATAGCGTAAAAAGTGGACAAAGCGCTGAATGAACCGCCCATCAACACTCTTTGTGAAGGGATTGTGCGGTAGTTGCTATCTATGAACGGAATCAATTGATCTTTAAGGAATGCAAGGAATTTGGGCGCATCGCCGGAACCTTTGAGAAACACCTCGTGTACAGGTGTAAAGTCCATCGATCGTAAGGACGCATAATCCGGATTGTCACCGGCATAGGTGATGCCAACGATGATCATTTCCGGGATGTATCCATCGTGAAGCAGTCCCCCATAAATGGAATCAAGTATTTTGAAATCCCATTGCGCATCGAGCACGTAAAGGACGGGATAGCTTTTTGACCGATCCTGTACATAATCATCAGGGAGACGGATATAGATGGCATAGCTTCGTCCAGTGGCAGGCGAATCAAGTTGTCTCATTTCAGTGTACGGGATGCTTACATTTGTATCAACCGTCGGGGCAGAAGGTACCGATGCAGTCCGTGCGCACGCATTGATGAATTGAACGAATATGAAACCAACCATGAGAATGGCTGTGCGTAATGCGGATTTCATCGTTGGTAATCTCCTGTTAAGGAATTCGAACAGTCTGCATCGGCTTTCCAGGCTCTTCCCCGTTGGTCTGGGGATAGCGCCGTACAACCTGGATTGTTCCCCACAGGCCGATCAAACCGAAGATGACAAGGATTGCCTCTATGGTCCATATTTTGGAAGCTGAGCCGACCACGCCCCAAAAGATGGCGAACCCGGCAGGGGTATCGAGCAGGGTCTTGTATAGAATGGCGAGCCAGGCCCATTTTGTTTCACCGCAGGCAATGGCATAAAAGATCAACACACAGGCGAAGATGTGAGCAAAGATTACCGCCAGGCGCTCGACCACCGGAGCCAACCCCATCACGAGTGTTGCATTATTTGCCAGAGTCCCTAGGCTGGCAATCGGCAATACGTTAGGAGAGGTCATGGCGACCAGGGAGGAAACCAGGTTGGAAAAACCAAGCAGGAGCGCCTCGATAACCCCAAACCCGATCCCGAAGGCCAGCGCCTGGTTCTGGGTGGCTTTTCCCCAGCGGATTTTACGCAGGATGAGATATGCCAGTCCAACTTCGAAGATACCGGTCAGTGCGCCGATGTAGAGGTAGGCAACCAGGTTGCCCGGCGAGAAAAGTCTATCTTGATTCGCTCCCAACAAACGGAACAGGAACGGGTTGGCCGGAACCGCGAAGGCAAATTTGACAGCCACAGTCAGGATCCAGAACAACGCACCCAAAAACAAATAACGCCATCCCAGCCATCTTCGGCGGGCAGCGTAGAGAACAAAGGCCAATGCCACCAGGATCATGCCCATTCCTGGTAAAAGAATACTTGGGCCAAGCTTGATCGCATGCCAGCCCAAATTGTACGTTGCAGATATATTCTCGGTATAGACCAGCCCGAGCGTATAGGTTCCGGTCTGGGCGGACGACAAATCGTATTCAGTACTGATCATGAAGTCACCTGGACCAATCCTCCCTGAAATCCAGACAGTCTGATCACCCGGATCGCGCAATTCGAAGTGTAGGAAACCACTTTGAACGTCTCCACTGACTTTGATCTTGATCGGCACACCTTCGTCGATCATACCTTCATCGACAATGATATTAAAGTAAAACTGTTCGCCAGCTTGTGCATCTATCAACGAACTGCCTTCAACATTTGCCCAACGATAATCCATGGGCACATCTGAGCCTTGCGAAGCACAACCGCTTAACAGGCTTAGCGCGATAAGTACAATTGACAGGTATAATAAACGCTTCATGTAATCCTCTCGTCGCTTATATGGATATTTTCTATTCTTTGTCCGCAAGATTGTTCGTTCCCGCCAGCATATCCTCGAACAAAATCTTCTGTGTTTTTTCAGGCTCTTCAAACATCGGGCTATGTGCGGAATTCTTGAATGTATAAAATCCTTTTACAGGCGCTTCAATTTTCTCAAAATATTCCTTGGCCAAAGGATAGGCGCAGGTGTAATCATAGGCTCCGTGCAGGAAATAGACAGGAATTTCAAGCTCCGTCACCTGCTGGCTCAGGTCCGTGATTTGCATCTTGTCCCACAGGCTGAAACTGGTGGAACGGGAAAAGAATTTACCTCGCCATAAGTTTACTTTTTCGCCTACTGTATATTCCATATACAGCCATGAGGGCAGGAAAATACCGGTGATGACCGATTTCATCTCACGCGTCGTGCCGATGCCGGCGCGGTGCATGTATGTGTCACGCAACGCCTCGTATGCAGTAGGCAGGGGAACGGTCAGCGTAGGTGGCGCGGCTTCGAGTTTTCGCAGCATGTTCGTATTTCCGTTCTCTTTGTAATACGCGAGTGCATACTGGTATGCAAGCTGTTCCGATTGGATTTGATGGGAGATCTGCCCCACACCAATGTAAGCGTAATACAGATCCGGTTCATGCGCGGCGGCTTGGATACCGATATAACTACCCCAGGAATGTGCCATCAGGTAAATCTTTTCCTGACCGAAGCGTTTACGCAGGTAATTCGTCACTTCGATGGCATCCGCTACGAATTGCTCCGCAGTCATTGATTCTGGTGGAATATCAGGGCTGTAGGAGAGACCCGCGCCACGCTGTTCCCACCAGACAACGGTGAAATGATCTTCGATCCCGGTCGGGTAGCGCTGGGTAAGCCAATATTCTGGCATGCCGGGACCACCATGAACGAAAAGCAATACGGGGTTATTTATATCCTTGCCTTTGATGAACATTCCCTGTTTTAGACCATTGATATCCACTAAGGTTTTTTCCGATATGCTGCCAGCCAGCGGATTTCCGTTTTCATCTAAAAAAGGTTTCGGTTTTCCAGGACTGTAAGCCAACAATATGCTCCTAAGGATGTGTATACAAACGAGTAATACGACAGGGATCATCATTATCATACGCATCACCTTTCGTTTACCTGGTTTTATTGAAAGCAATTTCATCTCGATGTTCCTTAGAGCTCCATCAACTCATTGATAAGCCCCCCTGGAATAAACCTCTGCCACCGGAAAGCCAGGGAATGGTCAAGTGGACAGGATTTAATTACTTTGCCGGGACTGATCTGCCCGTAAACCAGTCCCGGATTCAAAGGAGGAGAAATGTCATTAATCGTAGTATACAACCAGGATAAGAAAAATTCCCCCGCCATTGGATGAGTTTCGGACTGGTCAAGTGGATAGTTTGTTCAAGAACAGATTCCATATCACATGGAAATCCACAATGAAGCTATCCTGGTTTTTGCAGCTTAATTGGTTTTCTGGGTGAGTTTGAAGATTCCGTATCCCAGTAATGCAACGATAGAAACCATTACGGAAACAATTGGATTCCACATAGCGCTGAACAGGACGATCAATGCAGCGACAATTGCAAATGTGCCTTCATTTTTTGTGTTCATTTGTTTTTTCCTTTTGTAACTCTCGAAGAGATTTATATAAATCTCTTCGAGAGGGTAAGACAAACTAGATATTACTCACCGGGCTGTTCGGTGATTTTCCAAACTGGATCGCGCAGGATAAGAAGTACAGCAATTGCACCCAGTACCAGTCCGGGAATGCCTATTCCGAATGAGAACACCATGCTGTTTGGCATCACCATAGCCAACATGAAGAAGCTCAACGACTGGTTATTGAGGGCATGTAGGTAAGCGGCTGTCCAGATACCCTGCGATTTGAATACGGCGTAAGCAAGGAAATACGCAAGGATGAGACACCAAATCACCATCGCGATCGACCCAAGGATCGGTTGACCGGGATAATTGTAGCCCATCCAGATCACGGGCCAATGCCAGACACCCCAAATCACACCCAATAGAAACACACCGCGAACACGACCCAAACGGATTAATTCCGATTGCAAATAACCGCGCCAGCCATATTCTTCGCCAAAGGTAGTGATTAACCCCAAGAACGGACCGATCAATATCATACTGACTACGGGCAAGAGGATGAGAGCCGAAGCAGGCAGGTTGGTGGTAGCCAGTTGCGGGAAGGTTTCATTTAGATTAACCACTTCACCCAACTTGAAAACATAGTTCAGAAAGGTCTGGAGGCCAAAGAAAGCAACCAGTCCAAAACCGTAGCCCAGCCAGACCTGCCATTTGCCACCGGCCAATCCAGTGCTGGCAAAGGCTTCTTTGCCGCCTTTCATCAGTCGCAGCACGATCAACAGAACCAGACCAATAACGCCCGGGATGAGTAAAAGCGAGCTGATAGTGTTGTTCTGCTCGGGTTGGATTAGACCGGCAATGACTCCGATCAAATATATGAGGGTAAGCAAAAGGTAATAATAGACGAACCAGCGTGAAGTGGTGCGATTGGATCGATAGTAGAGGGGATTTTCCTTGAAGAAAAATGTGCCCAGGAGCAGTGCGGAGAAGGCTGGCATAAGCATCTGGAATTGCAGAAGTAGCTTGGCAATCGGGCTTGTCAAACCGCCGTTCAGATAAAGCACCAGATCCACAAGCCAACTCAAGCTAAAGGCCAGCCCAAGAAACCAGGCTACGTGCGGCCAATTCACTTTTGATGCAGTGGTATGGGTGATTACAGAAGGTTGTAATGCTGTTTGCATAATGATCTCTCTTTCTTTATTGGATGGAATCGATCAGGATAGTTCCTTTGAGGTAGACGATCTCCGTCCCCGAGGTGACCGCCAGGGAAATACCCTTGATGCCATGTTTGGACATCTGTCCTTCGATAAACGCATCCAGCGCCTGGAAGTCAATCTCTCCGGCAGGCGTTTGACAAGCGGAAACAGGCAGGGGTGCGGCCAGCAGGCTGAAGAGTAGAGCGAAGGCAAGCATGCCGTTTAAGCCGAGCATAGATAGTTTGGTTTTGGACATTTTTCGAGTTCCCTTTCAATCCCATCTTAACCTTCGATATGTAAAAACTCCCCCGTCGCTGGGGGAGTCTGGGACTGGTCAAGTGGATAGTTCAGGATAAGGTGTCGATCAAATCGACTGAAAAGATAATCTATTCGTTAGAAGCATAAACGTTTACCCTTCAGTTTCAGTTATGGGTTTTGTACCCGCCCCTCAACGCTAAGGACCGCTTCGTGAGTACGTTCTTTTGAGTTGACTGTCACGCGATCACCGTCGAAACTCAACTCGAGGCTGTAACCTTCCCCGTTGGCGGTGGCATCATATTCGAACAGGAAGGTACTCTCGTCGAGCCAGGTGCCGCGCACACTCAGTGGCAGGGAATGCTCGCCAATCGGGTAGGCGCGATAGGTGCCGTCCATGGGAACTAGTAAGTCCTGATCAGGCTGATTATAGAAAGTCACAAATAGATGCGTTTGGGCCGAGTTGTCGAAATCCCAACGGATGGTCTTGAGGTCAAGCGGGCTGAACTCGAAGGCGTAGGTTTTGCCTGAAATAACGCGAGCAGTTTCAGGCAGGGGATGAAGCGCATGAGGAGTCGGCAGTTGCTGGATCTCTGTTAGCGCGGCTTCCAATTGGCTGCGGCCTGCCGGGTTATCCGGGAGTGGTTCCATCATATCCACCATCGCCGGAACGAGGTAGGGGACGATGTCGTTCCATTCGAAGCCGCCGCCCGTCGTGACCACGATCAGATCTAATTCTGGCAGCACGCGGATGTATTGTCCGCCGCGACCCTCCGCAGCAAATTCAATAAACTGGGTCGGCGGTGGAACCCACCAGCCGTACCCGTAATCGTCGCCCTGACCGGTTTTGCTTTGCAGTCGGGTGGCTTCCTGCACCCATTTGCTGGACACGATCTGTTTCCCGTCCCATTGACCCTGGTGAAGCATCAGATAGCCCAGCTTGGCCATATCGCGCGGATACAGATACAGGCCGGCCCAACCGTCGCTGTATCCCTGCGGGTCCTGCTCCCAGATGAGGTCTGTGATGCCGAGCGGTTCGAACAGGTTGAGGCGGGCAAACTCGGCAGTTGTCATGCCGGTGGCTTCCTGCAAGATGGCAGACAGCACGTGCATGCCCGGACTGCAATATTCGAAGTGCGTTCCCGGCAAATGCGTTACCTTGAGATCAAGCGTGAACTGCACCCAGTCGGTCGCGGAACCCATCTCGGTCAGGGTCTGCTCGTCGTTGGCGGCGATGCAGTCCAGGCCGGAGGACATGCCGGTCAGGTGCCTGACGGTGATGAAGCGTTTGAGAAAACCGTTGTTTGCAATCTCGCGGTCAGGGAAGAATGACAGCATGTGGTCATCGAGCTGCAAATAACCCTGGTCGGTGGCAATGGCGATCAACGTGGTCATAACGCTTTTTGTGACTGATGCCAGGTGATGGACCGTTTCACCATCGTAGGGGTGTAAATTTGCGTCGAGGATGAGGTCGCCACTGCGGATGATCGTCAGGCTGTGGATCTTGATATCCCTATCCCTTATTTCCTTTAAACCTTCGGCCAATTTAACAGAATCAAAGCCCTGCTCTTCAGGCGTGCTGGCCTGCCAACCCTGGGTAGGCCAATAAGAAGGTGGTTTAGGGGTTGGTATGCTCTTTGAGCAGGCAGAAACGGTAAATAACAAAATCAGTAAAATGGTTGGAATTTTCTTGTACATCCTTCACACTCCTTCATCTGATCCTGGCTATATCAGTGTAGCAAGGGGAGTATAAAAACTCCCCCATCTTTGGAGGAATTTGGAACTGGTCGACCGGATGGGTTTCGAGATCTTTATGCAGAAATCTTGTAATGACAGAGATTTGGATTACTTTCATTTCTTCTTATTTCTTATCTTCTGCCTGTGTTCAAGAGACTCAAATGTTTGTAATTTTCGGCGCTCGTATTTCGCCCAAACTGCGACCAGGTTAGGCCAGGCGACCCAGGCGACATAAGCCGCGTTTACATTTATGTACCCAAGTAGAATTGAAATCAGCCATCCGATGGAAATAACGAGCCATACCTGCGCAGTGATTGCCAGCAAGCGAGGGTCGGAATGGGCGGCAAATTGTTTCTGTTTCTTTACCACATAGATCCAAAAGAACCAATTGGTCAAAGCTTGAAAGAAACTGTTGGCTGAAAAACAGGCTACTGCCAACTTTTCCCTAGGAAAGCGGCCAACCAGAGCTGTGGTGACAGGGATCAAGGTGATGAAGAGCAATCCCAGCAGCGTAAGCCAAAGCACCACCGAATCCGCCTCTGTGATGTGGCGAAACATGCGCTGGTGCACCGCCCAGTGATTAGTGAGCGTATAAAAAGCAATGAAGTAGATGAAGAGACGCGGCAGCATCCCCAAGAGCCCATCCGCGAGTTGCGACAGGCCTTGTTCGGGTGGCCGCAATTCCAGGACCAGCAATGTTATCGTAATTGCATAAACGCCATCGAAAAGAAAGGTCAGACGCTCGAGATTGACGTAATTGGTTGATTCGCTTGTATCTATGAGGTCGCTTTTCATCTGGGACACTGTAAACTTCTTTTAGGTTTATTCTCTCGTGAGGGTAGCTTTGACCAGAATTCCAACCCCGACGAGAATAATGAGCAATGGTCCGTAGAAAGTCCAGTTGAGTTCGAACAGAATCATTATCGTGACAGCTGTCAGAGCCAGACCGACGAGCAAAGCGCCAAGCACCTGAGACGTAAGTTGATCGTTCCCATTGCGATAGAAACGCCAGGCCCGGTCAAACGCCCCGAAAGCTGGGATGAGGATAAAGAGCGCCCCCCAGTTCTTCAGCGGAAAGCTGAATGTTCCCATATTTTGCATGAGGAAAGCGACACCTGACAAAACCAGGATCGCTCCCAGGGTAAGCGTGCCAATGCTGCTGGGAGCGCCCAACGCAGCGCGGCGTGATGCGCGGCGCTGCCGTCTGGCTTCGCGCCGGTCAAGTGGTTGGTTCATCGGGGATTGAGATTGATCGTTCATTTTGTTCTCCTTTGTTTCCATAATATTCTCCCAAAAGCAAAAACTCCCCCGTCGCTGGGAGAGTTTCATACTGGTCAAGTGGACAGGCTTATCTCAGATAGATCATTCTCAGAAGAAAACGTCCCGTGCTTCATCAACTGGAACTCTTCCCACCCTGTCAATTCAATCCACTCTCGGACTAACATTTGTCCTCTGCGGGTATTCCAATCCCTTTCAAGGTCGGCATGACAAAGTGGACCCAGACCCAGACGCTCATGATGGCAAAACCGGCACTCGAGAGGCTGATGCCCTGTACCGTACAATTCACACTGAGTTTCCCTTAGAAACGTACAGCCATTCCGTGAAAATAGATTGGAGGCCAGGTCTCCTTCGCAGCCCTTGAAGGCGGGAGACAGGACCCCGAAGGTAAACTCAGGCGCCACCTCCAGCATCATGCGCGGACTGTAGCCTGCTTCCATTGCCCGGGCCGCCTCAGCCACCGACCACCAACCCGGGCGCATGCAATAGCCCAGACAGACTTCACAAGCGCCTGCCCTGGAAGGAGGATATTTCCTCGACAAAGGTTGCTTATGCCTTGACCTTTTTCCTGCCATATTGACCTGCAACCTGATCGACAGTTTGATGTTTGGTTTTGGGTTTCATCCCAAATAGAGCTCTCAGGATATCGATCCTGCGTACCAGATACTCGTACAGCAGGATGATGAGGGCGAACGAGCTCGTACTGATCAACACGTACTTGAGCAGATCTGGGATAGCCCAGCGCACGACGAAATAGCCGAGGCATAACAGAATGGTCTGATGAAGGATGTAAAAGGGCAGCACGGCTTCGTTTGCGTAGGTCATGAACCTGGTCTTGAAGTTCAGGTGCTTCATCCCAAACCCGAAGAAGGCCAGCAGCCAGCACCAGGAACTCATGCCGAAAATACCAAATACCTGTACGTAGCGCGTCGAACCAAAAGCCGGGTCACCTTTTTTGGCCCAAAGTGCGAACAGCGCAAGGAAACTGAGAACCCCCGCCGCGAGAGAAATCCAACGTACTTGTTGGATCCGTTTTTGCAATTCCGTATGTGTCATAACGATGAAACCATACAGGAAGAAAAGTATATAGTTCCAGAGCGGCCAGCCGCCAAAATCACGCATTCCGATAATCTCGCGCGGGTCGAGGATCACAAGCAAGCCTGCCACCGGAAGACCGAGAATATAAACCATACCGGGCAGAGACAGGAATGTTCCGAACTTATCCAGAACCTGCCGGTCAATGCCAGCACTCAACCAACGGAAGAGTGGATAGAAAAGCAGACTGAAAAGGAACAGAATCAACAGATACCAGAGATGCAAGCCCATCCAGGCGAAGTTGCCGCCAAAGCCGTACCAGCCGTCGAAGTAATGGGGAATGAACTCGAAGAAAGAGCCGAAAAATTGTCTGTGTATCAGGCGTTCCAGGTAAACCTGAAACATGATATGAGTAAAAATACCCACGATCAACGGCACCAGCAAGCGTTTCACTTTGTCTTCCATGAACTTTCGCGCGCCGCGAGAGCCGAGCGCGTAATACAGGCTGGCGCCTGAGATCATGAAAATGAACGGCATCAGCCAGTTTGCCAAGAACGTGATCCAGACCTGTGCGCCGAAATAAGTGGTCGGATTTTTGATGTGCCAGTTGTCGGTATCGAAAAAGCGGCTGCTGTGAAAAATGAAAACCGCCAGGATGGCATACACTCGCAGCCAGTCCAGATCATAACGGCGTTGGGAAGAAGATTTTTCTAACACCATACAGATTTCTCCTGTTGATTTCAATGATTACATTCAAATGATATTTCTATAACTACAAATACTCCCCCGTCAGAGGGGGAGTATTACACTGGTCAAGTGGATAGGAAAAGATTTCTGTGGAGCGCTTCTTCACCAAAAAAAACCTACCCACTGTTATGTGTAGAACATTACTTCTTCTGTTTTCGGACAATGCTAACACCAACTGCTATTGCTAAGACCAATGTCACTACAGCATAAACGCCGGTTTCTCTATTGTTCAGCCTTCCACTTCACGTAATATTATCGAATGGTTAAAATGAAATCCTCAACCATCTCCATATCCCATTCATCGACCGGAGTGGCGACCATAACCAGGGCGGGGCCACCGCGGCCTTCGAACTTTGCGGTTGCATAGCGATAGTCACGCCTATCTATATTTATGCCTTCGCTGACGTTGAGTGTGGTTTCCTGCCCACAGATGACGATAGGTTTCTGTTCGATGATCTTTGTGTCGGCGCTATACCAGACATTGGCCGGGTCGCCGGAGCCTTCTTCCATCAACTCCAACATCTTTTCCACATCGATGCTTGTTCTTTCAGGGAATTGCGCCAGGAGGATGTAGGACATCTCATCCTGCGTCCTGTACCGGATCATGGTCATATCGCCGATGTGAAGGCTGACCGGGGAACCGAATCCTTCCGGGACCTCGTAGTCTGCGATCTCCCCACCGACCCTGACCACCTCCTGCGGGCTTTCACTTACGGTTTGATCAGCAATTTTTGTAACGGTTCGATATGTCCATAACCCTGTGGCAAACACGGTGACTGTCGCACAGGCGCACAATACAATCACTGAGCCGACGACAATCAGAATTATTTTGATCGTTTTATCCATATTGATCTCCTTATGATCTTCTACAGATTTATGATACGTTGGCACATAAAAAGACTCACCCATCAATAGGTGAGTCTTTCCCCTGGTCAAGTGGATAGTTATTTCACCCCAGGAAAAACGGTTTTACAAAACCAATCATCTCGTTGTTGCATCGCTCCCACTCTTGGCCTGAATGTTCAATCACCATTTGCTCCAGGAGTAAACTGCGCAGAATCTCCAGCTCCAGTTTTTGGCGCATTTCGTAGAATTGAATCACACCTTCATACCCCTTCAGATTATGAGACTTCCCATATTCCTGTTCGGTCAGATACCATGTGACAAAATCTGCCCACGCTTTCGGCCTTTCCGCACGTACGTATTGCAGTGCCCGGTTTACGTTTTTAGGTTGAAGATAGATCACCAACGGATTCAATGGGCGGATGATCTCGGTCATCTTCTCGATGTGCTGACGGGCAAATTGCGGGTCGGCATCGTGATAGGCGAGCAGGACCGTGAGCGAGTTTTGCAAAAAACAACATTCCAGCAATGTGACTTCGTTGGAGTTTTTCGTGGTCTGGCAAAAATCCCACCAGCGGTCGAGTGCAAGACGGCAGTATTCATCCATTGGCAGGCCATCGTAAACATCAAGACGGGAAAGCTCATCCATCAAAGTCTGATTTATTATCTGCGGATGAAAATGCTGCATCTTTCGATATTTCAACAGATGATCATCTCCACGAACGAATGTGTATTCTTGAAAAAGCTCAACCAACTCCGGGTAACGTGAAACCAAATCCTGATAGCCTGTTTCGGTCAGACAGGCTATGCCTTCGAAATCGGCGGGATGGTCAAAGTTGCCCTCCCGCCAGAAGCAGGAAGGAATGCGATTGTTTTCAAGAAAACATTGCAGGTTGATCGCAGCGGTTGTTTTTCCGGAACCGGGGACCCCTTCGAAGAGGATCAATTTGCTATTCATAGAAACTTTCATTATTCAAGATATCGCTCATTTGCGGAGCATCCTCGTTTGTCTGCATCAGCACTCGCCTTGTTTGATTAGAGCGATCCAAAGCTTTCCTCCTCAAGCCAATGCAGAGTTTTATCCATACGTTCCAGGCGTATTTTGGCGATCTCCTGCGCGCGATGCAGGGTGAAACGGTCGCGGATATCGGCCTGCCGGCCCAGGATACGCTTGGTACAGGTTTCCACATTCCTGGGGCCGCGGGCAAAGTCGCGTGCCATGCCGATCATGCCCAGGAATTCGAGCATATCCGCTTCGCGTAACAGGAGGGCTTCATTCGACTGCGTAGGGCGCATATCCCGATAATCATGCAGATCGATGGTTTCGAGCAAAATGGCTTTTTGATCCGCTGTTAAATCCAGTTGTGGCAGAACCTCTGTTTCCACAACCTGACGCGAGCGCACAGCATGTTCCACACCTTTTTGGGCATAGCTTGGAGAAGCGCCCCAATCATGCATATAAGCAGCTAATTCCATGACAAGGGGATCGTATGGGAGATCCACACTTATCTGCTTGATGAGTTCGATCAATCGCTTTGCGTGCGCGACTGCCCAGCTATCCCCTACCTGCTGAGTCATTTGGATGACCTCCGTGAGGGACAAATCAGTTTTTGACATTTTAATCTCCTAGGGATTTTGAGTGGGATAGATTCGACAGTGCAAGATCATCGCATTTTCATCGTTGAGGATGAGTCCAGGTGATTTCCCATCTCAGTCATTTTTTCTTTTGTGAAGCGACTTTCCAAACGGTCAGGCATAATCAAGACTGCCATAAGAAGAAGCAAAATGATTGTGTATGTGCTCATATCGTGTTCCTTGATTGCAGCTAGTTTTTTCCATCTTAACCTCATTGAAACAAAAATTCCCCCATCGCTGGGAGAGTTTTTGTGCTGGTCAAGTGGACAGGTTTCCAATCTTGAAGATTTTACTGTTATTGGCGGTTATGAAAACGAGATGCAGAAGTTCACAATTATTTCACCGCGCTAGTTGGTTCTCCGCGCAATTTCTAACTTAGATCACTTAAGGAACGGCAAGCCTTTCCGACAGAAAAATCGATTGGCCTACCACAATTGGCTCGTAAGCACCTGAAAATGCTTGCGCAAAACCATCCAGAACCACCTGGCTGCTGTCATGTGGAGATAGCGTCACCAGGACCGGATTAAGATCCTTCAGCAATTGAACTTGCGGCTGCAAGGTAGCCATGTCGGCATCTCCATAATGCAAGCCGCCTAAAACGCCGGCTACAGGAACATCGAAAACAGCTTCTGCCCGCGCCAGCAGGGATTCCAGCCCCATGTGACCACAGCCTGTGATCAAAACGATTCCTTTTCCCAAAACATTAACCGCTAAAGCCTGCTCATCGCCTTTGGGCATCGCCAGCCAGATAGGGAACGGTTGTGCATATGTGATCAGCCCGGTAGTAGCGATTCCTTCCGCTAAATGAACCGGCTTCTTGGACAGGGTCAAGTTGCCAGTCGGATAGGTCATTTCTTCGGGGATGTAGACTGACATTTCTCCCAGCGAAGGTTGAGTCACACCGTCCAGCGAGAACGTCCTTTCGGTCCACCAGTTCTGTCCGCCGACGTGGTCCGGGTGGCGGTGTGAGATGACGATCATGTCGATCTCATCCAGTGAAACGCCCAGGCTGGCCATGTTTTGCTCCAGCGGAGAAGGGGAAGCTGCTGTTAGGTTGTAGCCCAGATCAAATAGAATAGTGGCGTTGTCGGTGCGGATTAGGTACGAGACACCATGACCGCTTTGAAGACCGGCTTGAGCGGCGTTCTCGTAGAGCGGCAGAATTTCGAGCCTGCTGGTCTCACCAATGTCCATCGCTGAGGCATTTGAATATGTCTGTGTATCCTGGCGAATCTGATATTTTTCCCATTGCAAGCGTCCAAAGGTTATCCCTATGAACAGGACGAACACAACCAGCGAGCCAATTGCAAATCGACGGAACCATTTTTTCATGATGGGCCTCCTTTTGAACTACAAAAGAATCATAAAGTGTACAGGCATCCCCGAAAGATGAGCGGCGTGGAGCTCACAGATAGGCTTCCTTCTGACGAGCAGGTGTCATCACGCTCCAGATGATTGTGATGCCGGCTGCCACCACAAACCACAACGCGATCGAAAGGGTATCCGCACGCTCGGAAAGCGCAATCAATTCTCCGGTGAAGTTGACCATAGAATGGAGCAGGATCACGGCCAGCGTGCTGCGACCTGTGTTGTTATAGATCCAGGTGAAGGCAAAGGTCAGGGGAATGATCCCAGCAAAGAACAACCAGAAGGCCGGCGTGCCAATGCCCAGACTTGACTGGTAGGAATCCCGAACGAAAAAGGTGGGCAAATGCCACAGGGACCAGACCGTTCCCATGATCAGGCTGGAGACCAGGGCGCTGTGTTTCTCCTGTAAGCGGTCCAACACATAGCCGCGCCAACCCAGTTCTTCGATGAAGGGAAATAACGATGCAAACAGAATGGACAGGATAATGGATGCGGGATTCGTGAGGAAATTAAGGGCGGCTTCACCCCAGCTCGCGCCGCTGCCGCCCGTCACTTTATCCAGCAGTGCCGCTGAGCTGTTCAGGATGGGCGCAAACAGTAAGATGACCAGGTACCATTTGGCCGGAATGCGCTTGAAATCGACGATGCGCTTCCAGTAATCCCGGCGACCGGCGTTATCCCGCGTGAGGCAGGTGAAGGTAATACCCATGACCATTGGTCCGACGGCAGCCAGTAAAACCAGTACAAGGCCGCTGGCGGTTTCCATGCTGAGGTTCATGAAGATGGTCAGCCCGCCGAAGATTCCCGACCAGACATAGGTCGCGAGGAAGTAAACCCATGGGGAGGCCAACTTAGGTCGGGTTGTTTTCAAACTCCCGTTCATTTGCATTCTCCTTATTTCAATGGTTCAGAGGCTAAATACGGCTTCTGACAAAATCAAGTTTCGCTAACGCAATATTACGTTTCTTTAATCAAAAACTCCCCCGCCGCTGGGGGAGTTTTCAACTGGTCAAGTGGACAGGTATATCGCAGGATATAGAATTCAGAGTTTCATCATCAGTTCACTACGACGAAAGCTTTTGCTGGCAAACCAGAGTAAGATCCCGTCAATTAGCCAGATCACCAAACCAACAATTAAAACAAGGCCGAGGCTGAAATACATCACGCCAGAAATTTGCCCGACCATAAGCAGGATCACCGGCAGAACCACCAGCCCACCAGTCTGGTAGGCGTCTTGAAAGCCTTGCGCGCGGGCAGAGACAAACACCATCACTACCAACCCCAACCCTGCCACTGCCGGCGTCACCCAGAAAACCAGGGCAATCCACATCCAATTCGGGAAGAAGATGTGTTGGATGCTTTTCCAGCCGGCAGCGTTTGTCATTACTGCATAGATAACAAAACTGAACAATGCCACTGCATTGGCAGCTGACCAGGCTCCTAAAAGTTTGGCCGTGAAAAGTTCTCTATCGGTAGTCGGGGTGTAAAGCAAAGCCTCCAGGGTCTTACGTTCCTTTTCTCCTGCAAAACTATCCGCGGCGAGCACGGACGAAACCATCAACGGCATGATCAGGAACATGGGTGCCAGCATGTAGACCAATATAAAGACTGTCACCTGCTGGTTGGGTGTATAACCACTTAATTCATTCAGCAAGCTGGGGGGCATGCGCGTGAGGATTTGATCGATATTATTGTACGAAGCACCCGTTGTGTTGGCCATGGATGAAGCATAAACCATAACCCAGGGAAAGACTACAAACAGGATCAGTGGGAGGATGACGATCGGTAATACCACGCCTTTATTTTGCAGTGCAACTTTCAAATCCTTGCGAACAATGGCGAGAACAGCACGTTTATTCATTCCGTACCTCCGTGCAGTGCAAAATAAACTTCTTCAAGGTCAGCTTCCTGTGGTGCGAGGCGATAGATGTGCAACCCTTTTTGCACAAGAACGGATATCAACTCGGGGATGGCTTCCCGCCCGGAGATAGTCAAAGTAAGAACATCCTTCCCTTGCTGAGGGGCACCAACCACCAAATCCGGAAGTTCTTTCAAAATCTGTAAGGCAAAATCCATTTGAGCTGGATCAACTTCGAGGTCGACATCCAGGCGTTTGACGTATTGACGGGTCAAGTCCGAAGGTGTGCCTGAAGCCACCAGGCGGCCATATTCCATTACAGCCACGCGGTCACACAACCTTTGCGCCTCGACCAGATTATGGGTGCAGATGAAAACAGTGCAACCCTCTCGCCGCGCAAGGTCTTCCACCAGGCTGTGGACATGCCGCGCTGCCACAGGGTCGAGACTGGAGGTCGGCTCGTCGAGGAATAGAAGCTCGGGTCTGTGGAGCAGAGCACGGGCCAGCGCGAGGCGTTGCTTCATTCCTTTGCTGTACCCGCCAACCCTTTCATCGGCGCGGTCGGCCAGTTCGAATTCAGAGAGCAGGGAACTCACGCGATCGGAGACCTCTGCCTGGGGAACATTATACAGATCCGCATAAATGGACAGGTTGTCGCGAGCGGTGAGACGTTCGTCGAGCGAGGGGGTTTCGGTCAGCACCCCGGTTTTCGCGCGCAGGGCCGGACCCTCAACCTGCGGATCCAACCCCAGCACCTGCGCGCCCCCGGAAGATGGTTCGAGCACGCCGTTCAGTAAGCGTACTGTGGTCGTCTTACCGGCACCGTTATGGCCGAGGAAACCGAAAATTTCACCGGCCTGCACTTCCAGGGTCAATTGATCGACGGCGTTCATTTCGCCGAAGCGCCGTGTGAGAGATGTTATTTGAATAACTGGTGACGACATATTTCTTCCTTACAAGCGTTTCTGCCTGTGTCTTGAACTTACGGGCCTCTCTGACGTATGTATGCGTTCACATCTACATTGTATTTTACTTCTTTAAGTGTGAACACAGCCCAGGGTTTGCCCTGATCGAACCAGGTAGCGGAACCAACCGTACTCAACTTTGTGCCTTCGATATATTCCCCGGGAAGGGTTTTGGTAATCCACAGGATTTTCTTTGCGTTTGGACCGGCGTCCCGGTAGCGCATGGCTTCCAGGGTGTCGAGCAGGCCAGTCTCGGGGTCGAAGCGCACGACAAAGTTCTCTTCCCCTTCGCCAAAGGGGATGTAGAGCAGGGCGGTCTTTTCGTCCACCGGCTCCCAGCGGGCACGCTGGTCGTTTAGCCAGATGGAAGGGAACCAGACCGCTTCTGCCCACAAACCCAGACCCGCAGCCTGTGTGATACTCGGATCATTTTCAAAGGTGCCAATGGGAAGTTCAAAATAGCTTTTCCCATCAACATAACTTTCATTGACCCGCATAACGGGCAACCCAAACCAGGTTGACTCGATGTAGTGGCGGTAGTCCTTCCCGGCGTTATGGACAAAGATAAAACGGGAGGGCAACTTGAACCCAAAGGGACTGAGCACAGCCTGCCCTTTGATAACCGCTGTCTCTATAACAGGAATCTTATTTCCATACACAGCCTTGTAAAAGCGTTCAACAGGCGCGGGCAATCCGTCAGGTAAGGGGATGAAATCCAGCTCCGGTTGCTGCTCTGGATAGGGTTGGAAAGGTTTGGGTTTGACCTGCAGTTCCAACCAACTGAGAAGAAAAAGACCTGCAAAAACAATAATTATTATTACGAGAACTTTCATTTGGCTTCCCTTGCGTAATGATTTTTATGATTAGGCGCCGGCGGTGAAAAGACTATGAGCCAGTGTATTCACAACCTTGAGACCTATCAGTACGGTGATAACTAAAATTGCCTGCACGTCGCTCTGGATGAAAGGGAGTTTCCAACCGATTACGGTCCCCAGCCCGATCGCCAGAATTGCGATACCAATCAGGTAACCAAGAATAGAAAGCGGATGTGTCCACTGTTGAAGGGCGGCTACCCGTCCGATTCCGCTGGTACACATAGCCATGCCCAACACGAGCACGAGCCCCATCACTACGCGTGTGTTTGAGAGTATGGGAACCTTTTTCCCTGTCACAGCGATGAAGACAATTGCGACAATCAATAACGCAAGCAAGATCACGTTCAAACTAATAGGAGAGGGGAGAGATGTTGTTTTCATGATTATCCTTTATTCAAATGAGATATTGAAACTCAATGGATTTGCACAACTGCAGGCAGTAAAAGCGTCCAATGGATTAAATCGTTCTGAATAATTTTTCCGTCCACGTGAGCACTATCATGCAGGGCTACATCGCTCTCGAAAGCATGGATATCCTCGGTCACGTGTCCGCACAAATCCAGGGTGCTGCTAAACAGAAAAATTTGACCCTTTATCAGAGCGCCCTCGTCAATCGTAACCTGGGCAAAATAGAAACTTATGTCATCTTCTAATGGCGTTTCGGCAGTAATATGATACTGGCCGCCCAGAACGAAATTGCCAGGATGTAGTACAAGGAAAGGCATGCTTAACGTCATCAGTAGAACGGCGGCCAAAGAGAAAACGATCAAGGTGCGGGTCATTTTAGTGGCTCCTTTCTTTTACGAGCAATTTATGTAGACTGGACATTGAACACAGCCAGGATTTTCTCTGGCGGATCAGTCTTGTTGATGAATGCATCTGCTTCGGCTGCCAGTGATGCGGATTCCGGGCGCGCGCTGATGACGATGATTTGCACACCAGGCATCACGCTACGTAACGCGACGATTCGGTCTGCTTCTGGTTTCCCGGGCAGTTCCCAATCGAGGATCACTACATCCGGATGAGTTGAGGCGGCTTGCTCCAGCAGGGCTGCCATTGTGGCGGCTTCCCCAACAATGCTGGCGCCCAGGCGAGTCTCCAACAGGAGCCCCAGCGCTGAGCGCGAGTCACGATTATCATCGGCAAGCAGGATTCGGAGGGTTTTTGTTTCCATTCTGCCCCCAGTGTACGCCCACTAAAAATAGAATACACCCGTCTCAGGTTGAGTCTTCCCCCTGGTCAAGTGGATAGGATATACAAAAAAATCTATGTTACTTCAGCAGTTCAACTGCTGAAGTAACATAGTAAGGACATGGGCGAGATGACCCCGCCCTATACCAATTTCTTCTGCATTGCGGTGGTGGCCGCTGCCACGCGATTTTCAACACCCAGTTTCATCAGGATATTACTGATGTGATATTTGACCGTCGAAAGGCTGACCACCAGACGCTCTGCGATTTCGGCATTGCTCATGCCCTCTACCATCAAACGCAGGACGTCCAGTTCGCGTTCGGTCAATGCTTCAGTTTCAGCAGCTTGTCGGGTAGCCTGTACCAGGGCTTGCGCCGCTTCCGGCGAAAGTGTCATCTTGCCATCTTTTGCGGCGCGGATGGCAGCTGCAAGTTCCTGTGATGAGACGTTTTTCATCAGGTAGCCGATTGCCCCGGCCTTCATCGCGTTTTGTACCAGTTCATTTTCCTGGAAACTGGTCAGAGCGATGACCTGTGTACTTGGGAATTGTTCCCGGATCAACTGTGTGGCCGTCACGCCGTCAGTGCCGGGCATCATCAGGTCCATCAGGATCACATCCGGGTGCAGATGGCTGCAGCGTACCACAGCCAGGTCCCCGTTTTCGGCTTCGCCCACAAGCTCGAAGTCCGGGATGACCGAAAGAAAAGCCCCCAGGCCGGAACGTACTACGGCGTGGTCATCCACAATCATGACACGAATTTTCGTATCGTTGTTCATACTATCTCCTTATCCTGCCAGGTAACGGTCACCTGCGTACCCTCACCGGGTTCGCTATACAGGTTGAATTTTGCCCCGATGGCATCCGAGCGTTCACACATGATCTTCAAACCGAGATGATCTGCGGTCACTTTGGCCGTATCGAAACCGGTGCCATCATCGGTAATATTCAAACGCACCTGTTCACTCAGGCGCAACATGACGGCTGCCTGCGAAGCCTTGCTGTGTTTGATAACGTTGTTAAGCGCTTCCTGGGCGATACGATAGAACGCCACCTGCACATCAGGGGGGAGCACCCGCTCGCCCTCAGATGAGAATTGAATATCAATGCGAGCCCGGCCTGTTAGCGCCTCACTCAACTGACGTAAAAGCGTGGGCAGAGGCACCTCAACCAGCGCGTTCGGGCGTAATTCGACTAGAAGTGTGCGCATCTCCGCCAACGCGCCGCGGGTCAATTGACGTAGTTCTGCAAGGCGGCGCTGGCCCTCTTCTTCGTTCATGGCCCAAATGTCAGGCAAAACATCGGCGATGAGGGTCGCTGAGAACAGAGTCTGGGTAACGGCATCATGCAGGTCGCGCGCCAGACGCGTACGTTCGGCAGTAACTGCTTCTTGTGCGGCTTTTTGCTGAAGCATTTCATTGGCTTTGTTCAGTTCCTTTGTGCGCTCTGCGATACGTTGTTCCAAAATGCGGCGGTGTTCGGCTTCTTGTTCGGCCAGGCGCTCCGAAGCGCGTTTCTGGTCGTCGATGTCTTCGATCATTCCGACCAGGTAATCGGGATTGCCGTCCAGGTCGCGCACTAACGAGTAATTGATGCGCGCCCAGAAAATCTCGCCGTTTTTACGACGATAGCGGCGTTCCATCACAAAGGAGTTGCGCTTACCGGCGATTAATTCCGGGAACATTTCTTTGTCCAAGCTACGATCTTCGGGGATGGCCAGGTCACGCGGATTCACACCTTTCATCTCTTCGAGGCTGTATCCGATAATTTGTTCCGTGACCGGGTTGATCGCAATAGGCTCCCGGTCGATACCCATAATGGCAATGCCCACAGCTGAATTTTCGAAGATGGCCTGGAAACGGGCCTGTGACCTGCGCAAATCATCAAGCATAAGTTTATGTTCATTGATGTCTTCAACCATAATCACGAGATACAGTGGTTTCCCATCAGCTGTGCGTACGATAGAGTTATTTAAGCGTACCCAGTAAACCTGTCCATTTTTACGGATATATCGCTTTTCGATCTGATAAGAATCGAGCTTGCCTTCAAGTACATCCTTAAATTCAGGAAAGCCGATTTCAGCATCTTCAGGATATCCCAATTCGATACCGGTCGTTTGGTATAGCTCTTCGGCGCTGTAGCCTGACATTTTCTGGAAAGCAACATTGACTTCTATGGGACGACGATCCAATCCAATCAGACCAATCCCAATCCCGGCATTCTCGAATATTGCCCGGAACCGCGCTTCTGATTCTGCCAGCGCTTCACTTTTTCGTTTTTGATCATCAATATTCTCGAGCATTCCTACAAGATAGTCTGGCTTTCCGGCAGAATCGCGTACCATTGAAAGGGTCAGCCGTGTCCAAAAGATTTCGCCATTCTTTCGCACATAACGTCTTTCTATGCTGTAATGGTTGCGCTCACCGTTCAGCATCTTGGCGAATAGATCCTGTCCAATTTCTGCATCAGGCGGGTAGACATTCTGGTTATCGTTGCTCTGTTTCAACTCTTCTTCTGTGTAACCAGACATCTGACATACAGCCGCATTTGCTGCGAGGATCTTGCCATCGAGAGACAAAAGCCCTATCCCAATGGCTGAACTATCGAATGCAGCACGGAAACGCGCCTCGGATTGTTCCAACTCATTGGCTGCACGTTTCGCCAGTGCTTCTTCAGCTTGCTTACGCTGCTCGATTTCTACTTCGAGCCGATTGTTCGTATCGCGCAGTTCCACTGTGCGCTGTTCTACCAGATTTTCAAGTCTGCGGGCATTTTCTTTGACTGCCTGTACGCGCCACTGGAATCCGATCGTCACGGCTCCTGCTAAAACGAACATGCTCACAGCCGCAAACCACCAGGTCTGCCAGAATGGCGGCGTAATCATGATGGGAATATTGACACCTGCCTCATTCCAAACCCCGTCGCTATTTGAGCCTTTGACGTGGAAAACATACTCACCGCCAGGCAGGTTGGTGTAACTGACATAACGACGCGTTCCAGCCTGTACCCAATCGCCATCGAATCCCTCCAGCATGTAGGCATACTGGTTCTTTTGCGGAGCGTTATAGTCCAGGGCAGCAAACTCGAAGGCGATGAAATCCTGCGAATGTTTCAACTTAATCGGGTCTGCACCTGATAAATCTGCCAATATGGACTCGTTGAAGATTTTTAAATCCGTAACCACGATTTCCGGTGGGACGGGGTTGGGTTGGATCTTCAACGGGTCGAAGACATTAAAGCCCTGTATGCCACCAAAAAAGAACAGGCCAGTGCTGCTTTCGAGATAAGCGTTGGAGGAATATTCGTTGCCCTGCAAGCCATCTGAACTATCGAAGATATAAAAGGTTTCGGTAAGCGGGTTGAATTTTGCCAGACCGTTGTTGGTAGTGATCCACAAATACCCTTCAGCATCTTCCAGGATTCCCAAGATGGTGGCATTACGCAAGCCATCTTTCTCGCGGTAACTTCTAAAGATGCCTGTCTCAGGATCGAAGCGATTGATCCCGCTCATTGTCCCCAGCCAGAGTGTACCGCTCTCTTGAGACTGGTGAATGACCCAAACACTGTCATCGCTCAGGCTGTCCGGGTTGTCCAAGTCAGCGTAGTAGCGTGTGAACTTCGCTGACTCAGGCTCGAGGTTGGTTGGATCGTTCAAATCGAGTCGGTTCAACCCGCCGCCCCATGTGCCCGACCAGAGAACGTTGACTTCATCCACAAACAGGCTGACAATGATCGGGTGGCTGAGAGCATTCTGATTCGCGGGATCGGGACGGTAATGAATGAAGCGATTCGTTCCTTGATCGAATCGATCCAAGCCAGCCATCGTGCCAATCCACAGGTTGCCTTTCCCGTCGATGAATAGGGTATTGACATTATCATTCGACAAACTGTTTGGATCTGCCGGGTCATTTCGGTAATGTTTGAATGTGTTTCTTCGTACATCGAAATAATCCAGGCCACCACCCAAGGTGCCAATCCATAAACCACCAGCTTCATCTGGAGCCAGGGTCATGATGGTGTCATTGCTAAGAGTCCTGGGGTTATCAACAGTATGCTGGTAATGGGTGAAACGTCCTGTGTACGGATTGAACCGGTCCAGTCCCGCCCCCCACGTTCCAATCCAGATATTCCCATTATGGTCTTCAGCAAAAGAACCTACCTTGTCCGAGCTCAGACTGGTAGGATCAGCGGCGTTATTGCGATATAGCCCGAACTGGAGCGTTCGCGGCTTGAGTTTGTTGATACCGCTGTTCAGTGTGCCAATCCACAAGACTCCAGAACGATCCTGGATCACTGCATAGACATTGTCACTGCTTAAGCTTGACGAGTCACCCGGAACGTTTCGATAGGAATAGAATTTTCCGGGGTCATCGACATCCATACGGTACAGGCCGCCTTCATAAGTAGCAATCCACAACCAGCCTTCTGGATCAAGAAACATTTTGATGATGTTTGCTTCCTGTAGGGCATAGGTACCGCCTGGATTGCTGTCGAAGTGCACACAGTTGTTGTGAACCGGGTCAAAGCGTGTCAATCCGCCGCCGGGCAAACTATAACCCCCATAACTGATCCATAAGAACCCCTTCTGATCCTGGACGATCGTTGAAATGTTACCGGATGGAGAACAGTCGAGCGCAACACGCCGGACCTCATGACTGCCCCCGTCAATGAAGTTAAGTCCGGCCCCGGGAATTCCATATGCACCCGTCCCAACCCAGACCGATCCCTGCTGGTCGATGAACAGCGCCCCGATGGCATTGCTGCTCAAGGTATAAGGATCATCAGGATCATTATAGAAATGAGTCATTTCCCCCGTCTCTGGGTCTAATACATCGAGTCCGCCTGATGTACCAACCCAGATATTCCCGGATTTGTCTTCTGCAATGGTTGCGACAACTGCATCACTGATGCTGTTTGGATTGCCAGGGTCCACCTCATAGCGGGTGAAGGATTCCGCTGCGGGATCATAACGGTTCAAGCCTCCGCCCCATGTACCGATCCATATGTAACCCTGCAGATCTTCATGCATCGCGATGATGCTGTTATAACTCAGAGAATCTGGATTTTCGGGATCGTATTTGAAAATGGTGAAATTGTAACCATCGTAACGATTGAGGCCGTCCTGTGTGCCAATCCAGATAAACCCCTGATGATCTTGCAACAGGGCCAAACCCGCATTCTGCGAAAGACCGTCTTCGATGGTCAGGTGCTCGAAGACTACACTCGATCTGGGGGCTTGAGAAATAGGGAAGTCTACAGAGGGCCTGTCGCTTGCTGAAGCTGGTTGAATACCAGAGAATAAAAGTAGCAATGCCCCCAGAGTAACAGACAAACGAAAGTGAAGGCGCATCCTGGCCTCCTATTTTATCTATCGTTGATTATATCGAATTCGCACATTACAACCAAATATCAAATATCGTTGTCTTAGAGGATATATGTCATATAGCTTTAGGTCATAATAAAATTTTCATCCCCTTTCCTATAATATGATCTTTGCTCCAAATTATATATAATATTGCTTGCGTATTCCGATCATCTAGATCGCCAATCAATGCTACTTCTTGCACAGGACCGACAGAACAACTGACAGCATATAGTGATTGTGCAAATGCCAGCGGATGGCGAAGTATTATCTAGATGGTAACTACATAGAGCAGAA
>JASFRG010000040.1:0-29667 GCA_050115035.1 Anaerolineales bacterium | reverse complement strand
GGATTTCGTCCATCCATACTTTGCAGAAATCTTTGGCGCTTTCCCAAACATGGTCAGATTTCTTCATAATGATATGGACAACCCAACCTCTTTTGAATATTTACATGAATGGCCAATTGATATCTTCAATTTTTCTCACAAATTTGATATCGCAAAAACCCGGCAACTGGTTGGACCGAATATTTGCCTGATGGGCAATGTAGCGCCTTTGGATGTTTTGTGCAATGGAAGTCCAAAAGATGTCTGGAATGCGACCAGGGCTTGCATTCAGCAGCATCCCCAGCCAGGCTTGTTACTCTCTGCCGGAGGGGGGACGTCCCCCGGAACGACAGAGGAAAATATCCTTGCTCTTATCAATGCTGCCAGAAGTTAGAGTGTTCTTTTAGGAAAGGAAATATCAGGATGATAAAAGTTGCGGTTATTGGGGCTGGGGCGATTGCTAACACGCATATTGAGGGTTTGCTTAAATTCCAAGAAAGATGCCAGATTGTAGCCATTGCAGATATTTACCCAGACAAAGCCCGGGAGAAAGTTGAACGGTTTGGCCTGGATGCTGTTGTAGTCTATGAAGATTACAAGAAGCTTCTGGCTGAGACCGAAATAGATTTAGTAACCGTCGTTACGCCTCCTTTCGCCCATGCGGAAACCACCATTGCGGCATTGAACGCTGGATGCAATGTGCTCCTGGAGAAACCCATGGCAACCTCCCTTGAAGAATGTGACGCCATGATCGCTGCCGCAGAAAAGAACGGGAGGCTGCTTTCGGTCGTTGCCCAGAACCGTTATAAGACTCCCATGATGAAACTTAAGTCGGTTTTAGATTCGGGTATGGCCGGTGAGATTAAACATGCCCAGGTGGATTCATTCTGGTGGCGCGGCCAGAACTATTATGACCTGTGGTGGCGTGGTACCTGGGAGAAGGAAGGAGGTGGGTGCACGATGAACCACGCTGTTCATCACATCGATCTTTTTCAGTGGATGATGGGGATGCCTTCCGAGGTTCAGGCCATCATAACCAATGTCAGTCATGATAATTCCGAGGTGGAAGATTTCTCTACCGCTGTGCTCCTTTATGAAGATGGTCGGATAGGACAGGTTACAGCCTCCCTGATACATCATGGCGAGAACCAGAAACTGATTTTCCAGGGTGAAAAAGCTTCAATCTCCGCCCCGTGGCGGGTGCAGGCTTCCACACCTATGGACAACGGCTTCCCTGAAGTGAACACTGCTTTGGAGAAAGAGATCAACCAGTTCTATGACCAGCTTCCAGCCGTAGAATTTGACGGTCATGACGGTCAGATAGCCAACGTGCTGGCTGCTCTGGAGGGTGAAGAAGAGCTGTTGATTGATGGGGTGGCAGGGCGCCGTACCATAGAGTTAGTGATGGCGATTTTCCAATCTGGCACCACTGGGAAGCGTGTCAAACTGCCGATGAGGCCGGAAGATCCTTTTTACACCCGTGAGGGTATCCTGAAAAACGCCCCCCATTTCCATGAAAAAACACGCAGTGTCGAGTCTGCTTCAGAATACATTACTTTTGGCTCGGATTATAAAGAAGAGGACAAATAATGGGCCGCGCAGATGGTATGAACTATGCCCCCCAGGGGAAACCCAATCCGGTTGTTGAAAAAGGAGAATTTCGTTTTGCCGCGATTGGCCTGGATCACGGTCATATTTACGGGATGTCCAATGGATTGGTTGAAGCGGGTGCCGAAGCGGCCTGGGTGTACGATCCAGACCCAACCAAGGTTGATGTGTATGTAAAGCTCTTCCCGGATGTGAAGGTGGCTGCATCCGAAGAGCAAATATTGTCAGACGAATCAGTTCGATTGGTTGCCGGGGCATGTATCCCCTCTGAACGATTCGAACTTGGCTTGAAAGTGATGGAGGCGGGAAAAGATTACTTTGCCGATAAACCGCCTCTAACTACCTTGTCCCAACTTGAACGGGCCAAAGAGAAGGTACGTGAAACCGGTCAGAAGTATGCTGTTTATTATTCAGAGCGTATCCATGTGGAGGCTGCAGTCTATGCAGGGAACCTGATCCAGGATGGGGTTGTCGGAGAGGTAGTGCAAGTTGTCAATCTGGCCCCTCATCGTATGAACCCTGCCAGCCGACCAGCCTGGTTTTTCGACAAGAGCAAATATGGCGGCATCCTTTGCGACATAGGCAGCCACCAGATCGAGCAATTCCTGACTTATGCCGGAGCCAAAGATGCCCAGGTGCTTCACAGCAAGGTGGGGAACTACACCATGCCAGAATATCCAGATTTCGAAGATTTTGGTGATGCAAACTTGCTGGCTGATAATGGCGCTACGATGTATTTTCGAGTCGACTGGTTCAATCCGGCTGCGCTGCCTGTTTGGGGTGATGGGCGAACGTTTATCCTCGGAACGAAGGGATACATAGAGTTACGTAAATATATCGACGTTGGGCGCGATCCGCAAAGTGACCATGTTTATCTTGTGAACGATGAAGTCGAGCAGCATATTCCTGTATACGGGACTGTCGGGTTTCCTTTCTTCGGCCAGCTCATCTTGGATTGTTTGAATCGCACCGAGAATGCGATGACCCAGGAGCACGCTTTCAAAACAATCGAATTGGGCATCAAAGCCCAGATGCAAGCCCAGAAAATTGGGAGATTTTAGGAGCGAACCATTATAAAGATCGGCGCTGATGAACATAAACCTGAGACTGGTAGCGCAGCTTGAAAGACAGGAAAATTGTTAGGAATTCACGGATATGAAATTAGACCCCGACCGTTATTTTGACCCCCAGGTAGATCAGCGAAACATTGCCCGCGAGTTATATCAGAGCGTGGCTGACATGCCCATTGTCAGCCCGCACGGTCACGTTGACCCAACCTTATTTGTGGATGAAGATGCTTCATTCGGTACGCCTACTGAATTGCTGATCATCCCCGATCATTATGTCTTTCGTATGCTTTACTCACAGGGCATCACGTTGGAATCTCTGGGTGTTCCACGTACTGATGGCGGTCCTGTAGAGACAGACCATCGCAAAATCTGGCAGGTGTTTGCTGAGAATTTTTATCTGTTCCGCGGCACGCCCAGCGGGGCGTGGCTGAACAGTGAACTGGTTGATGTTTTTGGGATATTCCAGAAATTAAATGGTGATACGGCTCAGAAAATTTACGATCAAATTGCCGAGAAATTAGCCCAGCCAGCGTTTCAGCCGCGTGCTCTTTTTGAAAAATTCAATATCGAAGTTCTGTGTACGACCGATTCAGCCACCGATACTCTGGATGCCCATCGAAAAATCCGTGCCTCCGGGTGGCAGGGTGTTATACGTCCGACTTTCCGCCCTGATAATATCTTCAATTTATTAACACCCGCCTGGCCGGAAAATATCGCTGCCCTAAGTGAAGTCAGTGGTATTGATATCAGTTCATATCCCAGCTTTATCGAGGCAGTTGAAAAGCAGCGTGCCGCGTTCAAATCTCTTGGGGCGACTGCCAGCGACCATGCCGCAATTTCGGCTTATACTCATGAACTCAGTTCAAACGAGGCTGAAAACATTTTCCAACATGCGCTAAAACGCAAAGTGACGGAGGATGAAGTTGCGCAGTTCAGCGCCCATATGCTAATGGAAAGCGCTCGCATGAGTCTTGAAGATGGCTTGGTCATGCAAATCCATGTGGGCTCCATTCGGAACCACAACCGCTCGGTTTTCGAGAAGTTTGGCCCGGATAAAGGGGGGGATATCCCAGAACGCTCTGAGTTCACACATAATTTGTCGGCTTTGTTGAATAAATATGGCAATGAACCAAACTTATCGCTCATCCTGTTTACAGTGGACGAAACCACCCTCGCTCGTGAACTGGCTCCGCTAGCCGGTCATTATCCAGCCTTGAAACTGGGTCCACCCTGGTGGTTTTACGACAGTGTCAATGGTATGAAACGTTATTTCGATCTGGTGATGGAAACAGCCGGGATCTATAACACCGTTGGTTTCAATGACGATACCCGGGCATTCCCTTCTATCCCTGCACGGCATGATGTCTGGCGGCGGGTCAGCGCGAACTGGCTGGCTGGTTTAGTGATACGCGGTATCGTTGATTTGGAAGATGCACAGGCCATGATTGTGGACCTGGCGTATAACCTGGTTAAAAAAGCTTACCGCTTGGATGCAAGCTAGGAGTTCGTGTTGACCGAAGTCAGCGATATTTCCCCCATCGATTGCACACTGTACTTCCTGCCAGTAAAGACACGGGTGCCGCTTAAATTTGGGCACGAGACGCTCACATCTGTAACCTGTGCGCGGGTTATGATGCGCGTTCAAAAAACGGATGGGCAAATGGTCGATGGGTGGGGCGAAACTCCTTTGAGCGTGCAATGGGTTTGGCCCAGTCATCTCTCATATCAGGAACGTCATGCGACGTTAAAAGATTTTTGTCTGAGATTGGCAAAAGCCTGGCAAACCATCGAATATCGCGGTCATGCGATGGAAATTGGACATGCTTTTCAAAAGGAAGTTTTGCCTGCCCTCCTGACAGAATTCAACAAAGAGCGGGGAGATTCTGAACCAATGCCTTGGCTGGCAGCGCTGGTGTGCTGTTCTGCCTTTGACATTGCCCTGCACGATGCTTATGGTATTGCCAACCAAAAGCCCGTTTATCAGACTTACACACCGCCCTACATGGAAATGGACCTATCCCATTACCTGCAGCCGGCGGAAGGTACAGATGTCGTTTTCAAAGGGAAGTATCCTGCTGATTTCTTTGTTGACCAAACACCTGTCCACCTGCCCGTCTGGCATTTAGTTGGAGGTCTGGATCCGATCTCGAAAGATGAATTGTCCGGCGATGAACCCGATGATGGTTACCCCATATTGTTGCAAGATTGGATTGAACGAGACGGTTTGAATTGTCTGAAAGTAAAGCTGCGCGGCACCGATTATGAGTGGGATTACCAACACTTGATACGAGTTGGTAAGGTAGCCATTGCAAATGATGTGGACTGGTTAACAGCCGACTTCAATAGCACTGTGTTGGATCCTGCATATGTTAACGCCATCCTTGATCGATTAGTGATCGAACATCCGCGCATCTACGGTATGATTTTATATGTCGAGCAGCCCTTTCCCTATGAGCTGGAAAAGCACCGGATTGATGTACACAGCGTTTCAGCGCGCAAACCGCTTTTCATGGACGAGAGTGCGCATGATTGGGAGCTTGTTCGCATGGGACGTTCGTTGGGTTGGACCGGTGTAGCCCTGAAAACATGCAAAACACAGACCGGAGCCTTGTTGAGTTTGTCCTGGGCGAAAGCGCACGGTATGACCCTGATGGTACAGGATCTGACGAATCCGATGCTGGCGCAAATCCCGCATGTGTTGTTGGCTGCCCATGCCGGAACAATCATGGGCGTAGAATCCAATGCCATGCAGTTCTATCCCGAGGCGTCCAATCCAGAGGCAAAGGTCCACCCCGGTTTGTATCGTCGCCGCGCTGGACAACTCGATTTGTCGTCCATCTCGGGGCCTGGCTTTGGATACCGATTGGATGAGATTGATCGGCAACTACCTGAACCCGAAACCATAAAATAAAGGTGGGCGTTATGAATTTGACTGAACCTTTCAACTTCGCAGACTTCAATGTTGTGATTACAGGAGGAGCCGGTGTACTAGGAGGAGAAATCGCCTGTGCTCTGGTTGGGGCTGGCGCCAATGTGGCCATCATCGACCGCGACAGCAAACGTGCCGAACAACTCATCGAACGTTTGGGGTGTTGGACAGGGTGCGCTGTTATCGTGTACGGTGATGTGCTTAATAAAGATACCCTGGAAGAAGCCGCAGGAGCTATCACCAAAGAATTTGGGCAGGTTCACGCGTTGATCAATGCGGCAGGTGGAAACCATCCAAATGCAACCACCAGCACTGAACTGCCATTTTTTGATATTCCCCAAGATGCCTTCAGCGCCACCCTCGATCTTAATTTAGTTGGTACAGTATTATCATGCCAGGTGTTCGGACATGAGATGGCGGAGCGCGGCGAAGGCGTGATCCTGAACATCTCGTCGATGAACGCTTTTCGCCCATTGACACGCGTACCGGCTTATTCGGCGGCCAAGGCAGCAGTCAGTAATTTCACGCAGTGGCTGGCCGTCCATATAGCACAGGAATATTCGCCGCGTATCCGGGTCAATGCCATTGCGCCCGGATTCTTTCTCACCGAACAGAACCGCTTCCTGCTTACAGATAAGGACACGGGAGAACTAACCCCGCGCGGACAGGCTATTTTGTCTCACACCCCGATGAACCGCTTCGGGACTCCCGAAGACCTGCTCGGCGCGACGATGTGGCTTCTCTCGCCCGCCTCCGCCTTCGTGACCGGAACAGTGATCCCGATTGACGGTGGCTTCTCCGCGTTTAGCGGTGTGTAATTGGTAGGGGGGCACACAAGAACGGGGCGGGATTCCCTTTGCTCCTACGGAAAAAATTATGCTCAATTCACAAATAACATCTTCTGTAAACCAACTTTTATCAAACACCCAAATCGTTGAAACCCTGCACAAAGGACTCGACGGTAAATTCCACAATCAACGTGTGCTGGTGCTGATTCCCGACCACACCCGTTCCCTGCCACTGCCATTCTTGTTCCGGGCGCTGGTGGATGTTTTGCATGACGCGAAACAATTAGATTTCATGGTTGCGCTGGGGACCCATCCGCCATTGCGTGAAGAGAGTCTCCATAAGCTGGTAGGTATCACCGCAGAGGAGCGAACGACAACTTTCAAGCATATCGGTTTGCTCAACCATGCTTGGGATACACCCTCGGCTTTGACATCGCTGGGTGTTATTGGGCAAGATGAGATCAAGCAAATTGCTGGCGATTACTGGCACTCTTCATTGCCAGATGAAGTGGACATCCGCATTAACAAAGCAGCCTTGGAATATGATCACGTAATCATTCTTGGCCCGACATTTCCCCACGAAGTGGTCGGCTTTTCGGGTGGGGCAAAATATCTCTTCCCGGGTATCTCCGGTGCGGAGATGATCAATGCCACGCACTGGCTGGGGGCATTGGCAGGCGTGGTGGGGACGATTGGGATCAAGGATACGCCTGTGCGTGCCATGATCCATGCAGCGGCAGAACGTTTGCAGACTCCGGTCACGCTGGTGGCGTTGGTGGTAGCATCGTCCCGCAATAGCGGGGAAGGCAAGGGCTTGAGCGGCCTGTTTGTCGGCGACCATGTTTCGGCGTGGAACGAAGCGGCAAAACTGTCCGCGCAGCGTCACATCCGTTGGTGTGAAAAGCCGTTCCAGCGCGTTTTATCTAGCGCACCTCCGATGTATGACGAACTCTGGACAGGTGCCAAGGCGATGTACAAACTCGAACCAGCGGTGGCGGTGGGCGGAGAAGTGGTCATATACGCGCCGCATCTGGATGTGGTCAGTAACGTGCATGGGAAATACATTTATGAGGTCGGGTACCATATCCTGCCATATTTCTTGAACGATTGGGAGCGCTTCAAACACATCCCGTTAGGTGTGCTGGCGCATTCGACGCATGTACGCGGCTCCGGGGTCTGGGAAAATGGAATGGAGAAGCCGAATATACATGTGACGCTATCGAGCAAGATTTCTGCAGAAGATTGTGCGCGGCTCAATCTGGGCTATCTCGACCCGGCCAAGGTCAACCAGGACGAATGGAAAGACAGGGAGAATGATGGTGTGCTGTACGTGCCGAAAGCAGGCGAGATTCTGTATAGGTTGAAATAGTCAGGCATGTCAATCGAGGCCATTGTAAGGGAGCATCTTTCTCATTATCCTGCCATACAGATTCAGGATGTGTATAAATTGCTCCATCAGGCCGCACTAGGTAGTGAACATGCTATTTCGAATCCCACGGATGCAAGAAGATGGATGCAACATGAGATTGCTGAATTGGGGCTCGGGTCTGAAGAAGTTACCATAGACCCAATCTCCCCGAATGGTCAGATCGTGCGCGTACATCTCCGTCCGTTTGTCGCTCAAGGTGGGAACCCAGAACTGTTATTGGCTGCTTTTATCCGCACAGCGAATGAATTCCATGGTGAAAAAGATATGTTGGAAAGCTACTGGAAGACTGCGACAGAAATAATGCACTTTTCGTCGGTGGAGATGGATGATTTTATGGAACTCATGCGTGCAGGGAATTATCCAGCCGTACATCATTCTGTAGTTTATGAAGGCACATATCATCCCGCTTATCGCGTGGTCTTGCGAAAATTGATCGATGTCTGAAAAGCTTTTAAAACTTAGATTATTTCTTGTCACACAAGGCAAGGGGCTTTCATTGTTTTTTACAATTTTGCTTGGGGCGCTTGTGCCGCAGGCATATGTGTTTTCTTGTCTAATTCAATATCTCTTAATGATCATGTTGTTCTTTGCTTTTTTGGACATCAAGTTCAATCCGCAAGGATTTCAAAAAAGTGTACTCTGGGTCTTACTGGCCAATGTAGCTCTGGCGTTTATCGGGTATGCTGTACTCTCGCGCTTTAATTTAATGTTTGCGCTGGCTGCCTTCATGACTGCTATCGCCCCGACTGCCATTGCGGCTCCGGTCATCATCGGACTAATCGAACGAAAGGTCGAGTACGTAGTTACATCTGTGCTGCTCACCAATCTTGCCAGCGCCCTGGTTGTCCCAGTTGCTCTACCTTCTCTGCTTGGAAAGTCTGTTCAAATCTCGATCTGGGAAGTGTTACAACCTGTGCTGCTCGTTATGCTCCTGCCGTTGCTGCTTGCACAATTGGTTTCGCATTTACCGGGGACAATGCAAAGCATTATTCGCCAAGGGAAGGTTACTTCGTTTCCTCTCTGGTTAGCCAATCTATTCATTATCAGTGCAAAAGCGTCTGAGTTTCTTCGCAGCGACAACACTAATTCCATTTCAACGCTTGCGATTATTGCGTTGGTTTCGCTTGTGATTTGTATCGCAAATTTTAGCGTTGGGGCACTGCTCGGTGGTCGAGAGCATTGGCCGGAAGCCAGTCAGTCGCTGGGACAGAAGAATCTCTCATTCGTCATCTGGATTGCGCTGACCTTTATCAATCCGTTGGTTGCAATGGGACCAACCTTTTACATCCTATACCATCATATCTATAATTCCTGGTTGATCTATCAATTTGAAAAAAAGCGTGCTTTGACTATTCACACAGGATTGGAGGCTTAAAATGAATAAAGCAAATTTTGGGTTTATGGGCCTGGGCGTCATGGGGCATATGTTGGCGCTCAACATGGAGCGGAACGGTTTCCGTGTGGCAGGGTATGACCTGGATGCAGAAAAGGTGAAAGCATTTGAGAGTGAGCATCCAGGCAAAAACCTGATTGGTTGCGCCACGTTGGAAGATTTCCTGAACAGGCTGGAACGCCCGCGCAGGATCATGATGATGGTCCCGGCAGGCAAAGCCGTGGACGCCGCCATCAACAGCATCAAAGACTCCCTTGAACCGGGAGACCTGCTGATCGATGGTGGAAATACTTTCTTCCAGGATACTGAGCGCCGTTCGAAGGAACTTGAAACCAAGGGTATCGTTTATATTGGCACTGGCGTCAGTGGAGGCGAGCAGGGAGCGTTGTGGGGTCCGTCCATCATGCCGGGTGGGCAGGATGAAGCCTGGGACCTGGTCAAGCCCATTTTCGAGGCTATCAGTGCCAAGGTCGACAGAGAACCGTGTGTCATTCACATCGGGCCGCGCGGTGCGGGGCACTATGTCAAGATGGTACACAACGGCATTGAGTACGGTGATATGCAGCTGATCGCTGAGTCGTATGACATCCTGCATCGCGGGCTCGGACTGAACAATGCTGAATTGCATGAAGTCTTTACCGAATGGAACCGCGGCGAGTTGGAATCATATCTGATCGAGATCACAGCAGACATCTTCACTAAGATGGATCCCGAAAGCGGCCAGGCAGTGGTTGACTTGATCCTGGATGAAGCTGCCCAAAAGGGAACCGGGAAGTGGACGAGTCAGAACGCGCTCGATCTTGGTGCACCAACCCCAACGATCAACGCCGCCGTGGAGAGTCGCATCGTTTCGTCTTATAAAGCAGAACGGGTTGCGGCATCAGAGGTGTTGAAGGGGCCCGAACCGAAAATTTCTGTTAACTCGCAAGAAGTGGTCGAAACCGTTCGAGATGCATTGTACGCAGCAAAGATCTGTTCGTATGCGCAGGGATTTGCGCTTATGCAACTGGCCAGCCAGGAATATGACTACAACCTGAATTATGGAGAAATTGCCAAAATCTGGCGCGGCGGATGTATCATCCGTGCGCGCTTCCTGAACGATATCCGACAGGCGTTTATACGTAAATTTGATCTGTCCAACCTAATGGTTGACCCTGAATTTGCAAATGCAATGAACGCACGGCAGGCTGCCTTACGCAAGCTGGTAGCGTTGGCGGCTGAAAATGGCATCCCGGCGCTGGCGTTCAGTTCTGCACTGGCCTATTTCGATGCCTATCGCAGTGCGCGTTTACCCGCTAATTTGACACAGGCGCAGCGCGATTACTTTGGCGCCCATACCTATCGTCGTCTGGATCGCGAGGGCTCGTTCCATACGGAATGGCAATAATCATAAAACCTTGCGAAAGTTCCAAACCTTTGCAAGGTTAATTTTTGAAGAGGTGAAACTATGAAATACGGACTTAACATAAAACCTGAAGGCGAGTTGGATTTTCTCTCATTAGGCGCATTGATCCATCGTCTTGACCCGGGCATTATCCCGTTCCGCAAAGCGACCAAATGCAAGATTCACGTAAGTGGTGGTGAGTTCAACTGTGCGGCCAACCTGGCAGACTGCTTCCGGTTGAACACCGGCATTGCCACTGCGATGGTGAAATACCCTGTTGGCGACCTGATCTCTGAGCGTGTGCGGGCGATGGGTGTCAAACCATTCTACAAATATTTCGAGCACAACGGCGTCAATGGTCCCAACATGGCGACCGTATACAGTGACCAGGGATTTGGTGTCCGCGCACCAGTGGTGTTTTATAACCGTTGTAAGGAAGCAGGCTCTATGCTCAAACCGGGAGACTTTGATTGGGAAGCTATTTTCGGGAAGGGTGTACGCTGGTTCCACAGTGGAGGCATTTTTGCAGCCTTGTCCGAGACGACTGGGGAGGTGATCATCGATGGGATGAAAGCTGCCAAAGCTGCGGGAGCGATAACATCTTTTGATCTGAACTATCGCGCCAAGTTATGGAATATTTGGGGTGGACAGGAGAAGGCAGTATCAGTACTACGACGAATTGTTGAAAATGTCGATGTATTGGTAGGCAACGAGGAAGATTTACAGTTGGGTCTTGGGATTTCCGGTCCCGAAGTAAAGGCTAAATCCAAACTCGATCCCAGTACCTTCTTTGGAATGATTGACCAGGTGGTTGAGAAATATCCTAAAGTTAAGATTGTGGCCACCACGTTACGTGAAGTGCATGCCACCAATCATCACTCGTGGAGTGCAGTAGCCTGGATCGATGGCCAGACCTACCAGGCCCCAACAGCCGAGCTACACGTGCATGACCGCGTTGGGGGTGGGGATGGGTTCGCATCCGGATTTTTCTATGGACTGTTGTCTGGCGAGGAACCGCAGGCAGCGGTTAATCTTGGTTGGGCACATGGCGCGCTGCTGACAACCTTCCCTGGTGATACCACCATGGCAACATTGGAACAAGTGCAGGCATTTGCTCAAGGCGGCTCGGCCCGAATTCAAAGATAAATACGAAATTGTACGAATGGCACTTTCAAACATACGTGTGAAAGTTCTGCAAACTGGATGAAATAGGTGATGATCCAGCTGGGCTTATCGGTGTGGGAACATCACCGTGTGTTCAACTGGCTCATATAATTGCCAACTTAGCGGGGAGTGATAGCATTTAAGTTACGAAATTGACGAAAGCAATAGTACTGTCCCGGTAATCCCGTAAAATACCGGGACAGTACTATTGCAAATTGCTTTTCACCTGTCAAGTTTTTCTATGCAGGTTCATACACCCTCTCTCCCAGTATTTTAGACAATTCATCCTGGTCTATGGTTTCTTCTCGGAGCAGGGCTTCTACTAGGGCTTCCAGCTTTTCACGGGACTGTGTCAGAAGATGTTTAACTTCTTCATGCTGGTTTTCCAGAAGTTGTTGGATATACTTATCGATGCGAGCGCTGGTTTCCTCACTGTAATCATGCCCCTGAGCCAATTCGTAGCCGAGAAAAGGTTGTTCATCATCTGTTGCGATAGCCATCAGCCCCAGGTCGCCCATGCCCCAGCGTGTGGCCATGCGGCGAGCCAGGCGGGTAGCTTCTACTAGGTCGTTTTCAGCACCGGTGGTGATGTCTCCAATAGCGAGTTCTTCGGCGGTGCGCCCCCCTAGCATAACAGCGATCCGTGAGAACAGATATTCCCGGCTGTAATTGACCTGGTCTTCGCCCGGCAATTGTTCGGTGACACCCAGGGCACGCCCACGCGGGATGATGGTCACTTTGTGGACCGGGTCAGCATTTGGTAGCAACCAGGCTACCAGCGCGTGACCTGCTTCATGGTAGGCCACGACTTTTCGGTCGTGGTCGCTCAAAATAGTGGACCTTGCTGCACCCAGGATAATGCGGTCGAGGGCTTCTTCGAAATCTTGCATGTTTACCTGATCATGACCGCTGCGTGCGGCGACCAAAGCGGCTTCATTGCAAAGGTTTGCCAGGTCCGCGCCGCTGAAGCCGGTGGTGGAGCGCGCCATAATTGTCAGGCTGACGTCGGGCGCGAGGCGCAGTCCGCGGCTGTGGATTTTAAGTATGCCTTCACGTCCTCTACGGTCAGGCAGGCCGACCGTGATCTCGCGGTCAAAACGGCCGGGACGCAGCAGGGCCGGATCGAGCACGTCGGGACGGTTGGTGGCCGCTAACAGGATGACTTCGTGGCGATCATCAAACCCATCCATTTCGACCAGCAGCTGGTTGAGGGTCTGCTCGCGCTCATCATTGACCGCACCCAAGCCTGCGCCACGTCTGCGGCCGACGGCATCCAGCTCATCGATGAAGATGATAGATGGGGCAGCAGTTTTGGCCTTTTCGAACAGATCACGAACGCGGCTGGCGCCCACACCTACGAACATTTCCACGAATTCCGAAGCGCTGATGATGAAAAAAGGCACTTCAGCTTCACCGGATACAGCCCGTGCCAGTAGGGTCTTGCCGGTTCCGGGAGGCCCGACCAGTAATACACCGCGCGGGATGCGTGCGCCGATGTCATGGTATTTCTGGGGATTACGCAGGAACTCGACCACCTCGCTGAGTTCTTCTTTGGCCTCGTCAGCCCCGGCGACATCTTTAAAAGTCACTTCAGGATGCTCTTCATTGTACTGTCGTGCTTTGCTGCGGCCAAAATTAAAAATGCCACTCTGAGAATTGAGACTTTTCCTACCCATCCAGACCATAGCGCCGATCAAAAGGATGAAGGGTAGCCCGTTGATAAGTATGTCGAGGATAAGCGGATTTGAAGGCGTTTTGACATCCAAGACGACATTGTTGGCTTCGAGCAACGAGACCAGGTTTGGGTCACCGACTGCTTCGGGGAAGGTTGTGGTGAAGGCGGTGAAAAGCTCGGGCTTGGAATCGGCTTGCGAATTGGAAGCGGGTTGGGAGGTGGGCTGTGGCGTGGCAAGCTGGTCAGGTGGAATCAGATCGGATGCCGGGAGTCCGGCCTTGAAATCGCCGCTGACCTGGTCGCCGTCAATTGTGACATCCTTGACGTTCCCGGCTTTAACCTGTTCTATGAAGGCTGTATATGGGATGGATATTTCCTGTTGGCCCTGTGGAAATAGCGTTGCGATGTTCCAGGCGAACAAGGCAAGGAGGAGTATCCACCAGAATGGAGACAGGCGCGGGCGTTCTGGCAGATTAGGTTGTTCGGAAGGTGGTGTGGGAGTGGGCATGATTTTCTACCTCGATAGTATTATTTCTTTATCAAGCGCTTCCAATGCTTTTTCTGCAGCCCAGGCTTCTTGCCCATTCCAACTCGGTTCAAAGCCGGGGATGCACTGCTCGTCAAGCTTTTTGAAAAGGGTGATTTCCTTCTCATTCAATTCGTGGCGGTCCTTGAGTACATGTAGAATGTGATGAACACCCTCTCGCAGCCAAAGCGAGTCAAAGTTCTTGATGAATTTTTCCAAAATCGGGCGCAAGGAATCCCTGCCCATGTGGATCAGGCTCTCCATTGCGGCCCAGCGTACGGAAGTTTCCTCATCCATTAGCATGTCGGTAAGCGCAGGTGCAGTTTCCGGATCGCGAATGTCGCCAAGCGCATTTACCGCCTCCTGGCGAATTTGTATCTTGGGACTTTCTAATGCGCCGAGTAGAGATGGGATGCTTTCCGGCTCTCGATGGACCAATAGCAAGCGAGCATGTTGTCGTTTAAGAAAATCATGGTCCCCAAGCTCGGAAATGAGTTCAGGGATTTTTTGTTCGGTTGAAGGGATTGTTTGTAGATTCATGATGTTTCCTTAGTTGCTTTGAATAGTATGTGCAGAAGTGATATCGTTGATTGCCATGCGAATGAATTCTTGTTCTGAAAGCTTGTCGGTTGTGGCCAGGTCGATCACACGCTGCCCCAATACCTTGTTGTGATTAATATGCTGGTACAGTTCATGTTTGGCCTGACCGGGCCCGTAGATGATGATCTCATCTGCTCCGGTTAGATTTTGAGCGATCTCATCATAGTAAAGCTCCAAGACCGTATGTCGATGAGCCTCGATACGTTTTTGAGACCAGCCGCCACCGTGCGTGTGCGGACCGGCTTCCGAAAAAATCTCTTTCTCTCGCAGCAGGTGAGCATCTTTAAAAATAACAAGGATGGCTTCGCGATGATCGACCCAGATCGCAATTTGGCGCAAGTTATGTTGATCGTTGTTTGTGCGTGACATTTCAAACTCCTTGTATGCGCTTTATCCATAGCATACGACCGATCCGCGCTGATGTCTTTACAAGAACCTAGATAGAACCATAAGAGAACCTTAAAACGAAAAAGGCGGGCTTTGGCCCGCCTTCTTTTCGCAAAATGCCCCCATTTATCTTTTTCCAAAGGTGAAGGCGATGTACGCCAGGATGCTCAGGGAAGCCAAACCTAAAAGCAAATATAGGATTTTTGCATCCTCGGTTAGCTTTTTTAGCCCACTGGTCCCAGGGTTTTTATACTGGTTGAGGAGAAAACCACCAAAAACCGCCAGGGCCAGTAAAGAACTTCCAACAGTAAAAATCATCCAGGATCTCATCGCCTTCCTTTGGAACCTTAGAGGAGGAGATGAATTTAGAATATCATACCCCTTTATCTATGTCCCTAAAAATAGATTATCTTGACCTTAAGTAAATCTTAAGAGGATGATATGGAATGTAACGGTAACCAGACCGTAAACCTGGAACCCAGCCCCGCTTCGCTCTCCAACTCAAGCCTGCCACCGTGTGCCTCGATCAATTCCCGTGCGATGCTGAGTCCCAGGCCCATCCCTTGCGGGAAACGCTTTCCCTGCCCCCCACGGACGAAGGGCTCGAACATCTTTTCCTGCAATCCCAGTGGAATTCCGGAACCTGTATCGTTGACCTGCACCCAAACCCACTCATCTTTTGCGCCGGCTTCGACACCTACTGTGCCCCCACCGGGCGTGTATTTAATGGCATTACTGACCAGGTTCCCAATCACCTGGTCAAGCCGCAAAGGATCGGCTTGCACCCTTGGTAGAGAATCTGGGATTTTTAGTTCCCAATGCAAACGTTTCTTTATCGCAGCCTGCTGCCAGGGTTTTAGCATTTCCGGTAACCATGTGACTAAATCAAGATTTTCGCGATCCAATTCCAATACCCCCAGAGCCTGCTCGTGCAGGTGAGACAAGTCCTCCAACAAACGCTGTAGACGGGCAGTCTCCTGATCCATGCCTCCCAGCAGTTCTTCGTAGAATTTCGGGTCGCGGTTGGCGCCACGTGACAAAGCTTCGATGCCCATGCGCAACGCGCCCAACGGACGACCGATCTCATGGATCAAGTTGGCCAGCAATTGTTTACGGGCTGCCTCCATACCTCGCAAGCGAACGAACAAGGTGTTGACTGCTCGTGATAACCGGCGGGTTTCTTCTGCCCCCTTTTCTGGAAGAGCTTCGCTGCGTTCCCCGTTAGCCAGTGAATATACAGCGTGAGTCACCTGCTGCACAGGTGCACCTACATTAATTGCCAGGGCTGTACCTAACCCTGCACCTAATAGGAGGGCGGCTGCCAGGATACCTGTCAGTAGATAGCGCAGTTGATAGATTTGCTCGATGAATGTGTAGTAATGAAAAGACAAGCGGATAAAGCCAAGTATTTCTCCATTTGGTCCGACCACAGGCGCCAGCGCATCTGCCATGTTGTCCTCAAGAGCCTGGCTGTAGCGCAATTCTGTAACGACCTGTCCCTCTCTCGCAATTTCAAGGCCGGGATGTTCCATTTCACTTCCGACACGTCCGGTATCTGCAGGGTCGCTGGAGGCAAGCAGGATTCCGTTACTATCAAGCACCATCAACCGCCCGTCAACACGAAAGGAGCCTTGTTCCAGCAACTGTCGGGCATAAGCCGGGTCCTGCCAAATTTCTTGATCACGGGCAGCCAAACGGCTGAGCATCAGCGCATTTCCCCTTAGTTCAGACAACAGTGATGGGAGCAGAATCCGCTCTTCGATCAGGTAAATAGTTGCAATCCCCATCAAGGGGATGACGATTAACAAAGGTAGAATGTGGCTCAGGATGAAACGCCCACGCAGGGTGTTGAGCATCAGGCCTCTTTTGGAATTAACTTATATCCAACCCCATGGACGGTGACAATCCGCTCCGGTTTTTCAGGAACGGTCTCGATTTTCTCCCGCAACCAGCGTATATGAACGTAGACCACCTGCGGTTCACCAACGTATTCTGCGCCCCACACGTTGGAGAGCAAATCCTGTGTGGAGAGTACTTCTCCAGCATGCAACAAAAGTGTGTGCAGCAGGTCGAATTCTCGACGGGTAAGCTCCAGCGGCTGGCCGTCCATGGTAGCGGTATGGGCTAAGGGGTCGAGCATCAGATCACCGGCAGTGACCGATTCCTTTTCAACGGTCTCAGGCTGAACGGTCCCGGCGCGGCGCAGTACAGCTTTGACATGCGCTAAAAGCACACTCATGTCAAAGGGTTTGGCGATGTAGTCTTCGGCCCCCAATTCCAATCCCAGGACTTCATCCAGCTCGCGCCGCCGGGCGGTAACGAATATCACCGGGACCTTGATTTGATCCTTGAAAGCACGTAAAGCATCCAGGCCATCCATGCCGGGTAAACCGATGTCGAGCAGGACCAGATCGGGTCTGTCACGTTGGGACATCGCTAGGGCATCTTCGGCATTGGCAGCGCTGCTAGCGCGATACCCGGACTGCTCCAGATTATAGGCTACACTGCGCCGCATGAGCGCATCGTCATCAACAACCAGGATATGTTTCTGCATAACGACTCCCTACACCTCAACTTTCAACCTAAGTATATCCAGTTGAGAACGACAAAGCAAGCCAATCCCCCCGTTTGGTCTACTGAAGAAAGCGCCGGATGGGGATGGCAGGTAACTGCTCGATATCCTCTTTATTGAGCTTAAGGTGAATGTCGCTCTCCATAATCTTCTCAATTTCAGTTATCGGGATGAAAACATCCTTTTGACCAAAAATATGCCCTTCCCTGAGGATCAAATATGAAACATGACCTCCGTTCTGATCGACGAAAAACTCATCTACAGTACCAATTGCATATCCGTCTGCTGAATAGACGCGCGTACCGTGGTTAACGGGGAGCTCGTTCCTGGGGATATGGTAAATCTTTTCTTCGATGATTTTCTTTTCAGGCACAGCAACCGGTTCCAAATAGGTCATGTCAGAGATTTCCATGTAATGGGGCACGGTTGTCTGAATATATTCTACATCGAATAACGGGGGCAGAGTTTGCAACGTGTTCGTGTTGATCTTCAGGTGGATGTTGTCGGCCAGGCTGGCATCGATCAACTCTAATGGCACTAACCGTTCAGCCTGTGAATTTTTACTTTCCTTGACAACCACATGCGTGACAACATCATTTTTTGGATCTAATATCACACCCTGTGCAAACCCGCACACTTGATTCTGACAATAAACTTTAGCATTGATAGGAATATCCATTTTGAACTCCTTGTTTGGCCGAGTGCAAAAATATTGTTTGCGGTCAATAAAGATTTTCTCCTATTCTAACTAAGACTATGGACGGTGTCTTTATCCGGGCATGATATTTGCATTAAGTCTGTCTTAAATATCCATTTTGCTACCGAGGCTCTAATTGCTTTTCGTGTAACTGTAAGGCACTGTAAGAAGCGATCAACAATAATCGGTCGCCAACCTTGAGTTGCGTGCCCTCTTCTGGGAAGATTAGCTGGTTATCGCGGAATACGACCACCAGATCAACTTTTTCCTGGTTTTCCGACGGGCAGCATTCCTGCGCTCGTTTGCCTTCATAGACACTGCCTTGTTTGACTGACTTGATGATCAACCTTCTATTTCCCGGCAGATCGATGGGTATACCAGTCTCGAGCAACGTACGCAGGTCTACATGGCTGATGGTTTCCGGAATACGGACCTGTCGTTTGGCCAGCAATTGTATGGCTGTCTCCAGATGTTCAACTTGATGCGCAGGCGAATCGGGACGCCCTTCAACCTGTCCCTCGTACAAGGTAGGATATTTCAGCTTGACAGAAAATTCCTTCTGCACGACATAACCGACCGTAATGGCCAGTGCTGCCGGGACAAGCAACTGGTAGCCACCGGTCATTTCAGTCACCATCAATAATGTGGCGATTGGCACGCGCGCTGCCCCGGCAAAGACAGCCGCCATACCTACAATGACAAAGGCCGCATCCGGTTGGTGGAATATTTTTGCAATTGCGCCTCCCAGCATGGCGCCGACGAATAGCCCTGGTGCAAAAACTCCGCCCGAGCCACCGGATGAAATGGTCAAAGCCAATGCTGCAATTTTTGCGAACATCAAAGTAGCCAGCAAGGTCAAAGCTAACTTGCCGTCAATTGCCTCCTGTATCCAACCGTACCCGCCGCCAAGAATCTGTGGCAAAGCCAGGGCTATAATGCCAACCCCCAGCCCACCGATAGCAGGTTTGATATGCGCTGGAACAGGAATCTTCTTGAATAAGTCACGTACTTTGTAGAAAATCTCAGGGAGTAAGATGCCCACCAACCCCGCAATGACACCCAGCGCTGCGTACCACAGATACCCCATAAAATCAGGGGCGACGATAGTAGCAGGCACATTGAAAAGTGGTTTCCAGCCAACAAACAGGCCATTTACAGTGTAAGCGATAATCGAACCCAGCATTGTGTAAAGGAGTACCCAGGCATCGAATTCCATGCCACTGTATAGAACTTCGACAGCGAAAAAAGCGGTGCCAATTGGGGAGCGGAAAATCGCCGAAAGGCCCGAGGCCATTCCGATCAATAGAAGGGTGCGTCTTTCTTCATCCGGGCGTTTGGTGAGTGTGCCGTAGATCGAGCCGACTCCGGCGCTGATCAAGGCGGTCGGTCCCTCACGCCCAGCTGCCCCGCCAGAACCTATTGTGATAGCCGAGGCCAACATCTTTAGCGGCGCTACCCGGGCACGGATAAAACCACCTGCTCGGTGGAAGGCTTTTACGGCCGTATCTGTGCCATGGCCTTCAGCTTCTGGTGCCAGGCTGTAAACCAGAACACCAGCGATCAAGCCACCCAGGGTGGTAGCCAAAGGGATCAACCAGAGTCCATGCCCGCCGATCGTCTCTTGCAGCACTCCGCCCTCTTCTGGTAATCCTGGCGGGATATAACCGGCTAACCTTTCCATAAAGATGTCATTGAATACATGTAATAACCAGGTAAAGAGCTGTGCGCTCAACCCGCCTACGATCCCCAAAAATATTGAATCAAGTAGTAGTCTTTGTTGTTTCTGCATTCCCTTGCCTCTCAAAAAATCATTTTATAGCCAGTACAGGTAAATCTGTCTCACGCAATACTGTGTCGATGGTGCTGTGCCTGGCCCAGCGTAATATATTCGTATGGTGATAAGCGCCCATAAGAATTAAGTCTGCCTGCTCAGTTAAGGCTTTTGAAGCGATCTTTTCGCCTGGATTCCCCGCTGTCCGGATGAACTCATACTGCGCCAATGCACTCTCTTCAAGCTCTTTATGACGATCCGCCACCCAGGTGTGATCCTTTTCTTTGCCTCTTTCCACAGAAAGGACCTCGATAGTCTTAAACAGGTTTTGCAGATTCTCAGCCCATTTGAAAGCTTCGTGCGAGAGTAGACTGCCGTCATAAGCCAGTAAGACGCGCTGGAGTTTTTGTTGTTTGCAATGGCTGTTACCAATCAGCAGCGGGATTTGAATGTGATGCGCAATTTGTTGAAAATTACTGCCCATGTGTTTATTTTCTTTTGCATGGCGGTTCCCCATGTGTCCGATAGCCAGCAGATCGTAATCTTTGGACATTTTCAAGATGTTTTCCGGGACGCCCCCAAAGATCATCTCTGTCGTGATCGCAACTCCCATCTCCTGAGATAATCCCTCGATCTCAGCCAACGCGAGCGTGCCCTGCTCCTCGAACAGCTCCATCTTCTGCTCAAAGGGCATTTCTTCACCTAATTCACTTAATTCTGGAGAGACATCGCTGTATGGGTCAAAGACCTGTGTAATATCCACAACATACAGTGCGTGGAGGTGCCACTTTGTTTCAGCTGCAACTTGTATTGCAGCGCAAGCGGCTGCCTTTGCTGAGGGTGAGCCATCGACCGCAAGTAAGATCTTACCAGGCATGAATTGTTGTATTGAGTTCATTGTTATTCTCCGTATTATTCGCCAATCTAGAGGAATACCATCCCAGAGGAAATGCGATAATGTGTGCGATATCAGCACCAACTTCCATCCCCAGGGTGTTATTCCCGCTAACATGTAATAAGGCAATTTCTAAAGCGACAAGGATCACGCCACCGCTGATCAGGTTCCAGGGAGATTTCAGATGCGCACTGACCAACCCCAGCGCCCCAAAATAACCGGCGGACGGACCAACATCACGAGTCAGCGCAATCAGCGAGCCTAGCGTCGATCCAGCCAAGTGCACTGGGAGAGCGACGAATAGCGACTCAATCAACAGGGTGGAAAAATGCACGCCCCAAAAGGTCAACGCGGCGCGGCGTGAACCTGCCAGCCATTCGCTCAACCCCACGGCAAAGGCGACCATCCCCAGCGCCTCCCAGAAGACCCGTCCGCCACTGGTAACAAGGGCTGAAGTGAACAGGCGGCCCAGGTTCAGTGCCAGCAGATCCAGGGGAGCGAAGCCGAGGCGATCCAACCATTCTGCGGATATGGTCCCAGTGTGCGTATTGGTCCAGAGCGCCGTCAGTCCCAGGAGGGCCAACATCGTCAGGGTAAACGGGAAGCGTTTCAAGATAATCTTCATCGGGAAGCCTTAAGCGTCTGACGCAGCTTGAAGGCGTTCCATAATGGGGGCAGGTAGTTATACAAAACACTGCCACCACTGGAAGCGTGGTTCAACCCCAGGATGATGGTGGGGAGCGCCGTGGCATTGGGATAGATCAGGTAACGCGGCACCCAGGTCGGATGGAATTTTGCTTTGAAGGCATGCAGGCCTTTGAAGTTATAGAACTGGTTGACATGTTCGAAAATGTAATGGAGAGCACGTTCGATATTGAGATCTTCCGCGTGCTCGCCCAAACCGGAGAGCGCGCTCAGGCCAAGGTTTAAGTTGGCATACCCTTCCGCAGCAGTCCACTCGAAGAGCGAGACGAACATAAAGTCCATGATGCCATGTTCGCCAGGGACATAGCGCATCAGATCGATACTGATTTCATTGCGCTGGTACTCTGAAACAATATTGGCAAAGGCGACCGGGCAATCTTTATGATCGTAGACAACCATGATTGGGCCACTTTGCAGATATGCCTCATCGAACCAACCCAACGAGAAACGTTTTTCGGTCCCGTGCATGTGCGTCAGCCAGATATCACTGATAGCACGCAGTTCGGTTAGCTGAGATTGGCTCAATGGCGGATACAGCACCGCGGAGCGATATCCCAATTTGACCATCCGGTTGTAAGCCGAACGCAACCCCTTGTTGACATTCCCAGACAGGGTGAAACGTGCCACATCTGTTATCGCCTCACTGCCAATATTGAGGCTCTTGAACCCGGCAAACGTGTAATACTCCAGATAATCAGGCCGAGCCTGGTAGAAGGCGGGAATCCAGGCGTTTTTGGCGCACAGGGCTTTGAATCCGGTTATGGCTTGAAAAGCGTCTGAGGGCGGACCGATGGGGTCACCGAGCGCAACTGCGGCTCCATTGTGGGCGGCGTAAGCGATCACTGAGCCGCCGGAACTGAAGTAGTAGGATTTGTCATCGAACAAAACCATGCGAGCTAACGAGGAGCGCCCGTAGTTTTTAACGAGAGTTTCCGCTTTCCGGCGCTCCGCGAGCGTGGCAGGGGAAAGGAGCAGCACCGGTCGCAGCAGCATGAACATGGCATACGCAAACGTGCCAGCGCCGACCAGGTAAATGGAATTAGCAAAAAAATGGCCGAAATGCGTGATTGGCACAGGCTGAAATCCGGGATCGTAAAACTCGGTAAACATCACCACTGTTTGTCTGATGGCGGCAGGCAAGCCAAAATTGATGCTGAAATGCCGGTCGAGCAAATAGAAGCCAGTCACACCATAAAGTAAGGTGAAGCTGATCGAGGCCACAACAGCCCAAAGTCCCTGTCGCACCGAGGGCTTATCCGAACGGGCGTAAAAATGGGGTCGCAAGGTCAGCAGCCAGACCGCCAGGCCAAGACCGAGCAGCGCTTCTTCGTAATCCAGGCCTTTGATAAGGTGGCTGATTGCCGAGATTACCAACACAGCCAGTGTCAATACCCAGGCGTTGCGTTTACGACGCCACAAACCGATGGAAAGGCTCATCAAGGCAAACCCGCCTAAAGCGGCTGTCAGATGTCCGCCGCGGCTGACTACCAATGGCAGGTAACTTTCGATGATTTCAAAGCGTGATATCAAAGCCGGAGTCGCAGCGGAAAGGAGATTGACAATGCCCATCAGGGCGGTCAGAAGGGCTACCAGACGCACGCCCCAAGACTCCGCCAGCGAACGTTCACGTCGGCCAAAAGTGCGTGTGCGCTGAATGAGCACGAAGCCCAGCACCAGCGGCAGCCAGAATGTAAGACCGCGGAAAGCGATTGAGACGACAGCAGCCGTATCAGCAGAGACGCCCAGGGAAGTATAGGTAAGGGTCATGACGCCCTCTACCAGGCCGATGCCCTGCGGAATGGGCGAGACGATCCAAAATAATATGCCCATCGCAAAGCCGGCCAGCAACACCCCCAGACCAATCGTTTGATCAAAAGCACGGAAAAGCACATACAGGCTGAAGATGTCGATAGCGTAAGCAGCCAGCATGACCAGAAGCAGGCGCACTAACCGACCGGGGAACGCAGCCACAGCCTGTGATGCATCTGTCAGTTCAGCGGCATTATTGTGGGCCCAGTCTGCATCCAGCAGGCTGGGGTGCTTGAACCAACTACCAATGCGATTGACAACCAACTGGATTCTACGTAACAGCCCCTCAACCAGTTTGGGCCACCAGACGCCCAGCAGCAGCACGCCAATCAAGGCGACATCCAGCAGCAACAAAATAATTGCCCCGATGATTTCGTAGGTCTGCAAATCGTGGTCAATGAAAAGTACCGTCATACCGGCAGTCAGCACCATCAGAAAGGCGCTGTAGTCCGCCACCAATTGCAGAAGGGTTGCCGTGGCAGCGCGTGCAGGAGAATGTCCGCGGCGGGCAGCATCGTCCACAAACAGGGCAGCTCCGGCAGTGCTGGCGGTCGGCGCGACCACATTGACAAACAGTGAACCCAGCGTAACCGGGATCAATTCCCCAACCTTGCGCTTGATCCCCAGGGCGTAAAAGGCAGATTGGTACGTAGCTGTAAAGACCAGATAATAGATCACTTGCAATCCAGCCGCAACCAACACCCATTGCCACTGTCCTTGCGCCAGCGTGTTCGCCAGTTGCTTGACTTCTGTAAAGTGACTGATGATCAGCCATATAAAAGCAACGATCAACCCTCCCAGTAAGATGCGTTTCCAGGAGAAACGACCGCTTCTTTCCGGAATTTTGGCCTGTGTGTCCATCCCGAAACTTATCTCCTACCCCAACCAACTCGCCAGCCCAAAAGCCGCTCCCGCGGCTACTCCCCCGGTCAAGGCTGTCTGGGCTGCGGAACGCAACGCTTTAACCCCGGTGATGCGCCCCTTGATATAACCGAATATGAACAGCGCCAGGATCGTGACCATGATAGAAACCAGGAGCGCGTTCTGAACGTTTGCGATGAACATATAAGGCGCCAGCGGGATAAACCCGGAAATAGCATACGAGGCCGCGATTGTGAGCGCGCTCTTCCAGGCGCGTTGTGGATCGGGACGTTCCAATTCCAACTCAAAGCGCATCATAAAATCGATCCATTTCTCAGGTTGGCGGCGTAATGCCTTGACGATCGGCCCGGCTTCATCGTCAGTCAACCCAAGATCATTCAGGATATCTGCCACTTCCTGGGCTTCCACATCGGGGATCTGTCGTGTTTCATCTTTCTCGCGATGACGCTCGACGTCATAGTGTTCAACGTCGGTTTTTCCAGCCAGGTAACCGCCAAGGCCCATCGAAATGGAACCAGCTGCAATTTCGGCCAGTCCGGCAATGATGACCACTTTGGCCGCTATGGCCGCTCCGGTCATTCCTGCGGCGATCGCGAAGGGGACGGTCAGCCCATCTGACATACCGATGACAATATCCCGCACTGTGTCGGATGCGGTGAAGTGCTTTTCCTGATATCCAATCGTCATGTAATGCTCTCTTTCTATTTCCCTATCACTATAGTCTTTTTTGAGATTCAAGTCCTTAGTGAGCACTTATCCTTAGATTAAGAGAATCTAAAGAAGAGCAAGTCAAAGTTCAATTGACCTACTCATCAAAGAACACACAATGAACTACCCTGCCGCAAGCGGTCGGGGTATCTAGGCGGAATTGATCCAATCGCCGCAAAGCAGCGGGGTATTGGACCCGCAAGGAATAAAACGTGGTTGTCAGTGTTTTAACGTAGCTAGCTTTATGGAATCGATTTACACGTTTACAACAGAGTCCTCGGTACCAAAGGGATTAGGAGCATAGGCATCGGCAGCCCAATCATTTTCCCAATGTCCGCCATCAAGCAGATAACGGAAGCGATAACTGTTTCCAGCCAGGAACTTCATCTTGGTGGTAAAACTGCCATCTTCCTGTCGAGCCATCAGTTTTGGTGCTTTTTCCCAGTCGGTAAAATCTCCATATAAATAAGCTGTTTTAGCTTCGATCTGTGGGGGGAGCGTAAAAGTCACGGTACAGGTCTTTCCGTCTTTGGAATAGTTTTTGAGTAACATGAGCGTTTCCTTTCGGCGAAACTCGGTTTGCAACGGACGATTTTCAAGCTGGCTCGACTGTTGCTGTTGTCTTGGATTTTCTTCTGCGTGAAAGCCTGTCCAGAATTTTTGAGGCAATCACTGTAATCTGGTCGTTTATCAGAAACCATGCCAGGGCATACACCCACACGAGCAATGCCCAACCCCACCCGATAGAAGTCATCAAGACACCATAAACGGCAATCAGCGTTGCGATTGTCTGGGTGCCGAACACAGCCACGAGCAGGATTGGCGCCGGTAACGGACGGTTCCAAAAGTGACGTTTGCCACGCGTCAGGAAGATCGTCAGGTGACCGGCTACCGACAGTTTCAAATAGATCAACGTTTGCAGAACAGATCGATCGAGATGAAAAAACCGGTCCCCAAGGTAGAACAATCCGAACGAGGCGACCACGCCGATAACACCAAGCACGGAGGCCATGCCTAGCACATATGGCATATTCCATTTTTCTGGTTTGTTATTGAAAGTGGCGCGATCAAAGGCAATCGACAAGATCGCCCCATCATTGAGCAAGGCTAAAAGCACGATCATTGCTGCCGTAACCGGGTAAAAGTTGAAGACCAGAATTGAAAGAGTCATGAAGAAAAGCACGCGCGTCGTTTCGGCGATCCGGTAAACAGCGTAACTGTTCATACGCTGGAATATCTTCCGGCTTTCCTTGATGGCATCGATGATGACAGACAGACCGGGTGTCAACAATGCGATATCTGCTGCAGCCCGGGCAGCATCCGTGGCGCCCGAGACAGCAATCCCGGCGTCCGCTTTTTTGAGCGCGGGTGCATCGTTGACGCCATCTCCGGTCATGCCAACGATATGCCCATGTTTCTGGAGCAGGCTGACAATGTCAAATTTGTGTTCTGGGAAAACCTGAGCAAACCCGTCAGCCCATTCGATAGCCTGATCAAGTTGGCCGTGTTTTTGCTGTTTGTTCGTGTTGAACAAATCGGCGTTGACGATGTTCGTTCCCAGGTCAAGTTGAGACGCGATTTCCTTACCGATGGCTATCTGATCGCCAGTGACCATTTTGACTTTGATCCCCATTTCCTGCGCGGTTTCGATGGTCACCCGGGAATCTTCACGGGGCGGATCGTAGAGCGGAAGCACACCCAGGAATTGCCATTTCCCCTGTTGATCCGTGCGCGCCACGCCCAGCGACCGGAAACCACGTGCAGCAAATTCATCGATGGCCTTCCCAATTTTTGCTTTCGCAGCTTCTGCGTTTTCTGCCAGATCCAAGATTACCTGCGGTGCGCCCTTGGTGACCTTGAATGTGTCATTCGTTCCAGCGATACTTGCTTCGGTGCGCTTATGGACCGGGTCGAACGGTGTGAAATGTGTTATCGCATAAGAAGCTGTTTGCGTCTGATCTACTTCATTCAAGACAGCCATATCAATGGCATCCTGGTCCTCAGCGCGCGAAGCCAAAGCTGCGTTCAACAATACTTCTTTTGGAGTGACACCGTCCAGACAGAAAGGATCGCCGAGAGTCAGTCTGTTCTGCGTCAATGTACCGGTTTTATCCGAACAAAGAACATCGACTCCGGCCAGTTCTTCAATCGACGCCAGGTGGCTGACGATAGCCTGCTCTTTTGCCAATAGGCGTGCGCCTACCGCCATAGTCACCGAAAGAACGGTAGGCATGGCAACCGGGATCGCCGCAATGGTCAACACCAGCGCAAATTCGATGGTCGTCAGGAGCGGATCGCCCCGCGAAAAAGCGACGCCAAGAATAAATACAACCAATACCAACGCAAGGATGATCAAGTAGTTCCCAATTTTTAAAATTGCTTGTTGGAAGTGGCTGGTGGTATGCGCTTGCTTGACCATTTGGGCTGTCTTGCCAAAGTAGGTATTCGAACCGGTTGCCTGTACTAACGCATCGGCTTCGCCTTGTCTGACAATGGAACCAGAGTAGACGAGCTCGGATGTTTTGCGTGTCACGGGCAAGGATTCACCTGTCAGGGCAGATTGATCGATTTCAAGGGGTTCGGCCTCTAACAATGTCGCATCTGCCGGAACAATGTCGCCGAGGCGCAGTCGGATCAAATCCCCCGGAACCAATTGACGGGCAGGAATCGATTTCCAGATTCCATCACGGTACACTTTGGCATTCAATGCCAGGCGTTTCTTGAGGGCAGCGATGGCGTTCCCGGCCTGGAACTCCTCCCAAAAACCGACAATCGCGTTGACCACCAGCAGGGCCAGGATGATGCCAAGATCTTCCCAATGGTGAGCAAATGCCGATAAAACCGCTGCTATTTCAATCATCCAGGGGATGGGTCCCCACAAGTAAGAAAGGAACTTCAAAAGTGGATTGGACTTTTCCTCCGTCAGTTCGTTATGCCCGTATTGCGCCAGACGTCGTTCAGCTTCCTTTTGAGTCAATCCTTCAGTAGTAGAATTGGAAAGATGGGGCGAATCGAGATCAGATTCTCTTACAACATTTTCCTTAAACATTATCCCTCTCCCAAACAAATATCTCAGAACGAAATACATTGATAAAGGCGATCAGCAAGACAAAATCGCCATATCATTTTCAATATATCACCCCACATATATCTTGACTTTATTCATCGCTTATAAATGCATTAAGCAAATCTTAACCTTGTTAAAATTTTCGCAGTTCATGAAAAGGCACCGAAAATAGAGCCGATCTGCATTCGTGAGGGTTGATCACTTTTGGAATTAACTACGGCTTGTTTGATCAAGGATATCCAAGGCGCGTAAAAGTTGGTTATCTCCACTCGCGGTCAATTGAGTTTTCGTGAGGTCTTGTTCCGCTTCAGGCACCAGCGGGGTCGTATTTTCTGGAAGGGATACTTGTATATCTGGGGAGATTCCGTGATGCCAGATCGATCCCCCGTTCGGAGTCAACCATTCCTCGATCGCCAGCGATAGCGCAGATCCATCCGAAAGAGGAAACTCGTTGAGCACTGTCCCAGTGCCGAAAGTCGTCTCGCCGACCAATTCAGCCCGGTGCGCATCTTGGAGAGCTCCGGATACGATCTCAGCTGCGCTGGAAGTTCCACCGTTTATCAGCACAACTATTGGAATCATTGGTGCAATCCCGCCAGATTCGACCGGGATCGACTTGAGCTCCCCTTTCGCATTCTTTTCCAGCAAAACATTGCCTCCGCTCAGGAATTGGCTTGTGACCCCCACAGCCTCATTCAGTAACCCACCCGGATCATTGCGCAAGTCCAAGATTAGCCCAGTGGCTCCCTGGGTCCGGATTTCCTGGAGGGCCTGTTGCAGATCCTGTGTCACTCCTTGGCTGAAACCAGCCAGACGCAGGTGAGCAATAGTGGTTCCCGGTAGCATATGCCAGGTTACGTTTTGCAGGTTGATTCGGGCTCTCTGGATAGTGACTTCACGAGACTCACCGGTTTTTGGATCTTGAATGGTCAAAATCACCTGGGTTCCTGCCGGTCCCAGAACCCGATTGGCAACCTGCGCTACAGACAAGCCGCTGACATTCACACTGTTCACTTTAAGAATGATATCGCCAGGATTCAGACCGGCCTTTTGGGCTGGAGAGCCGTCGATGGGTGCCACGATGACGATCTTGCCCTCCTTTATCTGAATTTCGAGCCCAACTCCCTCAAACTGTCCCTGGGTAAAATTCTGCTCTTCTTTCACCATTTCCGGGCTAAGGAAGATACTATGACCTGTATCGCCAAGGGAATCTACCATGCCGCTAATTGCGCCATATGTCATCTGAGTAGGCTTTACTGATGCCTGGTCCACATAGTTATTCTCGATAATGCTCCAGGCTTTTTCTATCAACCCGATATTCTGGTTTGCTTCGGGTGGTACACCTCCACCCAGAAACAAGGTTTTGTGTTCTGTCCAGGCACCGCCGACAAAATCCAGGCAAAGTACCAGGACAACTATCGTAGTAACAAGAAAATTTTTTCGCTGTGATTTCATTGGTTCCAATCTCGTAGAGGCGGTTGGTCAGGTAAGGTGATCGTCTAAGAGCCTATCCGTAAAATGCCATAGCGAACAAAATATGAGCGCAAGCGAACTTGATCAAAGCCATCCAGTTTTCATCTTTTTTGCACCAACGTACGCGAATACTGCGGCGTTTTCCCAGCCAACTGA
>JASFRG010000039.1:0-29836 GCA_050115035.1 Anaerolineales bacterium | reverse complement strand
ACCCTGCCCGCTGATCGTCATGGACACCGCCCCTGCTGCCGTGCTGGGTGCATCCTTCGACCCGACCGTGGCAAAACGCGGACAAAAGATCATCACCAATATTGGCAATTTCCACACGCTGGCATTTCGTATGGGTGAAGATGGTGTTGAAGGCGTCTTCGAGCATCACACAGGGGAAATCGATCTGCAAAAACTCGAATCGTTATTGCGTGCTTTGGCTGATGGCTCTCTCAGGCACGAAGATGTCTTCGATGACATGGGCCACGGCGCGCTCATGTATTCGGGGGATACATTTGAGTTTGGGAAAGATGATTTTGATGTTGTGGTGACAGGTCCAAGACGTTCGATGTTCGTGACCGAAGACCGTAGACTGAAGACCGATAATAACCTTCCTTCGCCCCCGGTCCTCCGTCCTTATTTTGCCGCTCCCTTTGGGGATATGATGATCGCAGGTTGCTTCGGTCTGCTGGCGGCTGCAGCCGAGACTCTGCCCAATTTAACGGAGGCAGTTTCAAAGTCTATGGGCGATGCGAGCCTAGGCCGTCCACCCTGGGAAATCTAAAGGGTCAAATCGTAGCGTTGCTCCCTGAGCGCTTTCCCAAAACCGGTCGATTCTTTCTCTTCTGTCAGCTTGAATCCAAATCGTTTGTAGAGATGGATGGCGGCATCCAATTCATGCGTTGTCCAGAGATACGATTTCTTATAACCGCACTCCTGCAAAAAATCCATATAGAGCTCCAAAAGTTTCGAGCCTAAACCGATTCCACGGTATTCTGGCTCGATCAGAAAATAACGCAATTGCGCGGCTTCTCCCCGATCAATTAACAGCAGGAAACCAATCATTCTCCCGTTGTGTTCGCAGGCCCAAATTCTGTTCCGTTCGGGATCATATTGTCGGTAGAACTCACACAGGCCTTCCGCGACATACGTTTCGAAATTGAGCCCAAATCCGTACTCCCGCCCATAAAGCACACCATGCATGTAAACTACGTAGCCAAGATCGCCGTGTCGAAGCTCAGTTCGAATCGAAATTTCATCCAGAGATACTTTATTCTTCATTTGATTTCTCCAACAATGTGTCGAGAAGATTGCCCCATTCCCCTTCAAATACTTTCGTGATTGCCTGGCTGTACTTCATGGGGGTATCATATTCAAATACCCCAACTTTTTCAAGCGACCGCGGCAATCCAGGCAACAAAAGCAGCTTTTTGAAAACAAATACGTTACCCCGTTCTCTGGTAAACTTACTTCCCGTGAATCGAATCTTCCGCATTATCAAACTGATTTTTCTGGTCATCGGCATTTTGTTGTGCCTGGCAATCCCTGTTGCGGGAATCGTCTCAACTGCCACAACCTGGGAAGGCATCTGCTACGGTTTCACCGATGGCCAGCATGCCTGTCCCTGGTGGGAATATGCTGGGACGGAGATGTTCTGGGCCTCGTTCTCATTCATCCCGCTACTGTTTGGAGCTGCGGTATTCTGGTTGGTGATGTCCGCTGTGCAGTTCTTCATGGCAATAAAGAAAAAACAAAAATTAAAAAACGCGTTATCTACCGGAGATAAACAAGGATAGACAAGGATCTTGCTTGATGAACGGCAAAATCTCGTTTATCTATGTTTATCCCCGGTGAAATTTCTTAACAGGAGAAAACCTTACATGTGCGGTATCTTCGGATATGTAACGAACAAAGAAACAAACCTTGGCCCGATCCTGATCGAGGCCGCTGAGCGCCTGACCTATCGTGGCTATGATTCGGTCGGCGCGGCCACACTCAGCAACGGAACGATCGACCTGCGCAAAGATGTGGGCAAGGTGGAAGTGGTTTCGGAAAAATACAACTTCGCCGAGATGAGCGGTTCACGCGGTATCACCCAATTGCGCTGGGCCACCTTTGGGGAACCTTCGCAGGTCAATTCACAGCCGCACATTGACTCGCAGGGTATCATGGTCGGCGCACACAATGGCAACGTGGTCAACAATATTGAGCTGCGCCAGGAATTCATCGATGAGGGCATGACCGTGCGCTCCGAGAACGATGGCGAGACCTGCGTACACGCGGTGGAGCGCTACATCAGCAAGGGCTACGAGTTCATCGACGCCATCCGTTTGGCCTATGGCGACCTGGAGGGTGATTACTCCTTCGTGATTGGCCGCGTGGAGGATGACAAACTGTATGCCTTCAAAAAGGGCTCCGGGATGGTGGTCGGCCTGGGCGAGGGATTCACCTGTGTCTCATCAGACCTGCCTTCAATCCTGCCGCTGACCCGTACCGTCGTCCGTCCGCTGGATGGCGAGATCGTCACGCTGTGGCCTGACCATGTGGAGTTGCGCTCCGTCAAAGATGGCAAGTTGATCGAACGCGAGCCCGAACAGGTCACTGAAACGATGGATGCGGTGCAAAAGGGCGGCTATCCCCATTTCATGCTCAAGGAAATCCATGAGCAGGCTCAAGTGGCCAGCGAGCTGCTGCATCTGCTGGATGGCTCGCCTGAAGTTGAAACCATCGTCGAGAAGATGAAGTCCGCCCGCCACCTATACTTCATTGGCTGCGGCACCAGCTACCACGCCACGCTGGCAGGCTCAGTCTATTTCGCGCAATTGGCGGGCAAGCCTGCCATCCCGGTCCTGGCGCCGCAGTTCATCTCGCAGTTCGCTCCGGCCGTTGGACACGAGGATGTTGGCATCTTTGTCAGCCAATCTGGTGAGACAAAAGATGTACTCAACGCGTTGGAAGCCGTCAAAGCGCGCGGCATGGAATGTTTCGGACTTGCCAACGTAGTCGGCTCTACCCTGACAAAAACCACCTCGTTCTGTCTGCCCCTGTGCTGCGGATACGAAATCAGCGTTCCCGCCACGAAGACTTTTACCAACCAGGTCATCACCTTCCTGTACCTGGCCTATCGGATGGCTGGTAAAAATACGAAGGAACTGGAAAACATCCCTGCGCTGATGGAACAAACGCTCGACATGGTCACATCGCAAGTCGAGGCTATTGCTGAAGACATCAACGAATGGGACGATATGTACTGTCTCGGCTATGGCCTGACCCTGCCCATCGCGCTCGAGGGCGCGTTGAAACTCAAAGAGATCACCTATGCCCATTGCGAAGGCATGCTCTCGACTGAGTTCAAACACGGGCCTCTCTCGGCGGTCAGCAAGGGCTTTCCGATTGTGTTTGTGGCCGGGCTGCAGGATACCAACCTGATCATCAGCGGCATCAACGAGGTCAACGTACGCGGTGCACGCACGATCGTCATCGGGCAGGAAGATGCCCGCCTGCGCGCCAATGCGGACGATTTGATCGTCATCCCCAATTCGGATCCGTATATCAACGCATTGCTGGCAGTCTTGCCATTGCAATTACTTTCGTATCATATGTCCGTTCTGCGCGGGTATGATCCCGATTTCCCGAGGAATTTGTCGAAGACGTTGACGGTGGATTAGGTATAGCCATAAAGACCTCACAGGTACGCTTCGCGAAAATTTGTCAGGTCTGCCAATCTCTGTGACACAATATGTCTTACGCTTTTGATCCAAGCAACTCCAAAACAACTTCATCCAAATTCATTAATGCCCCTCTCTGCAAGGCAGCTTCATACTTCTCCTTTGAAAGGCTACCCTCAATGTCAGAGAGCAGCGCCTTTGCACGATCCCTGATGAGACCACCTCCCGCGTGTACCAGATGGCTCGCTGGTTGTTGCAATAATAAGGAAATCAGTTCCACGCCTTCTTCCAGTCTTTTCTGTTTTACCCGCAAACTGGCAAATTCAAAGAGATGATTGCCAATATCCCGATCCCATCCAAGGTCATATGCAGATCGGAGGCTTTGTGTAAGATGTTCCCGAGCTTCTGGTAACTCATTGGTCAACACCGCGATTCCGCCCAGAGCCTGGATTGCAAGGCTGGATAACCAGGTAGCTTTTAATGTATTCGCCGTTTGCAAACAACTTGAGAAATATTTCTTTGCTTCCCCAAAATCCCCGGTGTAGACCCCAAGTACTCCAAGAGATGTGAAGCAAAGAACCGAAATATAGGGGTTTTTGAGCTCATTATTTAACTTCAGGCTGGCTTCCAACAAACGTTTTGACTCTGCATAATTCTTCCAACTGAGATCAGCATGACCTACAAGCCAGAATCCAGTCGCCAAAAGCCATGGATCATTCGACGTATCCGCGAGCCTTAGAAATCTTTGGGCAGCACCTTTTTCCTCATCCGGCTGATTTAAATAATAGGATGTCAGAGACAGGGTGTAATATGCTATAGCCAACTCAAACGGATAATCAAGCTGTTCAAGGATGTGAATGCTTTTCTTGATCAGCTTATACCCTTCATCCGTGAGTCCCACCAACGACATAAAATATCCCTGGAATGCCATTGATACAGCTCGCACAGCTTGCAGGTCAGGGTCGCCTTCTGGTCGAGCAAGTATATTTGTGCTATCGGCAAATAATTCGATGCCCCCGCGAAACCAACCACGTATCAAATATACCAACCAAAAACTATAAACAAATTTCTGTAACTGCTGCACATTTTGCCCATCCAAATAATAGCGCCAAGCGGCACGTACGTTTTCAACGTCCATTTCTATTTCAGTCAGCGCTGGTATTTGTCTGGATCCTCTTAGTTCTTTCCATTTATCTTGCATAAAATCCGCGTAATAAGCAGCATACATCTCTTGTGTTGATTCTCTGGCCCGTGCAGTACTCTCAAGTTTCTCCTGGGCATACTGCCGCAACAGCTCATGAATCTCAAAACGACCAGTGACTGGATCGTGCCTGAGGATGGATTTATTGACCAACCCGCCAATCTGTTTGAGAGACGCCGATGCGACCTGCCCTGCCGCCTCGCGTGTGAACCCGCCTCTGAAAATCGAAAGACGCATGAATATCTCCCGTTCGATCTGATCCAATAACATCCAGGAATGATCGAAGACGGCGCGAATACTTCGATGCCGCGCAGGTGCATCACGCACTTCAGACCCGAGGATATCCAAACCTTTTTTCATTTCATCATAAACTTCATTTACAGAAAGAACATGCAGCCAGGAGGCAGCCAGTTCGATCGCCAATGGCATTCCTCCAACGAGGGTACAGATATCCTCGATTTTGGCTAACTCGCCAAGAGTAGGATCAAACCCAAAACGGATTTGGTCCGCGCTTTGCAAAAACAAGGCAACTGCCTCCTTATTTTTTATTACTTCGACCTTATCCCCAACCTGCATGCCCCCAATGCTCAGATTGATCTCGTTTTGCAGATTCAATCGTTCGCGCGATGTGGCCAGGATCTTTACATCCGATGTGGTTTGAAGGATGTCGCTAACAATGCCCACACCATCTATTAAATGTTCAAAATTGTCCATGATCAGCAAAAATTTCTTCTTTCGCAGGTAACGCAGCAACTGGTATTTTGGATCTTCATGCGTGGGAAGAGGGAAATTCACGGCTTCGGCAATAGCCTGGATGATGTGGTTTATCGAACGAATGGGAGCCAGGGATACAAAGAAGCATCCATCTCGAAAGTCGCCAGCAGCCTCCTCAGCTGCTTTCAATGCCAGACGGGTCTTGCCCATACCGCCCGGTCCCGTAAGCGTAAGCAGACGCGTCTTTCCCAGCTGTTGCCTGATCTCCTCTAACTCGCCTGTTCGTCCGATGAATGGAGTCAACCCAGAAGGCAAATTTGACTTTCGACTCAGAATCCCCAACTCGCTTGCCCGTTCGACTGCCTGCCGTCTATTTTTTACGTTCAGCTTCTTTAGGATTTTCCTTACATAATCCTTGACCGTGCTTTCAGCCAGGAATAATCGTTCGGCGATCTCACGATTCGACAGGTGCTCTGCGAGCAAATTCAGAACATCCTGCTCGCGCCAGGTCAGGTCATTGATACGGAATCCATCTTGGGATTGTTTGTAATTACCCATAAAACGCCTCTTCCATTAACCGAACAACTACTGACATAAAAATTGTAACAGAAATATCAAATTGGAGAATTTACCTCCTTTTTACCGCCTTGAAGCTCAGTTTGAGCCGTGCTACGGTAAATAAGTCAAACCCATTATTTGTGCTACTTCTGTCAAAGAGGGCGCACACCATAACCAAAGGAGGCTGATATGTACGCGAGAGTGACCAATACCCAGGTGGTTGTTGACAAGATTGATGAGGCAATATCTGTTTGGAGAGATAAATTAGCGCCGCGTTTGAAGCAAGCCAAAGGCTTCAAGGGAGTTTACGTGATGGGCGACCGCGGAACAGGCAAGGGTTTGTCAATCACCTTGTGGGAAACAAAGGAAAACGCTGATGCAACGCTCGCTACACAGCCACAATCCCTCGCCTTGTTCGAGGGGCTCCTTTCAGGAACACCCTCTGTGGATACCTACGAAGTCGTGTTCCAAGCATAACTGCGAATTCATGGCATGAAAGAAATCCGAAGTCGATGCCTTTCTCGCCCAATCTATTCGTGAGAACGGCCGTATCACACAGGATATCTGGCCGTTGACCACCAGTAATCCGTGAATTTTGCCTTGGTAAATTGACAATCATGCAGTTCACAGAAAGGAGAATAACTATGAAACGTACCACTCTAACCATTACCTTGATCCTGGTCATGAGCTTGATCCAGACTGCACCAGCCATGGCTGACTCGAACCGGCCGCAGAAATATCTGGCTCTTGGCGACTCACAGGCCTTCGGCTATGACCCGCTGGTCGTAAATTCCGGGAAGGCAGGTAACCCAGATAACTTCATCGGATACCCGACACCGGTGGCAGCCGCGCTCAAGGAAAACCTCACGAACGCTTCCTGCCCCGGCGAGACAAGCAGTCACTTCATCTCTCTCGCCGAAACCGATACCGGCTGCGGAGCCTACCGCTTTTACTATAACTTCCCATTACATGCGGCTTACAACACCTCCCAGCTTGATTTTATGGACGCATTCCTCCAGTCTCATCCCGAGACCCTGGTAGTCAGCATCAACATCGGAATCAATGACCTCCTCGTACTCATAGATGAATGCGGCGGTGCGGATACACCCGCTGAAATCAATTGCATTCTTTCCGGTTTACCTGCCATGCTGGCAATGCTTTCAGCCAACCTCGACACTATCTATGGACACATCCGCAACCTGGATGACTACAACCATAAGCTCGTCGCGCTGACCTACTTCTCGCTCGACTACAGTGATCCCCTTAGTACGAGCGCGATCTCACAGGTGAATCAGGTGATTGCCGATCGTACCTTGGCCTGGGGAGGGGTTGTTGCCGATGGATTCGGTGCGTTCGCCGCCGCCTCTGCTGCCTCTGGCGGCGACACATGTGCGGCAGGGCTGCGCATCGTGCTATCGACCTCCCCTCTAATCTGTGACGAACACCCATCGCCTGCCGGGCGCGACCTGCTAGCACAAGCCATCGTGAACGCGCTGCGTTCTGAGTGAGACTGATGATTGGGAGAGAGTCTGAGTTGGGAAGGCCCCTCCTAACCTGAAAATCTCTAGTTCGAATCTTCTACCATCTTGAACGAATTAACACTCCGAGAGCGTGGTGCTCTCGGAGTGTATTTTGGATCCACCACGCATTATGCGCCAAGAACCAAAAAGGAGAACCAAGATGAAAATATTCATCACCGGATCTACAGGTTATATTGGGACACATCTTGTAGAGCGTCTATTGCAAACCAACCACGAACTGTATTGCTTTGCCAGGAAGACCAGCCAATTTCAGGGGTTGCAGGCAACCAGAGCAAAGATCATTATGGGCGATATCAACGATAAAGAGTCATTGGTTAAGGGCATGCAAGGCTGCGATTGGCTTGTACATCTGGCCAGTAGTTTCGAGTTGTGGTTGACTGATAAGCACGTTTACCACGAAGTCAATGTGGATGGCTTGCGTAATGTGATGACGAGTGCTCTCGAAACAGATATCCGGAAGATAGTTCATATCAGCAGTGCTGCAGTCTATGGCAATGCATCCTGGCCAATCTCTGAGAAAAGCCAGTTTGGATCGTATCGTCTCAGCCACTATGCTCAGACGAAGTTCGAAGGGGATAAAATCGCCTGGCAACTGTACGAAGAGAAAGGGCTGCCGTTGGTGGTCATGTATCCAAGCGCTGTACTAGGCGCGAATGACCCAAAAGCTTCTGGACGATACCTGAAGAACTTTGCGCTGGGACGCATGCCAGCACAAGTGCTGGCCAACATAACCTTTTCCTTCGTGCATGTGAAAGACGTCTGCGAAGCCATTATGCTAGCGTTAGAAAAGGAAGACAATATCGGAGAAAAATATCTGGTCGGTGCCTGCAATATGACCTTTGGCGAATTAAACCAACTAATCTGCGAGGCTGCTGGAACAAACCTTCCCTTTCTTCACTTACCCACCACGTTGACGATGATGGGTGCATATCTTATGACAGGCATTGCTAATCTTCTCAAAAAGCCACCCTTGTTGGACATGTCGGTTGATCAGGTACGCACGATGAAGCAGGGTCTTCAAGTCGATGGTGGCAAGACAGCGAAAGAACTTGGATTGGTGTACACCCCCATACGAAAAGCGGTGACGGAGGCTGTTGCAAGTTTTCGCAAGTGAGCAAGTAATTTGAGCAAGACATTGATGAAAGATTAAAGAAGCGGATAATCGGATCTCTTTACGATGCGCAGTCTTGGATCGACCAAGCTTCTGAGAAAACCTGTCAGGTCTGCTCTTTATCCCGATTTTCCGAGGAATTTGTCGAAGACGCTGACGGTGGATTAATTCATCAACATACATTTAGGTCATGCAAGTGAGGATCCCGAGCAAGGGAAAGCGTGACTTTTTTAATTTAAGATTCATCAGGCCCGGGTTTCATTGTGCTAAGATAAAGGCAGAGAAAGATCTCCTTTGGAGAAGTGATCTTGATGCCCATCGAATTTTTATTGTTGGAGGCAAATGTATGTCAATAGACACAACTACCGAAGAAAAATGGCGCAAAATGCTGATGGAAGGGGAACCTATAGGTCGTCACGTTTATCACTTATTTGGGATGCTGCCTTCGAATCCGCGTTGTAAACTATGTGCCGCGCCCTTCAAGAGTTGGGGCGGAGTTTTGATGCGCATGATCGGCAGGGAACAGTCGGAATACAATCCTCGATTCTGCCAGCCCTGTGAGCGTTTCGATAATCCCGGTGGCGCAGAAATCGAATTGACCATGCTCTTTGCTGATGTGCGAAATTCAACAGCTCTAGCCGAGCAAATGAGTGCACGGGAATTCAGTCAACTTATGAACCGTTTTTATACGGAAGCCAGCAAAGTATTGATCAAAACGGACGCGATGGTAGACCGGTTGATGGGCGACGAGGTGATCGGTCTGTACATCCCAGGCTTTGCGGGTGAAGAACATCCCCACCGCGCCATCGAGGCGGCTCGGGAATTGCTCGAGCGCACGGGACATCGTGACAATAAAGGTCCCTGGCTGCCAGTGGGGGTCGGCGTTCATACGGGACCTGCGTACGTAGGGGTGGTGGGAGGTGGTGAAGATAATCCTTCGGATTTCACTGCCCTGGGCGATAACGTCAATGTCACCTCCCGGTTAGCCTCTCAAGCTGGTCCGGGAGAGATTCTGATCAGCGAAGCAGCTTATCAAAGAGCCAGACTAGAATTGGATGATTTGGAACAGCGTGATCTCGAATTGAAGGGAAAAAGCGAAACAACCCGGGTACGTGTGTACCATATAAACCCAAACTAGTCTCACCGGAAAATGGAGTTAATCATGAACCAACACCTTCATCTCGTCACCCTGGGCGTGCGCGATCTCGAGCGCTCCCATACGTTCTACACTGAAGTTCTGGGCTGGCAACCGGCCTCCATCAGCAATGACGATGTGATCTTTTTCCAGGCAGGCGGCGTGGTCTTTGGCCTGTATCCGCGCGAGAAGTTGGCCGCAGATGCGCTGACATCATCCGAAGGGGACGGCTTCTCTGGCGTGACCCTGGCCTACAACGCACGCAGCGAAGCGGAAGTGGACCAGATCATCCGCGACCTGGAGTCCAAAGGCGTGGAAATTGCCAAACAGCCTCAAAAGGTGTTCTGGGGTGGGTACAGCTCCTACTTCGTCGACCCGGACGATTTCCATTGGGAAGTGGCTTACAATCCCTTCTTCCCGTTCGACGAGAGTGGAAATCTCAAGCTCGAATGACTTGAATATTTCTCCTTAAATTCTTGACAATTCAAATACAAATTAGTATAAAATCAATCATCTGATGGGCTATAACCCAGGAGACCTTTATTGGTCGCTTGCGTATTCAATTTGCGGGGTCCCTGGATAGTCAGCAGCGAAACCGGCGTCAGTGGGCATTTTTCGATGCGCCGATCCAGTTCATAGTAATAAGAATTTCTATTCGACCTTCTCAACCCTGAAAGTTGGGAATGGATATACAAGACTCTCACAGTGGAACAGGGCGCTTAAAAAATAGTATCTTATATCCCTTAAGGAGAGAAAATGAACTACTATCTTTTAATCCTGCGTATCCTTCATATTGGTGCAGGCGCGTATTGGGTTGGCAGCACTCTTCTGTTGGCCTTTGTTATCACTCCTGCCTTAAAAGAAACCGGACAATCGGGGCAAAAGTTTGTTGATTACTTGATAAAAAACAAGAGGTTTGGCACCGAATCGGCGGGGGCAGGTGGGATGGCAGGTATCGCCGGCATTTTATTATATTGGCACGATTCGGGCGGTCTCACTTCAGCCTGGATGCATTCAAGCGCGGGTATCGGTTTTGGGATTGGCGCCGGACTCGCACTGGTCGCATTCATATTTGGCATTCTCACCGACCGCAAGTTGAAAGCTATGCTGCAGCTTAGGGAGCAAATTCAGGATACCCCCTCTGACGAGCAGTCCTCGCAATTACAGGTATTAGGAAAACAACAAAGCACTTATTTATATATTTGCGCCGCAGCTCTCAGCCTGGCTTTGTGGGTTATGGCATCAGCACGATATTTCGTTTTCTAAAACAAAAATCTGGTCTAAGATACACTGCTATCAAAAGGCAACGGCGTTGCGGGTATGACGCCGGCCTATTAAATTGAAAATCAAAGGTATGTAGATCGTCAAGAAATTCCCTGTTACCTTTTCTCATATTTTCGCAACATAATTAAAGACACCATCCGCCTATAGCTTTACCTGCTGATACAATCAGGGCTGGATTTGGAAACAGTGAACAGATATGTTGCGAAAATATCAGATCTGGACTTTCTCCCTGGCACTTCTCATACTGATCATCCTTAGCCCCTTGCCAGAGGATGTTTCTGCCCGTCCGCTGCTGCAAGAGACACAAGAGCCGGGTGTTACACCGCCTACGGCTGCGGAAGTGATCCAGGCAGTCAATCAATTGCGCATCGAAAATGGTTTGCTGCCGTTAAACACGCATCCCGTACTGATGCAGGTGGCGGAGTGGGAAGCCAACGCAATTGCCGGCGGCGCTCCCGGGCACACACGTCCGAACGGATTAACTCTCGGTCAATGGTTGATCTCGCTGGGATATCCGCTTTCGGGCGATCTCTCCCTCGACGGGTACCGCTCTGAGAACTGGATCGCTGCCAACACAGCGCAGATGGCGGTCGAACTGTGGCTGGGAGATGGTCCGCATACCAACACCATGCTTTCCCCGGATCGCAGCGATATCGGCGCTGCGGTGGTAGTAGGGGACCAGACCTACATTGTGTTGGAAACTGCATTGCAAACCAACACCGGCGAAATGCAATCCGCTGCAAATGACCTCCTGACTGCCATTTCCCAGGGTGGATATTCCCCAAGTGGGGATAGTTACGTACCGCAATATATCATCCCCGTCAAACGCAGTACCGCGCGTCCAGATGGGGATGTGATCCATAAAGTCCAGTACGGTCAATCCCTGTGGAGTATCGCCATCACATACAATACCACTATCGACCAGATCCGCGCCTGGAACAATTTGTGGGAAGACACAGAAATTTACAACGGACAGATATTGCTGGTTCAAAAAGACGCCACCCAACCGCCGCCGACCACGACACCTCTGTCCTCCCCGACCCCGTTTTTTGTGACCGCCACACCGACAGTGTCCAGCACCCCACGGACAACAACGGGGCAATCTGAGACAATAATCCCGGACACAGATGAAAAACGCTCAACGCAGCCATCTACATCCAGTATCTGGGCAGGCGTGATTGTGCTCATTGCCCTGTCCGTGGGGATCATAGGTACCTGGATATCGTCTGCTCGTTCGCCAAGATAACTCTATCGATAAAGTTATCGGAGGTGTTTTAATCATCTTCCGGTGAGTTACTTAACTACAGAGTGCCGCTCCCCTTGCGGCACTCTGCGACCAATGATGGGTCCCCCATATCTAAGTACAAGACGCGAAAAAGAGTAAAAGGTTACTCCGAAAAAGTTGAATTGAAAAACAATATGGCGGGCAAAACCCGCCATATTGTTTTTGGAATCTTTCCGTGATAGTGAGATCGGAGTTTATTCGGTTTCGATTGGCGGAAGCCTGTCAGGGTGGCCGCCGCGACCGAATCCAAATCCAGGGCCATCCAGGAAGCCTTTTTCCAATCCTTCCAGCAACCAGTCAGCTTTTTCCTGGGTCATCGTGCCGTCTTCGACAGCCTGGGCAATGCGCTCACGCATACTTTCCTCGCGGACGGCGTTCAATGCTTCCTTGATCTCTTGCAAGTCCACACCAGCTTCATCGGCCAGGTCTTGCAACGATTGGCCGTCTTCCAGCGCAGCGGACAGGTCGTCCGTGCTCATGTCGAGCACTTCCGCAACAGCTTCCAGGGCTGCTCCGTCCAGACCGCGCTCGCCGTGTGGCCCGCCCGAGCCACCGGGTCCGCGCTCACCGAAAGGTAACGGGGGCTCCTGATCATCCGCATAGGCAGTTGTAGTACCATAGGCACCGACCGCCAGTAACGCGATGACCAGTGCCCCGACAGCCCATTTGAATTTCTTGTTCATATTTATGTACTCCTTTCTAAAAAGATACGGGTTGTGCCTCCAACCTGCACCCATCATAAAAGGGACATGTTATGCGGATGTCAAGGACTTATGTGCAAATCATGTAGATGGCGGATGCTGGCGTGTGCGTCTCAACGATGAGAAGCCCATCGCGATCAACGAAAAAGCCACCGCCAATCCACCCCCGATCAAGACCAGCACACGCCATTCCAGCGCATCGACCGTCGACGTTTGAACCTGCTCCCGCATCCAGGGCGGTCCTCCCCCCTGACCACCACCATTCGCCGCGTCTTCAGCCATATGCGTGGCCATATCCTGTTCTGTCATGGGAGGGCCGTTTTGTCCGCTGCTCTCCGCAGCTTGAGTAGTTTGGTTCTCAATAATGGCAGTCGCCTGCATATCTGCATCCAACCCACCCGTATCAGGCATCTGCGTGGAAGCAAGGTTGGTGTTCGGTTGGGTGGTCGTCGTATTGTTATTCCGCAGCCAGGGCGGACCACCCACACCGGACGGTGGCCCCATCGGCTGGGCCACTTCGGGCGCGGTCGCTTCCCACTGACGCAGGAAACCCACAATGGCCTGGATCTCGGCATCCGTCATGCGATCGCCCCAGGCGGGCATGGCTGTGCCCGGTACACCCAGCGTGACGATTTGCTGGATCGCCTGGTCAGTCGTGTCCATCAAATAGGACTTGACGTTCAGCGAAGGCGCGCGTGGAGTACCCTGTCCATCGGGTCCATGACAGCGCGAACAGTTAGCGCTGTAAAGTTGACTCCCCAATGCGATGCTCTCTTCGGTAGTTGGAATAGGCACATCCGGGGCAGGGATCGTGCCTGTGGGCACCTCGTCCCAGCGTTGGATGAGCGTCAACATAGCGGAAATCTCTTCGGTGGCCAACACATTGTTCCAGCCGGCCATCAGGGTGCCTGCGTTGCCATACACAATGGTGCGTTCTAATTCCGCAATATCCTTTGCGCGCACGTCGGGATCGTTCAAAGCCGGGGCAATGCCCGTGCCAAGACCGTCCGCGCCATGACAGGCCACACATTGGGCGGCATAGATCGTGACGGCCGTTTGCAGAGTCGCGCCATCAGACAGGGACCCAACCGCTTCAAGCAGAGCAGGGTCGGGATCCGTTGTGAACGGGATCAAAGGTGCCAGCCCCAGGTTGACCACACGATCGCCGGTCTCGATCCAATTTCCGGATTCGATCAGGGCTACCAGTTCCCCGATCTGATAGTCGCTGAGCGGACCGCCGTCTTCCTTGCTCCAGGCCGGCATGGCGGTTTCGAAACGTCCACGCGCGATAACCTTGTAGAGTTCATCGTAGGGCATGGATTGCAAGCCGGGAGCGTTGAGCGGTGGCGTAGCGCCGATGCCCTCGCCATTCAGGCCGTGACAGACGGCACAGTTCTCGGCATAGAGGCTCATGGCGTCATCAAGCTGAACATGTAAAATTTCGTCCTGCGACTCGATGATGCGGGTTGGCTCACTAACGATATAGAGTGCAAATGCAAAGACAATCAACGCTGTGCCCAGCAAACCGAGCAGTACTTCAATGCGATGAGAGCGTTCGAGTTTTTCGTTCATGGGTACACCACCTGGGAGGTTTCAAAGGATTGGCGTTGAATGATCGTGCCGGTGTCCACCTTGATCTGGCCGTCTTCGATGCCGATGGGGAACAGGTCAAGGGCGCGCGGCGCAGGCGGGTTTTCAACAACCCCCTGCTGGTCGAATTGCGAGTTGTGGCAGGGACAGATGAATTTCTGAGCCTGTTGATCCCAGGGAACGGTGCAGCCCAGGTGCGTACAGCGGTGATAGACGGCCAGGAAGCCGCCATCGGGGTCACGTACAACATAGAAGCGCCCGTTAGGAATGTGAGTGACGGAATTGTGCGGGAAGTCTTCGACCAGACCAGCGGTGATGACCGAGCCAAATTCGCCTTCGGTCAGGCGCGGCTGTAGATATGCGATGAACACGCCGCCAACTTCTAAGGTGGCTAACCCGCCAAAGAAGGCCCAGGCGGTTTTGAGAAAGTCCCGGCGGGAGACTTTGGGTTCGGGGGTTGTTGTTTCGGACATAAGTAAACTCCAGTTTTCAGTAACCAGTAATCAGTGTTTTATCAGTATGTCACTCTGAGGTCACTGTCGTTCCCTCAGAGTGACATACATCAGTGAGCAACAGGCATTTCCCACGGCCAGTATAGACTCATGCCAGGGCCGCGAAAGAAGATACCGATAATCGTCAGGACGACAAAGGCCACGAAGATAAAAGTAACGATAAAGATCACACGTTCTTCTGTGGCTGCCTTGAACGACTTGACCATCCACTCGTCCAACAGGATGAGCGGGAGTAACAGAATCGCCAACGGGATGATGCCGTTCGAGATGAGCGCCGGCCAGGTCGGCAGCCAGGCCGTCCAATTAAGGACGAATTCGTCCAGCAGCACCCAGGCGGGGGTTGCGATGACAGCCAGACCAGTAGCCAGGGCCGTAAGGGCGCGCCCGCGGCGGGAGCGGAAGTAAACGCCCACGCTGGATCCCTCCAAATCGAAGAAGGGCAGCAGGAAAATGCCCAATCCCGCCAGCGAGGGCAGGACAACGCCTGCCACCAACGGATGGAAGTGCAGCAACAGTTCTTGCAGGCCTAAAAAGTACCAGGGCGCTTTGGCGGGATTGGGGCTGACATCCGGGTTGGCGATCCCTTCCAGAGGCGCGGGAACAAGCATGGAAAAGAGAAGAAGCGCGGCTGTCCATCCAATGGCAAATACCAACTCTTTGTTGACCAGATGTGGGATGGTAGTCACACGCTCAGGCTTGGGGACTTCCGTTTCATCTTCCCATTTTGGCAGGGTCAATCCACCATCCTTGCGGACGCGCCAGAAGTGATAGGACATCAGGCCGAAGATCAGCATGGGAATGAAGGAAATGTGCATCGAGTAGAAATTGAGCAGTGTGTTTGGGCCGACTTCGGGACCGCCCAGCGCTAACTTGGTCAGCCATTCGCCAATCACTGGCACGTAGCTGATGATGCTGGTGCCGACGGTGATCGCCCAGTAGGCCAGTTGATCCCAGGGGAGAAGATAACCGGTGAAGTTGGCCGCCAGCACCAGGAGGAGCATGGCAACTCCGATCAACCAGTTGAGCTCGCGCGGCGGACGATAAGAGCCGGTCAGGAAAACACGGATAAGGTGAAGTACTACAATCACGACCAGTAGGTTGGCCGACCAGTGATGCAGATTGCGCACTAGTTCACCAAACCAGACGCTCGAGCGCAGTTCCAGAATATCGAGATAGGCCTGCGGCGCGGCAGGGGTGTAATTGTTGAGCAGGATCACACCTGTCAGTCCCAGGATCATCATCAATACGGCAGACAAGCCGCCCAATCCCCAGGTATAGGTCCAACGTAAGGTGCTGACCGGCACTTTGGCCGGATGCAGGTGCAAAACCAGGCTATCGAGCACACGCCGCATGCGACCGCGATCGTCTTTGGGCATGGGCTCTGGTTTCAGGCGCTCGCGTATGCGGGTGAGCAAAGTACCCTGTGAGGGTATGTCGTTTTGTTGAGGGGTTTGATCTGTCATCAAGTGCTCCTTGGTGTAACAATAATGGGACAGTTTTAACCATTGAAGTTGGACATGCCATGAAGATTATTTGAAGTTTTTGTAAAGAAGCCAGCGCTGTTCCTTTCAGAACGGATAATTATCCTCAACGCGAATACTGCAAATGCAGCGAATATGTTTTATAAATTCGTCTCATTCGTTTTATTCGTGTCATTCGCGTTAAAAATTACCCCAATTCAGGTGTAATAAATTTTGCGCAATCTTGCTGAAAAATTTAAATTCTCTTTACATTTGACCGCTACCATAGGGGTAGTTGCTCACATAAAGCAACGCAAATAAAAAAAGTGACAGTCACTTCATTCATCCCCTGCACTGGCAGGAAATAACACAAAAGTGACTGTCACCTCTAGAAAACCCTTTTGGAGGTAACCATGTTAAACAATTTGAAAAACATCCTGATCGGTATCTTTTCCGCCGTCATTGTGGTCGCCATCGGCGCAAGCGCATATACTGCTTTTGCTGACGCAGGCACAGACGAAACAATCGCTCCGGAAACCGCAGTTGATTTCGGACGAGGCAACGGAAATGGGAACGCCAATTCTGGCGTTGTCACAGTCCATACTGGCAATGGCAACGGCACAGGCACATCCGTGCTCGACATCCCCGCATCCGACCTGAGCCCCGAAGAAAGCGCTTCCCTGCTTTTCATGCGTGAAGAGGAAAAGTTGGCGCGTGATGTCTATAATGCGCTCTATGAAATCTGGGGACAGCCCACTTTCACGAACATCGCTGCCAGTGAACAGGCGCACATGGACGAGATCAAACTCCTGCTGGATCGCTATAACCTGGCGGACCCGGCCCTTGAGCCCGGTTCTTTCTCAGACCCGAACTTGCAATCGTTATATGATCAACTCGTCGCTCAAGGTTCTGTCTCGCTCGTAGAGGCGCTAAAAGTTGGCGCTGCGATCGAAGAGATTGACATCCTTGACTTGCAAGACCGTTTGGCTCAAACCGACAACGCCGATATCCAGCAAGTCTTCAACAACCTGATGCTGGGATCCTACAATCACCTGAATGCCTTTGTGGGCGTACTATCCATGCAGTCTGGCGAAGTCTACCAACCGCAGTATCTGAGCGCCGAGGCTTATGCGGCTATCGTCACCGGTCAGACCGGGAACGGCTACTCGAACGGCGGGCAGGCCACAGGTCAGGGTGGAGGCGGATATCGCGGCGGTCAAAACGACCAGGCCACTGTCCCATCCACTGCCGGCCAACCGCAGGTCAATGCCGATATCTCAGGCGCCAGTACCATCACCGGAACTGTCAGCGCATACGATCTGGCTACCCTGACGGTCTCCACCAACGACGGTCAGATTGTGATCGTGCAGCTTGGGAACGCATCCTATGCGCAGAGCATCGGCTTTGTCCCACAAATCGGACAGTCCGTTACAGTGGTTGGCTTCCCCGGTGACCAGGGCCTGTTCAGCGCCATCAGCGTCACCATCGACGGCCAAACCTACGCCTTCCGAGATGAACTAGGACGCCCCTTGTGGGCTGGTGGGAACGGTAAGGGCCGCGGCGGCAACCACTAAATAGAACTGAAGAAAATACATTCTCCTGCGCTGCTCTTCGGGGACTAAGTCCCCGAAGAGCATTTTTTTGTTGAGTGAAGGTATACTTTGAGTATCAAAAGAGGAGAGAACTATGCCATCCATCATCGACCCAGAAACCATTCACGTAGACGAACTGCCTCCCATCTGGTCACCCGTACAATGGGAATTGACCGAGGAAGAACGCGTCGAAGCCGTGGACGAGCAGGCCACCGCCTCCCTGCTGTGGACTATGGACGCGCCGGAAGCCATCCTGCGCCTGCTCCTGAACGAGACAGAGATTCAGCGCCTGTACCAGGCTCCCGAGGATTACGATCCCAAAGAGCAGGGCGAGTGGGATAGTGAAATCCTGACCTTCGGTCCCTACCGTTCCATGAAACCCATCCAAATCGAACGCAAACCCGACTCTCTACTACTAGTCTATAACTGTGGCGATCTGGGCTACTGGGAAATTATGATCGAGCCGGAAAAAGTCACTATCGAACGGATTTAATGAATCAACCATAAAAAAGGAAATATCATGTCCAAACCCCTCCCCCGCTCCAAAGTAAAACAAAATCAAACCTGGAATGATGAAAGCGTATTCGATTCGCCTGATGCTTTCGAGGCCGAAGCCAATAGCATCCTGAAAAGCCTGGCAACGTTCAAGAAGTTCCAGGGTCACCTTGGCGACGATCCCGATACCTTTATCAAGGCCATGAAAGCCATGGACAAATTGTTAATGCGCGCGACCAAAATGCAAGTGTATGCCACTATGTCCAGTGCGGTAGATGCGACCGATCAAGTCGGCGCGGCGACGAGCGGCAAATCCATGAGTACCATCGCGCAGGTCAACGCGGCTGTATCTTTCGTTGAGCCCGAACTGCTGTCTATTGGTGAGACTAAACTGCGCAAGTGGCTCAAAGACGATAAGCGTATGGAACTGTATGAGCACTTTTTCAATGATCTGTTCCGCAAACAGGAACATGTCCGCAGCGCGGAAGTGGAAGAAATGCTTGGCATGTTGCGTGATCCATTCAACAATACACGCAACACAGCCGGGATGCTGGCGAACGCGGACTTCAAATTCGAGCCCGCCAAAGACAGCAAGGGCAAAAAAGTACAGGTAACCCAAAGCACACAGATCGCCATCCTCCGCAAACCTGACCGCAAAGCACGCAAAACTGCCTGGGAAAATTACAATGACAAATATCTCGAATATAAAAACACCTTGGCGAGCAACCTGACCACCTCTATCAAACAGAACGTCTTCAATATGCGAGCGCGCAATTTTTCATCCTCGTTGGAAGCTACCCTCTTCGATGGAAATGTACCGGTTGAGTTATTCCACAACCTGCTGGAAATCTTCAAGAAGAATCTACCCCTGTGGCACCGCTATTGGAAGATCCGTCGCAAAGCGCTGGGCGTGAAAACGTTACACCCCTATGATGTAGTCGCACCGCTGACCAATAAAAAGCAAAACATCCCTTACGAACAGGCAGTCGATTGGATTTGTGAGGGACTTGCACCGATGGGAGATGAATACGTCAATGTGATGCGCCAGGGATGCCTGGAAGATCGCTGGGTGGATTGGTCACCAAATCTGGGAAAAAGGCAAGGCGCTTTCTCCACACGCGTTCCGAAAGGCACGCTCCCGTTCATCATGATGAGCTACACTGATGATGTAGGCAGTATGAGCACGCTGTCGCACGAACTGTGTCACGCCATGCATGCCTATTATGCCAGCCGCGCCCAGCCCATGATCTACTACACTTACCCTTCCATCATCGCCGAGACCGCTTCTAACTTCAACCAGGCCATGACTCGCGCCTACCTACTCGAATCCAATCAGAAGAAATCTTTCCAGATTGGCTTGCTCGAAGAAGCCATGAGCAACTACCATCGCTATTTCTTCATTATGCCCACTCTGGCGCGTTTCGAACTCGAGACCCACCAGCGTATCGAAAACGGACAACCTCTTACGGCTGATTCCATGATCGAACTCATGGCTGACCTTTTCAGTGAGGGCTTCGGCGGGCAGATGAACCTCGACCGCGAACGGGTCGGCATCACCTGGGGAACCTTCACCACCCATCTCTACATCGACTATTATTCGTTCCAGTATGCAATCGGTATCTCCGCTGCCAACGCGATTGCGAAACGTATCCTCGACGGCAAGCCCAATGCTGCAGATGATCATATGAACTTCCTGAAAGCCGGTTCGTCCAAACCGCCGATGGACGTTTTCAAGCTGGCTGGCGTGGATATGACCAGCACAGAACCCATTGAGAATGCCTTTGCCGTTTTGGGTGAATACATCGACCGGCTGGAAGAGCTGACGAGCAAATGAAATTTGTTAACCCCGCTTGACAAATAGATAATTATCTATATAATATCAAATAGAAGGTTATCGATATGACATTTACTGACCCTGTCCTTTTTGCCAAAGCCCTAGCAGACCAAACTCGCCAGAAGATTATGAACCTGGTTTGCTGCCAGTGGCTTTCGGTCAATCAGATCGTTGAGCAACTCAACGTCACCCAGCCAACCGTCTCTCACCATCTCGCCCTGCTGCGCGAGGCTGGTCTGGTGAACGTACGCGAAGAAGGCAAGCAGACCTTTTATTCCCTCAACCAGGAACGGGTCGCCTTTTGCTGCGGCCAGTTGATGATCAAGTTCGCTCCCGAAACGGAGACAACTGAAACCGTCAAGAAAACCATCGTAAGCTAAACGAACGGGATGTCCGTCCGCGGCGGCATCCCGTTTATTTTGACGACATTCATAGACAATCATCTATATAAGGAGATAAAAATGACCCAAGTTCCAATTCATGAGGTTGTACGTGAACACTACGCCGAGCGTGCCCGCAATGCGGATTCGTGCTGCGGAGCGGACTCGACCTCAGCCTGCTGCGACTCGAAGAACGTACTCTACCCTGAAGAATTAATCACAACTATGCCGGATGATATTGCCAACTTCAGCCTGGGCTGCGGCGATCCCATCACCCTGGCAGCCTTGCAGCCTGGACAATCCGTGCTGGATCTCGGCTCCGGTGGTGGCCTGGATTGTTTCCTGGCAGCCAAAAAGGTCGGCGAGAGCGGGCACGTCATCGGCGTGGACATGACCCCCGAAATGCTCGAAAAGGCGCGCGCCAGCGCCAAACGCATGGGCGTGACCAACGTCGAGTTCCGTCACGGTTTTCTCGAGGATTTACCTGTAGACGATAACAGCGTTGATGTCGTCATTTCCAACTGTGTCATCAACCTTTCCCCCGACAAGACCAAAGTTTTCAATGAAGTCTTCCGTGTGCTGAGTAGTCCCGATCCTAGGTCGGGAAAGCCGGGCGGCAAGCTGGCCGTTTCAGACATCGTCACCGATGGCCCGTTACCGGATGCCGTCAAGCAAAGCCTGAGCATGTGGGCCGGCTGTGTGGCCGGGGCTGTAGATGCTAAAGATTACATCGCCATGATGGAGAACGCTGGCTTCACGGATATTTCGGTCACGCCCACCTTCTTCGACAAAGAAACCGTAGACGAGGCCATCAAAGAAGTTGGCGACCAGATCGACCTGAACTCTGTTTCACAGGATGAGTTGTACAAAACTGTCTATAGCGCTCGTATCACAGCTAGAAAACAAAATTAGCGTTATGTAGCGGAAAGGAGGTGAATGCAATGAAAGAGTATCTGTATCTGGTCAGTGCAGCCTGTGACGACGATAACTGCGATGTTTGTGACTGTAGCGGCGGTGGTTGCTGCTAAATTTAGCAAGCACGAACACTTGCAAAAAAATTGCTATACAGAAAAGACATACCAATCAAACGGTATGTCTTTTCTATATTAGAGGAGGGATTACTTCCTCATCCAAGTCTGTATGGATTGAGTTACTTCAGCGTTTTATCTGCCAACGTGGGCGACCATGCTGATGATCCGGCTACATTGAAAGCAGCTACTTGCATATAGTACTTTGTATTGGGCGCAAGCAACGTGAACTGATACGAGGTTACATCTGCAGCAACGTCAACGGTCCGGAAATTTTGAGTGAAGTTCTTGTCCGTTGCAATCTGGACTCTGAACCCATCCTCAGTGCTCGAGTTGTCCATCCATGCGAGCGTCAGGGACGATTGTGTTTGGCTAGATATTACCAAGTTCGACGGAGCAACTGGTGGAGTTGCTGGTGTTGCCACTGTGGTATCCGTCCAAGGAGCTGACCAAGCGGATGCGCCACCCAGGTTGAAGGCGTTTACCTGGAAGTAATAGGTTGTGCTTGAAGTAAGCCCGGTGAAGTCCAGCGAGGTCACATTCCCAGCAACGATGAACTCCTGCAGGTCAGTACTAAAACCGCTATTGTTTGCGATCTGGACGGTGAAACCATCCACAGGGTTGTTCAACTCATTGTTCACCCAGTTGAGTGTCAGAGACGTTTCTGTGACGTTGGCTGTCGACAGATCCGACGGTGCTACTGGAGGCGTTGGTGTTGCCAAAGTGGTCTCCGTCCAAGTAGCCGACCAAGCGGATGAGCCGCCCAGGTTGAACGCTGCAACCCGGAAATAGTACATTGTACTCGGGGTAAGCTCAGTGAAGTCCAACGAGGTCACATCTCCAGCAACGATGAACTCCTGCAGGTCAGTATTAAAACTGCTATTGGTTGCGATCTGGACGGTGAAACCATCCACAGGGTTGTTCAATTCATTGTTCACCCAGTTGAGTGTCAGCGACATTTCTGTGACGTTGGCTGTTGACAAATCCAACGAAGCCGATGGGAGAGCAGGCACTTCCACGCTGGCTTGATTCGAGTATCCGTCCACTGCTCCGTTTGTGGCCTTCACCTGGTATGTGTAGGTATTGCCGGGTGATACATTGGCGTCTACGTAGCTGGTGGAGTCGATACCCACAGTATCTAATAAGTCGAATGTTACGCCGTCGAGTGACCGCTCGATGTCAAAGCCGGTTTCGTTGGAGGAGTTATCCTGCCACGCCAGGCTGACTTGAGGTCCTGTTTCCAGGGTAGCCGTCAGGTTGCTAGGCGCCGCAACGCCACTGGTATCAGCGTAAGTCACGAAAGCGGAGCGGGTGGTCACATTCGGGAAGCCAAGCACGCCAACGCCGTAGTTCCATGTGTCACCTACGACATTCAACGCCGCCAAGCGGTATTGATCACCTGCAACGAACGATGGGTCGGTGTAACTGAGCAATTCTCCCGTTTCGGTGATATTCGAATCACTCAATAGTCTGTCTTGCTGATCGACCTGAGTCCAGACTCCATCCACTAGTTTCTCAACGACGAAGCCGGTTTCACTGATCGACACATCGGTCCATGAAAGTGTTGCAGTGCCGTCTCCATTGTCGGCCAACACAAGACCACTCGGTTCCGTTGGCGGGAGGGCGATCAGCACAGGTCGCATCATATCCATCTCTTCGTGAGACAAGATGTGACAGTGGAAGACGTACTCCCAACCGAAGTTCACCAGATGGTTGAAGACATCGATAGGATTGTTCTGTGGATCGAAGATCTTGCCCGCGTCCAACGGCGCTCCGTCTGGCATCATCGGGTTGAGCTCACGGATGCTGTTCGGGATCTCGAACGGCAGGTACGGGATGATGGGCCGGATGGCAACGTAGGTATCTTCCAGCGGGGAGATGCGCACGGTGTCCTTCCAACCGAGTTCATTGGCATCCGGTGGAAGGATGATATTGTCCCACGTCACCCGGTTCAGCACTTGCAAATCGTACAGGTGCCAGTGGATCGGGTGTGTATCGACGCCGTTGTGGGTGATCTTCCAGATCTGGGTGCCGTCGGCCGCCGCGATCGGTGTGACCGGCGTCATAGTGATGTCATTCTTCGGCAGGTTGGTAGCGTCAAAGATCTCCGTTGGACCATTCGAGTAAGGATATAAGAGAATGTTCTGCAGGCCGGGCGTTGCCGGGACAGCTTCCAGACCGAGGTTGGCTGTCATCCTGCCAAACTCGTCAAAACTGGCCGCGTTCATTTCGTCATGGATAGCCTTCGGTTCAAGCGGAATCGAGATTTGATTGCCCAACAGCGTGTCGAACTTGAACAGGTCTCCGCCTTGCTCTGAGATGCGGGCAAAGCCATCGCACTTAGCGCTGGGAGCGGTCGGCGAATTGCACCATCCAGCGCTAGCAAAGCTGGTGCCGTAGGCTGAGTTGTAGGCGGCCTGGCCGACGATAATCGGATGCTGGCCGGACTCGAACACGCCGGTGCCGTCGGCATGGTGCCGAAAGGCCGCATTCAAAGCGCTCAAGTTGAAGGCCTGACCTGAACCAGAGTTGATCTTGACCTGCATAATGGTGCGTGTATTTGGGCCGTAGCCGGGCAAAGTTGTAGGAGCGCCGACCGGGCTCAGGTCCGGGCCACCGGTGTAGTAATCGTAGCTGGCGACGCGGGCCGGGAAGGCAGCCGGGGCATCGTTGTACAGGATCAACGTTTGACCGGCATACTGAGAGAAGTCGACGACCACGTCGGCCCGCTCTGCGGGGGCAACCAAGAGTGAATGCTGGTCCACATTGCCGACATCGAAGCGAGTCGGGTCTGTGATCCAGGTAATGGGTTGGTTAGGAACGACTACAGGAGCAGGCAGGAAACCACCCTCGGTGCCAATCTGGATCCAGCTCGGGCCGGCCAGGCTCAAGGCTGTATCCGGCGTGGGGAAGATATTCGGGTCGGTCTGTGCGGCTTTCACCTCGGCAGCGTTCAGCGCCACTTCGGTTCCGGTCGAGTCAGCTACATACCACTGCAGGTTGAAGAAGCGGTCATTGGCCGCGTTCAGGATTCGGAAGCGGTACGCCTTGGGTTCCAAGGTAGTGGTTGGATAGGCCGTGCCATTGACGATTGGCGTGTCGTTGAACTGCTCCATACCAGCTGAATTGTTGGGTGTGCCGGGGATGAGTGGCGGCTCGCAGAAGGGATCGGTGTCATACTGCCAGGTGGCCGGGTCATCCAGGTTGCAGGCTGGGTCGAAGTATGGATTTTCAATCGGTTGGTACTTGGAGTCGATCGACGGTGGCCAGAACCATGGGCCGTACATCCAACGCCCAAAGGCGCTCATGCCGCTCGGGTCACTCGGATTCTGGGCCGGCATATAGACATGCTCGTACCACAGACTGCCCTTGCCTCCCCAGCGGGCCTTATCCCAGGTCGGATCTTGTCCATACACACCATTTTGCGGATCACCGTACAACTGCGCATCATCGGGTACAAACGTTCTGTCCTGGATCACCAGTGGGATTCCCAAGCCTACGTCAGCCAGAGGACCTCCTGCAGCCATCAACTCTGCCTCTTTGTCGTCAGTGATCAGATAGCCAGCCGCTTCGCCAGCGTAGACGTTCAGGCGGGTGATGCCCCAGGCGTGGTCGTGATAGAACATCAGACGGGCGCTCTGCTGGTTGGTGTAGTAAAACGTCGAGCAGCCATCATTGTCTCCCGAACAATCAGGTACGCCCGGTACGCCGACCATGTCAGGCACACTCCCAACGCTAACGCCTTCTGGCCAGGGGGTGTTCTCATCCACCGGGGTGATCCACTGGTGGGGGGTACCGTCGCTGATCCAGGGTGTGATGCCACCGTGCAGGTGCAGTGTCGCTCTGTTGTCCACAAAGCAATTAGTGCCGTCTTTCGGGTATTCGCTGCAGGCTGGGTTGCGCACATCATCCATAACAGTACCATCGCCATTGGGGAATGGATTGATCGAGGATGTCGGGCCTGGACCAGCGCCCATGAAAGTGGAGTCCACTGGCATGAACAGGTCGCCGTCGGCGCCGGTTGGTAGCAGGTTGTAGAAGGTAATGCGGACTGCCCGGTCCTTCTGCGCGACGATGACTGGCCCAAGGAAGTGGGGATCGTCCACACCGATGGCCTGAGAACCGTTGGGCATCTTCACGGGCACGGAGGTGCCATCAACCAAATCTGTCTGCAGTGCAACATGCTTGCTCACTCCAGACACCTCAGGGGCTGATGTTTCTAGCTGCACGTACTCGCGTAGTAGCGTTCCGCCCGTTCTCTCACCTGTGTTTGGATCGACAACAGGGGGCAGGTCGGAGTGCATCTGCTCGCGGTACTGCACCAGGGCGATCACGTAGTAGTCAGTATTGGGGAAGGTCGTCGTATCGGGAACCGCTACCGGCATGTGCTGACCGAGATTATTGCTTGCGCAATCGCCAAAGGTTTGGCCGGCTGTTGAATCCGGTATGCACAACACCGGCAATCCATCAACGAACTTGCGCATGCCACCCGGGGTGATGTAACCTGAACCCGGCTTTGTGACATCGATCGCCGAGATGACGCCGTTATCGAGCGCGGCAGTCGCCGAAGCTCCAGAGCCATCCGGGTCGCTGATGACCACATCGGGTGCGGTTTTATAATCCGCCCCAGACGTGTTCACGACAATCGAGGTAATGGACAGGGACATAGTTGCGGTGGCGAACTGTCCGCCTTCCAATAAAGCAGTCGGATCAAACCTGGTCCCATTAATGATGGCAACACCTGGTGCGGTCGAGTACCCGGAACCGGGGCTGTCCACAATAACAGCTGTGATGGTGCCGTTAGCATCCATCTCGGCGTGGCCCTTGGCCTGGATACCGCCTGGGCGATCCGGCAGGTCGAAGTCAACTGTCGGGAAAGTGTAGCCTAAGCCGCCATCTGTAATCGTTACTTGATCCACTCGACCGTAAGCAGTCGCGCTAGCTCCACCCCCGGAACCGCCGCCGCTGAAACTGACGGTCGGCGCGGTATAGCCGGTTCCGAACGAGTTCACGGTAATGCCAACTACGGCCCCTTTCTTGATAATGGTCGCCTTGGCACTGGCACCGCTCCCGGAGCCAATGATATCCACCTTGGCATTGGAATAACCACTGCCGCTATTGGTAACCGAGATACCGGTGACGGCACCGTCAGCACCAACGGTGGCGACAGCTTCAGCCCCACTGCCGTTGCCGGTGATGACCACTTGGGCATCCGGCATCGTCAGCGGGCTGTTGGCCCAGTTCGGCGAGGGACCGAAATAATGCGGCACCTTCGACTCATCCGTGGGGCCTGCTGGTGCAGCTGCCCCTGTTGAGTTGGGGAGTTGTGCTTTTTGTGCACTCACGGAAAAACTTCCACTCAGCATAAGGGAAGCGACAATCACAATTGAAAACGCTAAGTTAAATAATTTATGCTTTGACATCTTTTAATCCTTTCCTTCTATTGCGGCGAAAAATTTCGCCCTTATGGATGTTCAATGTACAATTTGAATTACGATATTCCATATCACCACCTTTCGATTTGAATTGCTAGTTTTATTGACCGTTCGACCTGAAGGTGTCCGCATCAATCACTGAAATCAAGTCTGAGGCCGACTTGACGATGACATTCTGCTTGTTATATATTTCGATCAGATTGTCCTTCGGGCTAAGGGTTATCACCCTTACACCGGGGAGATTGCGAAATAAGTCCGCCGGCAAATTCAGATTCCCCCCACAATATCCCTGATGAATAATGACAACATCCGGATTAAACTTATCCAATGCCCTAGTCAATGCATCTGGGTCATCGTCATTGGGAATATTGACCACATCCCATCCCTTTTGAGCCCCCAGCAATAGTTCAATCGAAGAACTCAATAAATCTTCTTGACCCAATAACACAATTGTCTTTGATCCCATGTACCTTATATGCCTTGTTTTTGAGTTGTTCGATGACCGGAATCTATTCATCCAAAATTTCACATCGATAAAAATTTCAACCTTAGAATAGCCTCATTGAATCGAAAATAACATCTATCGAATCCAATTATGGGGATTAAAAAAAGACCACCTTTGGGATGGTCTCTTTTGCATAGGGATTAATCCTATGATTAATCCGTTTCGAATTTGCTCAATCCGTGATACCGTGCTCCTTTGCAAAAGCTGCTGCGGCCTTGCGGTTTGGCAAATTTAGCTTATCAAGAATGGAATGTACATGGTACTTAACAGTATTTTCAGAAATATACAGATGAGTCCTCTGCAAAAAGTCGATCTTTAACAACCAACAATCGAAGCGAAAAAATGATCTGGGCGTAACCGACGGCTGATGGAGTGCCAGGCAAAAGCAAAAAAAGAATCCTGGGCTAGCTGAGGTCGGGCTTGTCCACCGGATCTGGCTTGCTGTCGCTTTGTTTTTGCTGCTGTAAAGCGTTGGATGCGCCGCACATTGGTCATGGCGGCGGAAGCGATGATCATACAGGTCATACGGAACCTGCCTCGCACCGGCAACTTGCCAGCCGGGAAGGGATGTTTGACCGAGCGGACAGTGGCTTCGACCGCGGCACGCAGATTTTGACTTTGTTGAGCATGTGCTTGACTTTGTCTGCGTCGTTCGGCTGAGTGGGCTTCGGCCTGGGTGAAGCGCAGGTGGTGACGCCCGTCCCGTTTGCCTGGTCGGGCAGGACAGCGCTCTACCAGGGGACAGGTTTGACAGGTGTGGGGATCGAAGTGGGCCACGAAGGCTTTCTGATGGCTGCTGGTCTGGGCAGGAACGGTCTGACCTTGTGGACAGGTGACTTTGGAGGGTTTGCCATCAGTGTTGAACTTGATGGTGAAATCGGACAGATGCACTTTGTCAGGATCAGGGCTGCGTCCCCGAATGGCAGTTTGGATCAGTTGGACTTCCTGCTCTTGCAGTGCCGTATCACTGACCTGACCACCATAGCCGCCATCCGTGAGCATGGTTTCCACGGCAGTACGCTCTTTCAGACTGGGCAGGGCGTCCGTCAGGAGTTGAGTATCATCCACGTTATTCGATGCCACCTGTACCTTGGTGATCAGTTGTATTTCGTTCTCCGGATCACAGGTTTCGGTAATGTTGGCGACATAGCCTTTGTAGGAGGCATTGCCTTTGGTGCGGTAGGTGGCTTCCAGATCGTCCAGCGATTGCAGGCAGCCGGAAGTGAGCTGGCTGTTCTCTTTCGGATGCACCTGCCTCTCCACCAGCTTGAAGTTCTCGGAAAACAACCGCTCCAAGACCTGATAGGCGGCTTCGCTACCATAGTCTGGCTGGAGTTCCTGGAGCAGGCGGTGCAGGAACTGCCCTAATCGCCGGAGATGCTCCTGGATGGCTTCTTTGCCCTTGACGCGGTAGGTATAGTGCCCGGCGCTGTCGCGGGTGTAAGGCGCAAATTCATCCGCCAGGCGTGCTTTGTCCGTTTCGCTCAGGATGCGCTCGACGCGCTGCAAACCTTCCACCAATAATTGCAGGCGGCTGGCTGAAACAATGTTACTGGCGATCTGGGTCGAGTCCATTCTCTGCATCCCGGTGCGCACTTTCAGGCTGGTGATCTGTGCATCCGTGATCTGTTCGAAGGCTTGCTCCAGCAGGTTGACACTCTGCTCCGCATTGTAGCGGCTCAAGCGTTCTCGAAAATAGTACAGTGTACGGATCTCAAAGTCGCCATCGCCCAAACGATCGTACCCCAGCGCGTAGCGCACTTGCAAGTCAAAGCAATAGCTCTCGTACAACTCTTCGTCGCTCCAACCAAAGCCTGACTTCAAGGCTTCCAGTCCAACCAACACGTTGACCGGTACATTCGGTCGCGAGGCTTTTTCGGAATACAGCACGGCGAAAGCCTCTTCGTCGATCCGGCAGAAGAATTCTTTGTAGAAGGTGCCTGCCCACGAGTTCTCCAGGCGTTTGCGCTGCTTTTCGGGTAGTTCGCTGGCAGCGCTGATCAATGCGGGTTGTTGGTGTTTGGTGTTT
>JASFRG010000038.1:0-30115 GCA_050115035.1 Anaerolineales bacterium | reverse complement strand
TGGTCTTTTTTATCCCATCGCTGGATGGCGGTTTGGATGAGTTGTTGCTGTTCTTTGCCAGCTTATCTTCCAACTCTTGCACTCTCTTGGCCAGGATTGCGATTGCCTGCACCAATTCGTTCACCAAAACTATCACTTCATCTTCCCCTTGACGGGCAATGGCGCGAATTTCTTCTTCCGTCGGAATGTGCAATGTTGACATACCCCTATTTTCAACGGCTTTCTTGTATTTGGCAATGTTAATGTTCTACAATTTTACGTCTGAGTTGTTACGAATAATCATTTTGAAACGCGAATTTTGCGAATAAGCGAATTATCATAATTTTGAAGAATTTACCAGCGCACGTAAATTCTCGATGGGGGCACCCAGATACAGGTCACAACCCGGCCAAATGGCATCCGCCCCGCTGCGGACGACCTTTTCAACTGCTTCCATTATCTCATCCGGCTTGCCCTGACTGATGGTTCTTACCGGGTCGAGATTCCCGAACAACAGCAGGTCCGGGACTTCTTCGCGGGACTTGGCCAGATCATTGGTCTGGTCCACGGAAAGCGCCTCTGCGCCCGAAGCCGCCAGAAGTTTCATCGATCCATTCGTATTCCCGCATGCGGACAGCACCACCGGTCCCGGCAGCGCAGAGGTCAGCTTCTGCAAATGCGGCAGCACCACAGACTCAAAGCGTTTCCGTCCCAATATTCCCGGCGAGCCGCCCATCTCATGGATCGTCAGAAAGTCCGCGCCAGCTTGTTGATAAGCCTTTCCCACGGCCGTTAATATGCCCGTAGTGATCTCCAGCGCCGGATGGATGACCTCCGGCCTGCGCCGCATAGTCGTGTACAGCGCCATGGTCTCTACCAGCAGAGACAGCAGCGTGAACGGCCCCGGCACGTATCCCCCAATGACGATCTCCTCGCCTACATCTTCTTTCAATAACCTAATCGCCCCGCAAACCAGCGGAACGCGCCCCTTATTCTCAAAGGAAGAAAAACTCTGCGCGCTCTGCGACTCTGCGGTGAAATCTTCTACACTTTCATACAGAAATTCAGTCACCCGCGGATGCGCCGCCCATTCGCTATCCTCCCTGAAATCGACCTCCGCTCCCAGCGCCTCGGCTTCCACGTACATATCCAACGGCACAACCGCCGAGCCAAACCCGCTGACCCGGTAGACGCTGGCCGCCGCGCGCGCCATCTTGGCCGCGTCATGGTGAACTTCGTGGAAATGTAAGCCCTCCTGTGCAAGAACTGGTGCACTGACACTGATCAGGCCGGAGAAGAAGGGAGGGGCGTCAAGTTTACCCTTGTTGAAGAGTGCGAGAATGTCGTTGCGAGATGTCATAGATTTCATTATTCCGTTGGTCGAGTAGGCGGTGTTTTTTCCGCCGTACACCTGCACCGAACGCAGGCACGGGGTCGAGACCATAAAGCACAATAAAACTTGAAATTTGTGGTCTCGATACTCCGCTTTGCGGTACTCGACAACCGAAGACCCGTTGAAAATTATTTCAAAATATAAATTGTCCCAAAATATAGACAATCATCCCGGCTGTGAAACCGAGATAAATGCCGCGCATCGCCAAAACACCATCTTTGGAATCCCGGCTACGCAGCAGCTTGAACGTGAAGTATAGCAGACAAGTATCTGCGACGATGATCGCCAGCAGATATTGGACTCCCATCCACCCACGGATCAACGGCAATAGCGACAGGATAAACAGCAGGGCAAAGATCCCGGCTGAGATGCGCAGCGCAGCCGTCCGCCCGAAACGCAGCGCCAGCGACTGTGACCCCAGCAGCCTGTCGCCTTCCATGTCCATCGCATCCCCGGCGATCTCCTCGGCCAGGTCGATCAGGAAAGCGCCCAGCGCCAGGAACCATACCAGCCTGTTCCAGGGTTGACCGACGGCCATCCCGCCCAGTACGAAACAGGAGCCCACCGATACCGCGACCATCAGGTTGCCCGGCAGGCCGCTGCGCTTGAATTTCCAGTTATACAGGAAGCCGATGACCCAGATGAAGACCCCGAAGGCCAGCGCGGACGGCCCTATCGCCCATGCCGACGCCAGCCCGCCCAGCGTGACCGGCACCGAAAGCCCGACTGCCTCCCCGACCGTGACCGCCCCGGACGGGATGGCGCGCTCCGGCGCATTGACGCGGTCCACCTCCAGGTCGAAGACGTCGTTCAGGATCAGCGCCGAAGCCGACAGCAGGAAAACGCAGGTAAAACCCAACAGCGCCTGCGCATGGACGGCAGCCCGCCCAGTGCAACCATCTCCCCCACCAGGACGGTCACCCCGGCAGCGAAGGGCAGTTCCGGGCGGAACAGGCGGATGAAGCCTAGGAGTTTATTACTCTTCATAAATATCGTCATGAGGCTTTTTGCTTCTCAAGATTTTTACCGCGAAGCACGCAAAGTTCGCAAAGCCCACTTTTAATCCTTCGCGTTCTTAGCGCCCTTGGCGGTTAAATCCTTACCCATTAACTTCTTCGCCATCGGGTCCACTGTCCGCGCGGGGATCAGACCCTCGATGTGCGGGAACGGGTCGCTCATGTGCGGCAGGCTCATCGCCAGCATGAACTGGCTTTGGAAGGCTGGGTCGGTCGGCAGTTCATAACGCTGCACTTTTTCCGCCACCCGCTCGGCCTCGCGGCGCTTCTCCACGTTCAACAGCGCGATGCGCGCCCCGTCGCCGGCCGCGTTGCCCACCGCGTATACATCCTCCAGCGGCAGGTCGGGGATCATCCCGATCATCATCGCGCGCGTCTTGTCGATCACGCTCCCGAACCCGCCCGCCAGGATCAGCTTGTCGGGCCGCTCCAGCCCGGCCTGCTTCAACAGCGTGCGCGCCGCCACATACAGCGCGCCCTTCGCCAGTTGGATCTGCCGGATGTCTTTAATAGAAACGTGGATGTCTCTTCCGATCGACGTTTCCCCCGCCCAGGCCACTATGTATTCCGAGCCGTTCTCTCCCTCACGCACACGCTTCGAACTCAGCCCACGCTTGAACCTGCCCCGAGAATCCAGGATCCCCGCCCGAAACATTTCCGCCACCAGGTCGATGACCGCCGATCCGCAGATGCCCTTGACCTTGCCTTTCATCCATACTTCCTCGCCGATGATCTTATAGCGCGGCTCCAGCGTTTTCGCATCGATTTCGACACGTTCGATGGCCCCCGGCGCGGCCCGCATCCCGAACTCGATGTGCGCGCCCTCCACCGCCGGTCCCGTGGGCGTGGAGGTGCAAATCAGCCGTTTGCGGTTGCCCAGCACCAGTTCGGCGTTGGTGCCTACGTCGATGATCAGCCAGTTCTCATCCTGTTTATGCGGCTCCTCCGCGATCAGCACGCCGCTGGTGTCCGCGCCGATGAAACTGGCGATGGTCGGCAGCACATGCACGTTCCCCGACGGGTTGATCTGCAATCCCAACTCGCGCGCCTTCACGTCCACCGCCTTGTGGATGGTCGGCACATACGGTGCGCGTCCCAGATTTGCGGGTGGCAGGTTGAGCAGCAGGTGGTGCATGGTCGTGTTGCCTACGAATACGATTTCCAGAATGTCCTCAATGGATATGTCAATGCCCCGCTGAATTTCGGCGGGGTTGCGAGGCGGCGTAGCCGCCGTGGCAATCTCCTCTTCTTCAGTCTCATTCCATTTAGCAGGAGATCGCTTCGTTGGGCTGTCGCCCGCCTCGCGACGACTCTGATTCGCCGCCTTCACCGCCTGCTTCAACAGCTGATTCAACGTGTTGATCACCGCCTTATGCTGCTTCTCCAACCCATCCGACTCCGAGATCGTATATTGGATGCGCGACATGACGTCCTCGCCGTACACGATCTGCGGGTTCATCTCCGATTCCGCTGCCAGGATCTCACCCGTCGCCAGGTCGCACAGATACAGCGCGATCGTGGTCGAGCCGATGTCCACCGCCGCGCCGTAGCTCTTTTCCACGTAGCCCGGTTCCACGCGGATGACTTCCCTGTCCTGCCAGACCGTGACGGTCACCTGCCAATCGCCCTCGCGCACTACGTCAGCCAGTCCGCGCAGGCACTGGTAATCGATGATCAAGTCTTCGGTTTCGGGCAGGTTTTTCTCTCCGCGCCGCACCAGTCCCATCGCAGTGGATAACCCCAATGACAGCCGCTCCCAGTCCGCGAAGGGCTGCTCCAGGTCTGGTGGGCTCATGTTGACCAGATACTTGCGTATCGACGGTCTAATCTCGATCTCACGCTCTGCCGCCGTCTTACGTACGATCTGCTTGTTGCCGCGGCTTTCTTCCGGTACATTGACCAGCACGTCGCCTAATATCTTGGCCTGACAGGAGAGCCGCACCTGTCCTACTTCCCAGCCGTTGGCGGCCATCATTTTCGGGCGGCGACGGAAATAGTCCGCCTCCTCAGCTTTGGGCGCGGAGAGATGCGCGCGCTTCGACGTGATGCCGTAGCGCTCAAAGGTCCCCTCTTCGACCAGGATTTTGCATTTGCCGCAGGTCGCGTTCTCGGCGCAGATCGATTCGATCTCCACGCCCAGTTGACGTGCCGCTTCCCGCAGGCTAAGACCTTCGTCCACCAGTCCGCGTCGCCCAGAAGGTTGCAGGATGACAGTATGTTGTTTGCTCATAGGTGCTCAATTATAACGACGAATATAGAATGTCAGCCTTCGCTCTCTTTGATGTTAGGCACTATCGACATGATAAATATCCCCAAAAAGAAGATTTTCGGTCAAAATTCATGCCCAAAATTTGCCGTTCCTTGATTCTTTATAGTATAATGCTACCCGCAGACTTGGCTGAAGGACGGAAGTTGTCCCGCTGTTAACACTATACCCATAGGAGCGTGAAGCGCGATTTATTGTCGTTTCGAGAATTCTGTTGGCCCTTGTTGACGAGATTTCCCTTGGCTGAGTCTGTGCAAAAGCCAGGGATTTTTTTGGCTCAAATTTTCCTTCTGAGGAAGGAGGTGAAAAAATTTTGGCAGTTGTAACCTTACGTAATGGCGAATCGCAAGATCAATTGCTCAAGCGGTTCCGCAAAAAGGTTGTCAAAAGCGGTGTGTTGAGCACCGTGCGCCGCAAGCGCTGGTTTGTTTCCAAAAGCGAACAGCGTCGTATGGAAAAGAAAAAAGCCGCGCGGCGTTTTAAACGCAAACAGTTCACCCGAGATACAGATTGATAGTCAGTTAGCAGGAGGCGTGTATGGCGAAAGCTGAAGAAAAAATTAAAGTTGAAGGGACAGTGATCGAAGCTCTGCCCGGGACACAGTTCCGTGTGGAGTTGGATAACGGTCATGAAGTATTGGCTTACCTTTCTGGTAAGATGCGCAAGTATTACATCCGCATCTTATTGGGAGACCGCGTATCCGTTGAGATGTCCCCTTACGATCTTTCGCGTGGACGCATTACATTCCGTTACCGCAAGAATCAACTTCCGCCCAAATCTGACTAGCCCCTGACTGAAATCATAAAAATAGCCCTCCACAATTTGGAGGGCTTTTATGTTACGGCCCCCACCCGGCCTCCCCCGTTTTGCGCGAACTTCAGCGCAAAACGGGGGAGGTGTCACGAAGTGACGGAGGGGGTTTAGGGCAAATCCCTGAACTCGTTCAAAATCCGGATATAGTTCGAGCGTTCGAACGCAGCCGGTTCTGCCACCGAACTCTGACTCATACTACCCTGCATCTGCTTGATGGATACGTACTCGTGCGCTTCCATCCAGGCTTGCAGGTCGTTGAGAATGACCGGTATACGATCATAGCCTTCTCGCAAAATGGCGGAGGCCGACATGGCGACTTTTGCACCGGCCATCATGGTTTTGAGTACATCTGTGGCTGTGTGGACGCCGCTTGTCAGAGCAAAATCAGCTTCTACCTTGCCATGGAGGATGGAGATCCAGCGCAGCGGTAGCAGCAGGTCGCGCGAGTCGCTCAACGTCAGCGTGCGCATGACTTCCAACTCTTCCAGATCGAAATCGGGCTGGTAGAAGCGGTTAAACAGCACAAGTCCGTCTGCCCCGGCGGTGACCAGTCTGCTTGCAAGGTTGGGCAACGAGGTGATAAACGGGCTGAGCTTGACAGCCAACGGAATGTCGATCGATGCCTTGACTTCAGAAACCAGGTCAACATAGTTGTCTTCGAGTTCCTGTGCGGTCAGGTCGGGATCCGTCGAAAGGTAGTACATGTTCAATTCAACGGCATCCGCTCCAGCGTCCTGCATGAGGCGCGCGTAACGTGTCCAGCCGCCCTTGGAGACGCCATTCAGGCTTCCGATCACAGGGATGGAGACGGTCTGTTTGAGTTCGGCCAGGTGATCCACGTATCTATCGGGCCCCATGTTGTAGGTGCCGATGTCGGGCAGGTAGGTTATGGCCTCGGCAAAGGAGTTGGTTCCGCGCGTCAGGTAGTGGTCCAGTTCGAGGCTTTCGTGAATGATCTGCTCTTCGAAGAGCGAATACATAACAATGGCGCTGACACCGGCGTCTTCCAGTTTCTTCGCGTTTTCAGGCTTTCTCGAAAGCGGCGAGGCCGATGCAACCAGCGGGTTCATCAGGTTCAGACCAAGGTATGTAGTGGTAAGGTCGGTCATTTTTCCTCCAATTAGGGAATAGAGATTGGGGAGTAGAGAGCAAGCTTACTCTCTACTCCTTTTTTCTCTATGCTTCTTCTGCTTCTTCTTCACTGCCGTTATAGTGCATGGCGGCCATCTGTTGGTAGAGCGTCCAGCGGGATTTTACATCCTGCTTGGCTTCGTTGAGCAGCATTTCGGCGCGTTCTTCGTCGCTTTGCAGTAACATGCGATAGCGGGTTTCGTTGTAGACGTAATCTTCCAGCCGTGTGGTGGGTTCCTTGGCATCGATCAGAAGCGGGTTCTTGCCCTGGTCCACAAGACGGGGGTCATAGCGATAGACGGGATAAGCGCCGGAAGTAACAGCCAGTTTCTGCTGTGAGAGACCCTTGGCCATGTCGTAACCATGTGCGATACAGTGGCTGTATGCGATGATCAAGGACGGGCCATCGTAAGATTCAGCTTCCAGGAAAGCGCGCAGTGTTTGCTGGTCGCTGTAGCCCATCGCGACACGCGCTACGTAAACGTAACCGTACGCCATTGCGATCAGTCCCAGGTCTTTCTTGGGCGTGCTCTTACCGCTCATCGCGAACTTGGCGACCGCAGCACGCGGGGTGGCTTTGGAGGACTGGCCACCGGTATTGGAGTAGACTTCGGTGTCGAGCACCAGCACGTTGACATTGCGTCCGCTGGCCAGCACGTGGTCGAGTCCACCGTAACCGATGTCATAAGCCCAGCCGTCACCGCCGATGATCCAGACGGATTTCTTGACCAATACATTTGCCAGGCTCAGCATGTCCTTGGCACGCGGGTCGCTGCTCTTACCGATCTTGGCTTTCAGTTGCTCCACGCGTTTACGCTGTTCGTTGATACCGGTCTCGTTGGATTGGTCGGCGTCCAGGATGGCGGTTGCTAAATCGTCACCTAATTCTTTCTTGAAATGGACAACCAGTTCGCGTGCATACTCAACCTGCTTGTCGAATGTCAGACGCATGCCCAGGCCAAATTCGGCGTTGTCTTCGAACAACGAGTTCGACCAGGCCGGGCCGCGCCCATTCTGATCCACAGCCCAGGGGGTGGTGGGCAGGTTGCCGCCGTAGATGGAGGAACAGCCGGTCGCGTTGGCGATCACGCTGCGGTCTCCGAAGAGTTGCGAGACCAGCTTCACATACGGTGTTTCGCCGCAGCCGGCACAGGCGCCGGAAAATTCAAAGAGCGGCCTCAACAGTTGAGAGTTCTTGATCGTGGCGGGATTGATGAGTGTCCTGTCCAGATCGGGGATGTCCATGAAGAAGTCCCAGTTTTCGGCTTCGGACTTGCGCAGTGGCGGTTGCGGGGCCATATTGATGGCCTTGCGTCCGACCTGGCTCTTATCCTTGACCGGGCAGGCTTCCACACACAGTGTACAACCGGTGCAGTCCTCGGGTGCGACCTGTACTGTATAGACCATGCCATCGCCCAAATCCCGGAACTTTGCGGCCATATGCTTGAAGGTTTCAGGTGCACCTTCGAGTTCTTTCTCGGGGTAGACCTTGTGACGGATGACGGCGTGCGGACAAACGAAGACGCACTTACCGCACTGGATGCACAGGTCGGGCTCCCAAACGGGGATATCGAGCGCCAGGTTGCGCTTCTCCCATTGCGTGGTGGCGGTGGGGAAGGTGCCGTCTACAGGCATCGCGCTGACGGGGACACTGTCTCCTTCGTGGGCGATCATTGGCCCCAACACGCTGCGGACGAAATCCGGAGCTGCTTCCGATACCGGAGCACGGCGCGTGTCTGAGGAGGTAACCTTTTCGGGCACTTCCACTTCAAACAGATTCTCGAGCGCGCTGTCCACGGCTGCATAGTTCTGTTGCACGACCGCTTCTCCGCGCTTGCCGTAGGTTTTCTTGATGGCTTTCTTGATCTGCTCGATGGCTTGATCGCGTTCCAGCACGCCGCTGATGGCGAAGAAGGCTGTTTGCATGATGGTGTTCATGCGCTGGCCCATGCCGGTCTTTTCAGCTACTTCATATGCGTTGATCACATAGAACTTGAGGCTCTTCTCCAGGATGCCTTCCTGGACTTCGCGCGGCAGCTTGTCCCAGACCTCGTCCGGTCCGTACAGGCTGTTGAGCAGGAAGACCGCGCCAGGCTTGGCATACTTGAGCATGTCAAAACGCTCGAGGAAGGTGTATTGGTGGCAAGCCACAAAATTGGCCTGATCGTCTTCAATCAGGTAGGGAGCCAGGATTGGTTTGGGACCAAAGCGCAGGTGCGAGATGGTCATCTGCCCGGATTTTTTCGAGTCATAGACGAAATAGCCCTGCGCAAAATTATCAGTCTCTTCGCCGATGATCTTGATCGAGTTCTTGTTGGCGCCCACGGTTCCGTCTGAGCCCAGGCCGAAGAACACGCAGCGTACCGTTTCGGGGTGTTCCACCGAGAAGGATGAATCGTATTCCAGGCTGGTGTGGCTGACGTCGTCGTTGATGCCGACGGTGAAGTGGTTCTTGGGTTCGGGTTTACCGGCTTCGTCCAGCACGGCCTTGACCATAGCCGGCGTGAATTCCTTGGAGGATAGGCCATAGCGTCCGCCGATTGCCTTGATGTCCGTGCGACCAGTTTCGACCAGCGCGTTGACAACATCCATGTAAAGCGGTTCGCCGCCCGCACCGGGTTCCTTGGTGCGGTCGAGCACGGCCAGGGATTTGACCGATTTTGGCAGCGCTTCGATGAACAGTTCGTTGGCAAATGGACGGTACAGCCGTACACGGATTGCGCCGACTTTTTCGCCCTGTTCAGCCAGATATTTGACCGTGGCTTCGGCGGTCTCGCCGCCCGAGCCCATCAGCACGACCACACGCTCGGCTTCGGGATGTCCGCTGTACTGGAAGACTTCGTACGTGCGCCCAGTGATCTCGGCGAACTTGGCCATGGCTTCCTGGACAATGCCGGGGGCTGCCGCGTAATACGGATTAACCGTTTCACGACCCTGGAAGAACACATCCGGGTTTTGGGCGGTGCCGCGCAGAACGGGGCGATCTGGGGTCAGGCCGCGGGCGCGATGCTCACGGATGAGATCATCGTCGATCATTGCACGCAGATCTTCGTCCAGGAGTTGAACGATTTTGGTCACTTCGTGGGAGGTGCGGAAGCCGTCGAAGAAGTGCAGAAACGGGACGCGCGATTTCAACGTCGAGGCCTGCCCGATGGCGGCAAAGTCATGCGCTTCTTGCACGCTGCCGGAGGCCAGCAGGGCGAAGCCGGTCTGGCGGGTAGCCATCACGTCGGAATGGTCACCGAAGATTGAGAGCGCCTGAGCTGCAACGGAACGCGCCGCCACATGGAAGACCGTGCTGGTCAGCTCACCTGCGATCTTATACATGTTGGGGATCATCAGCAGCAAGCCCTGGCTGGCGGTAAAGGTAGTGGTTAACGCACCTGTTTGCAACGCGCCGTGCACAGCACCTGCCGCGCCGCCTTCAGATTGCATCTCATATACCAGGGGAATGGTGCCCCACAGGTTTGTCTTGTGCTTTACAGACCAATCATCTGCAAATTCACCCATGGGAGAAGAAGGGGTGATCGGGTAAATCGCGATCACTTCGTTCAAGCGATGGGCAACCGAGGTGGTTGCCTCATTGCCGTCAATGGTAGTTACCGGTCTTTTCATAGCGTACTCCTTTGGTAGAACAGGCCTGGATGGCCTGATAAATGTCCAACTGTGAATTTTATCACGACTAGTGCCCGTCTAAGTCGGTTTTAGGTTTGATTGGTGGATCCAGTTCCGTACAGCAACTTCACCTACCATAAAAATTTCGCCCGGGTACTGGGTTTCAGACCAAATATATCCGTTCAAGTGTAGTCCCCATGTACTAAATCGTGTTAGTTATTTATGACCTGAATCCCCCTGCGAGTTGTCATATTTCGGACAAGATTTGTATTAATCAAAAATATCTGTAAAATTTGGGCTTTCTCTCAATTAACCGACAAAAAATCCCGCTTCGAATGAAACGGGACCGATTCTTACAGCCATTCTTCAAGGAACGGTTTGGCCAGGAACAACGCCGCCAGTGATTTGGCATCCGGTATCCCGCCTCTTTCCGCCGTTTTGATCGCTTCCGCCACCGGAATGGATTCAACGCTCAAGAACTCGTCGTCATCCGCATCCAGGGGATTATCATTCAACCCGGTCGCCAGATAAACAACCATGAATTCGGTGGAATATCCAGGCGCCAAGTAGAACTCGCCCAGCTTGGTCAGTTTCTCCGCAGCTTTTCCCGTCTCCTCACGGATTTCACGCGCCGCGCAGACCTGAGGGTCTTCTTCGTCATCCAGGGTTCCGGCGGGTAATTCCAAAAGATCGCCCCCAGTAGCGTGGCGATATTGCCGCACGAACAGCACATTCCCATTTGCATCTACCGGGATGATGACCACGGAACCACTATGTTCGATAATGTCATACTTCGTTTCACGGCCATCGGGAGTTTTCAGATGATCCCGCCGAATACAAAAGGCGCGGCCCCTCATTAACATTTCTGATTTAAGCAATTCAAAAGGCATTATTTTCTCCTACAAAACAACCATACCGCATGAACGATAACTCATACCCAGTTTACCGCGAATTTATGAAAAAAGCCCAGACAAGTGGATGCCTGGGCTTGGGATCGCTTGAATTTTATCTATGGAATGCTTATTTGCTGTCCAACGTTAAGCGTTGAGTTCAGGGAAAGACCGCTGTTAGCCTGGACAATCGCAGATGGGTCCACATCGCCGTAAGCGCAGGCCACACCGTACACAGTCAAAGTGGCATCTGCCACAGTGTAGGTATCAGGATGTGAGCGCAGTGCGCGCGTACCAGGAAATGGATTGCCTGTATCCGGGATTCTCAGGGTGGTGCCGGTCGAAAGGCTGTAAGCCTGGTCCCGAGTCAGACCGCTGGCTGCCAATAACTCATTGGGATCTACGTTGTAGCGACGGGCAATACAATAGGGATGCTCGCCTTTTTGCAATGTATATGTTCCCGGGGCGTTGATGATCGCCGTGGGAGCGGGAGCCTGTTGGGTAACAGTAGGCGAAGCGCTGCTAAGGGGGGGCGTGTTCGTCGCTGAAGCCGAGACATCGGGGGCCGCACTTGTGGAACCGCTATCCGGGGTAATTTCCACGCCACCTTCTTGCGTGGCAAGCGGCGTACCAGCCGTCAGGGCAACGGCTGTCTCAGCCAGGGCTGTACCTGTCGAAAGTTCTTCTACCATCGCCATCGGGTTGTCGGAGGTAGGGAATGGTGAAACAAACAAACTGGTTTCTTCCGCCGCTGGCGTTTCCAATGGCACGGATGAATAGGGTTGTGTACACGCTGAAACAACGATTACAGTCAGTGCCAATAGACTGAATAAAATCGTACTTCGCTTTCGGTTAGCCATGAGTCTTCTCCTCGGTTATTCCATGCTACTGCATCTTGCATATTTTCTTTATTTTATCTGTGATGAATTGCCTTCATCGTTCAGGATGGCAGTTCAAATATTCGCGCAGCACACTATGAATCACGAGCGATGGTAGCACATACCCTTTAAAGCGTCAAGACGCTGCGGATAGCCAATCAGAACCATTTCTAACGGGGACACTCGAACTTTCCCAGCATTTCGGATGCCATATTTCGAATCTCTTCACAACCCGGATTTTCGGCATAAATGCGATTCCAGGTATAGCATAACCCCTTGCGCGGGCGCGATTCATCCCTAAATGCCAAAAGCGATAGTTCTCTAGCCATCTGATAATCGCCTGTGAGAGCATATCCTTCGATGAATGGCAGCCATTCCAACGCGTCACCGGGGAGAAAGTCCTGCGCGCGGGCTTCATTTCCTAGTTTCACGACTCTGTTCCAATCGCCGGTCTGGCGGGCCAGTTCGGCTTTTTCAAAATAATAACACCATTCATGCGAAGGCTCTTTCCCGAAAAGTGCTGGGGGTAAGAGCGGTGACTGGGCATCCGGGAGGATCAGAGACGGATCTGACAGTGGGATGGCATCTCGCAGAAAGCGCGGCTGGCGTTCGTAGGTGTCTCCGCCTGCATAAACGGAGTCCAGAATGTGCAGGCAGGCATTTGGCGAGACGATGATCGTCACGGCCTGCGAAGTGGTGCCTTTGAAATCCACAGTTCGATAATCAAAAGAGATCGGCTGGCCTGGTTCAAGAGACGGAAGCGTAGCTCCCCCTTGCCGGGTGCGCGTGTACAGCAGCGCATAGGGTAATGCACCGCCTGCATATTCCGGCGCATAGATCCAGTTCAGGGGCGCAGTCAAGCCCATGTCCGTTTCGTAGCGCAGGGGCAGTTCGTGGGTCAGGATGACCGTGCCCGGTTCGAGCCCCGGCATACGCCAGGTCATCTGCCAGAAAATCTCCTGCTGACGCGTCCAGTCGCGGCGGAAATCGTTGGCTGTGTAGAATTGCTGCCCAACGCCAAGCGCGAGCACCAATGCAACCACATATACCTTGATGCGACTTCTTCCGAAAAGCAGTTCCAGCAGCCCGGCCATGAAGAGACTGCCGCCGATCATCATCGAGACCATGAAACGGTCATCAATGGAATGCAAGGTTAATGGCAGACCCGCTGCCCAGGAAGGGATGCGCCCGATCAGAATGCCGATCAGACCAAAACTCACGGCTTGCCAGCCCCACTTTGACCTTGTTCCAGTTCCGGGCAATTCCAGCTTGTGTAAATAGAGCGCAATCAGCACGAAACTGACCAAAATCATTCCCAGACTCAGCAACGTGGACGGATTGCTGAATGAACGCGCCGCCAGCATCAGGATTTGTCCCCAACTATATAGACCTGCTTTCCAGAGTGCATCCGTCATACTGACGAGAAAACTGAACGGCGAGATTTGCCCGGCCGCGGACACACTATAAGAGGCATATGCGCCAAACTTGTAGTAGTAGGCCAGCCAGGCTGCGTTCCCACCCCAGATGAGCAGATACGGCCACCACCAGTTCAGTGCACGGCGGATGCGCGGCCAGAAACCGGTCGTCCCTTCGGCGACGAGCGCCCATAGGAACAGGAAGCGCAGCGGCTCCTGGGTGGCAAAATACTCTGTTGGAAAAACGCCGAGAACCATACTTGTCAGGGCCAGGAAAGTAAATCGCCGTGATTTATCCGGTTCACGGAACGCTTTGGCAGTGAAGCCAAACGAGAGAATATAAAACAAGAAGGGAATCCACTCTTGATTGATGTGGGTATACGCCACCCAGTGCTGGCTATATCCGGGGAAAACCAGGAATAACAGCGCGGCCGTCAGGGCACCCCATGTAGCTTCCGGCCAGATGGTTTTGAATGTCCACCAAGCCGATAGCCCCAATGCGAAATGCAGGAGCAAGGCAAAGGATTGCCACAAAAGCGGATTTGGTGGGAGCAGGCTGGTAGTTCCGAAGAAGATTGGGCCGAGAAAGGGACGGAAAGGTTCAAAAGCCGGGATGAACTCAGCCGGTCCCAGGAAGTTCGCGATCCAGGCAAACGGCCAGTCATCCCAATAGAAACCGGTCCATGGGAGCATCAGGCCGTAGGTCAGGAGAGTCAGACCGAAAATAGCTGCGGGCAGTGATTTTTGGGTGAAGCGAATACGCGCCATCGATACGATTATAAAGTCAAAAGTCCGCAACAAATCGTATTATCTCATTCAAAGGCATGATCAGGACCAGGTAGGGAATATCTGCAGAATGTGCTTCTAAAAGATGTGAAATATTTTTTGTGCACGAATCGTCTGTATATCGCACATTTCTTCTCATCTTTATCTAAGATAAAAGCCTTATATTACCAATAGAACTTTCGTGATTCCTTAGAGGAAACAATTGAATGAATGAACCCTCCACTTCAAGCTCAGAATCCAAGTCTGGGCGATGGCGAGAAAAACTGACAAGTTTCTGGACACGCGTGAAGAGCGCACTGCCATTTGCATCCGGTATTTTGGCGGCGCTGCTGGGGGTGTTGCTGTATAACCTGTTTTTCCCCGGTCCGCAGCAAATGACCGGACGCGAGGTGAATGACCTTGTCGTTCAGGCGATGGCCTCTGCCACTCCCAGGCCAGCTTTCTCAACCAGAGTTTTTCAAGCGATCCAACCCTCGCTGGTACTCATCCAAACCAAAGGTGAGGATGTACACAGCCACCGTGGTAATGGATTGGGTAGCGGCACCATCGTCACTGCCAATGGTGAGGTGCTGACCAGTCTGCACGTTGTGGCAGGCGCGGAAGAGATCAAAGTGACCTTCGCAGACGGAACGGAATCGGAAGCAGAAGTTGTTCTGGAACAGCCTGAGAACGATATCGCTGTTTTGATGCCCTATGTGTTACCCGAGATTCTTGTCCCGGCTGTGCTGGGCAACCCTGGCTCATTGCATGTCGGCGATGAAGCCTTCGCGGTTGGCAACCCATTTGGTTTGTACAGTTCGATGAGTTCAGGCGTGATTTCCGGATTTAACCGTTCTTTCCAACCTGTCGGCAGCGATCAACAATTAGAAGGTCTGATACAAATCGATGCCGCCGTGAACCCCGGTAATTCGGGTGGCCCGTTACTGAACCGCAACGGACAGGTGGTCGGTGTGGTGACTGGCATCATCAACCCCACGGATGAAAGTTTCTTCGTTGGGATCGGATTTGCGGTGCCCATCAACGTGGCTGTCAGCGGGATGGGCTCGCCGCCTTATTAGCTTATAAACCGCCAAGTCGCAGAAAACGCCAAGAAACTCTGTAAGGCGCCAAGGCTTATTTCTTGGCGACTTAAAAAATCCTTGGCGGACTCCCTGGCACCGCCCGCCAGGGCAGGTGTGGCATCTTGGCGGTTAAGAAATTGAAAAGGAGAAATACATGACCCAAAGCATGGATTCGGAAAATCGCAAACCCATGGAGCGCGTGCTCTACGAGGTCAAGAAGATCATCGTCGGGCAGGACCACATGCTGGAACGGCTGGTGGTGGCCTTGCTGGCGCGTGGACACATACTGGTAGAAGGTGTACCAGGACTTGCCAAGACGATGGCGATCAAAACGATGGCGGACGCAATCGGCGGCGAGTTCAAACGAATCCAGTTCACGCCCGATCTTGTTCCCGCTGATCTGGTCGGGACTCGTATCTACAACCAGAAGACGGGCGAGTTCAACACCTCGCTGGGACCGGTTTTCACCAACCTGCTGCTGGCGGATGAGATCAACCGCGCGCCGGCAAAGGTGCAGAGCGCGCTGCTGGAAGTGATGCAGGAGCGACAGGTGACCATCGGGCGCGAGACCTTCAAGGTGCCGAATCCCTTCCTGGTGCTGGCGACCCAGAATCCCATCGAGACTGAGGGCACTTATCCACTGCCGGAAGCGCAGGTGGATCGTTTCATGCTCAAGGTTCTGGTCGGCTATCCCAACTCCACCGAGGAATTCGTCATTGTGGAGCGCATGACCGGCGCACTACAAGCCGTGCAGAAGGTATTGACCACAGAAGACCTAGTCGCCTTGCAGGCGGAAGTCGACAAAGTATACGTCGACCCAGCCTTGATCGAGTACTCCGTCCGCATGGTGACAGCTACACGCGATCCGAAGTTGGTCGGTTTACAGGATATCGAACATTACATTATGTTTGGCGCCAGCCCGCGTGCTTCCATAAACCTGATCCTGACTGCCAAAGCGCTTGCCTTCGTGCGCGGACGAAATTATGCCCTGCCGCAAGATGTGCTCGATATGGCCTTTGATGTCATCCGACATCGCCTGGTGCTATCGTACGAAGCGCTTTCGGACAATGTGACCGCTGATGACCTGTTGAAAAAAATATTCGATAGCATCCCCATCCCGGTGGTGCCATTAAGAGAACATGCCGACAACCTCCGCAGCAACTCCTGAACGCATCCTGCAGCGCCTCGATTGGAAGGTCATCCGTCGTTTGGATGGCCTTCTTCAGGGCGACTACCGTAGCCTGTTCTATGGCTATGGCGTGGACTTTGCCGATCTGCGCGAGTACCAGCCGCAGGATGACATCCGTTACATCGACTGGAACGTCACGGCGCGCATGGACACGCCCTACATTCGGCAATATGTCGAGGACCGGGAGATCTCGGCCTGGTTCCTGCTCGACCTGAGTCCTTCGGTGGACTTTGGTACCAACGAGAACCAAAAACGGGCCATGTTGATCGATTTTGTGGCCACAATGGCGCGCGTGTTGACTCGCCACGGCAACCGCATCGGTGCTATGTTTTATGGCAGCGAAATCGAGAGAACTATCCCGGCGCGGGGTGGACGCATGCAAGTGCTGCGGCTGGTCAACGATCTTCTAAAGTATCCTCGACTGCCACGTGCTCCATTTACTGACCTGACACCTTTGTTACGAGGCGCCCTGAACGCTATCAAGAGGCGCTCGCTGGTCTTCGTGATTTCGGATTTCATCTGCGAACCGGGTTGGGAGCGCCCGTTGAAATTGCTCAACCAGCACCACGAAGTGCTGACCGTCCGTTTGTGGGATCCGCGCGAAGTGGAGTTGCCGGACGTCGGTCCGGTCCTCATCGAAGATGCTGAGACAGGTGAGCAGTTGTATGTGGATACGCATGACCGTGGATTTCGCCAGCGTTTTCAGGAGGCGGCTTCGCGCCGCGAAGCGGAATTAACGGAAGCATTTAAACGGTCTGGCGTGGATGCGCTTTCTTTGTCCACCGGGGAGGATTTGGTGCGTGCCATTGTGCGTTTTGCCAAGTTGCGACAACAACGTCGCTTTGTGAGTTGACCTTATGACATTTACCTGGCCACAAATGTTGGTGTCCCTTTTGCTTATCCCAGTGTTTATCTCTATTTATGTCCGCATGGGAAGGCGTCGGCAAGCGGCGCTCGAAAAAATGGGCGTTCTGGGAATGACGCAGAATGTCAGCGGAAGAGGAAGCAACACGCGGCGCCACATCCCGATGATCCTGTTTTTGATCGGGCTGACAACCATGCTGGTTGCGATGGCGCGCCCGCATGCGGTTGTCAGTCTGCCGAGTGTGGAGAGTATCGTCATCCTGGCTTTTGATGTTTCCGGCAGTATGGCCGCCGAAGATATGCAGCCGACGCGTATGGAAGCTGCTAAAGTGGCCGCCCGTGAATTTGTAGACCGCCAGCCAAGCAGCGTGCAGATTGGTGTAGTTGCTTTCAGCGATGGCGGTATTTCGGTGCAGTCGCCGACAAAGGATCAAAATGCCATTTTGACGGCTATCAACCGCCTGGCCCCGCAGCGTGGTACTTCGCTGGGAAGCGGGATTCTCCAGTCGCTCGACGCAATCGCGGAAAGCCGGGGAGAAGCGCCGCCGCCGTCCGACAGCCTGACACCTGTTCCCACGCCCACACCGCTCCCGTACGGAACCTATATCCCGGCCGCGATCGTCCTGCTCACGGACGGGGAGAACACCGCCAATCCGGACCCGGTCCAGGCTGCATTGACTGCAGCCGGGCAAGGCGTACGAGTTTACACGATTGGAGTGGGCAGCCCCGAAGGGACCGCATTAACCGTCAATGATTTCAGCGTCTTCACACAACTCAACGAACCCATGTTGCAGCAGATTTCGTCCCTGACGGATGGCGTTTATTTCAACGCGCAGAGTGAAGATGATCTGCGCGAGATTTATGAAAACCTGGATGTTCAGATAGTGGTCAAGCCGGAAAAGACGGAGATCACGTCGATCTTTACCGGGATCAGCCTTCTGTTCATGCTCATCGGCGGCGCGTTTTCGCTGGTGTGGTTCAGTCGTTTGCCATGAATTCTATTGCTCAAGGCGGCGTCCTCGCCGCCGGGAATCGCGGCGGGAGCGCTCCAAGGAATATTAGAGGTACAAGATGAATTTACTCTGGCCCGGGTTCCTGCTTTTGCTGGGGCTCATCCCCATCATTATTGGGATTTACATCTGGATATTACGGCGGCGGCAGCGAAATGCTATCCGCTACTCGAGCCTGTCTCTGGTACGTGCCGCCCATCCAAAACAATCGCGATGGCGGCGGCATGTTCCGGTGGCCCTGTTCTTGCTTGCGCTGGCCAGCCTGGTGGTGGCGCTGGGACGTCCGGTGGCGAGCGTGGTTGTGCCGTCCGGGCAGGCGACCATCGTGTTGGCAATGGACATCTCCGGCAGTATGTGCTCAACCGACATCGAGCCCAACCGGCTTATTGCTGCGGAAGAGGCAGCCCTGGAGTTTATCCAAAACCAGCATTCGAACACGCAGATCGGGGTGGTGGTGTTCGCTGGATTTGCCGAGATCATCCAACCTCCCACCCGTGACCAGGACGCGCTCGAAAACTCCATCCGCGGGCTGGACGTTGCCCGCCGCACGGCCATTGGTAGCGGTATTCTGCGGTCTTTGGATGCTATCGCCGAAGTGGATGAGAGTATTCCGCCTTCCGAATTTGGTTCGTTCTCAGAAAGTACGATCAGTCCGGTGCCGCCCGGAACGTACGCGCCGCATATCATCGTGCTGCTGACTGATGGCGCCAGCAATGCCGGTCCCTGGCCGCTGGATGCCGCACAGCAGGCCGCGGACCGCGGGGTGCGAGTCTATACAATCGGTTTCGGCACGGACGAAGGCGCTCCTTTCGCGTTCTGTGACAACTGGTTCTTCAGCGGTGGCGGCTTTGGGGGCGGTGGTGGCGGTTTTCGCAGAGGCATCGATGAACAGACGCTTATTGACATTGCTGAACTCACCGGTGGTGAATACTACCAGGCTACCAGTGCCAGCGAGCTTGACGAAGTCTTCAAAAGTCTGCCAACCTACCTGATCACCAAACGTGAGAGCATTGAAATCAGCTTCGCTTTCACCGCGCTGGGCGCGTTGCTGGCTGGGGCCGCTGTCCTGCTCTCGATGCTGTGGAATCCGTTGCAGTAATTTTTTAGTTCATGAGAAAGCAAGATGCCCCATCCTGAATTCAGGATGGGGCATCTTGCTTTCTAGGGGAGAGAAAACGTGTTATTTAACAGCGATTTTGATTTTCTTGGGGCGGGCTGATTCGGCCTTGGGCAGGCGCAGGGTCAGCACACCGTCGGTGATCTTGGCTTCCACGTTATCGGCGTCGATCTCGGTCGGCATGCGCAGCGCGCGGCGGAAGGAGCCATTGGGCAGTTCACGCAGCAGATAGTCTTCTTCATTAGCGTTGAACTCGCCCTCAATGCGGACAACGTCTTCGAGCACCTGGATGTTCAAGTCTTCGGCTTTCAGGCCGGGGACGAGGGCGCTCAATACGAAAGTATCTTCTTCGTCACGGACGTTCACGTTTAGAAGGCTTTCTCGGCTCGAGCCACCATTCATAGCAGCCATGCGGCGGGACATACGACGATACGGGTAAGGTTGAATGTAGAAGGTCATGTTCGTTCTCCTTTTATGGGTTACTGAATTGTCCCTATCTTATCGGGAGAACGTAAGAAAATCGAAGGTAAAAAGTTGTTTTTTTATTAGAGGCTTTTTAGCGATTTATAAACGATCTCATCCCGCCACTTGCATTTACAGCCATTCCCTTTTGGATGTTTTCATATCAATCTTTTCCTACCACCCCTTTCCTGGAGCCCAGATCTATTGACTCACAAGATCGAGTTGGAATTGGTATACATCCTGGTACTGCTGACTCATGACTACATTTATTTTCCCGTCGTTCATTTGGTAGACCACTGACCATTGGGTGTTATTTTGAGCTACCCCGGACAGCAATTGCATGGCGGCTTGCGTATCAATTTGACCGTTTGTTTCGGTCAGTTGCGCGGTGATTTTGTTGTATCTCCAATAACTGCCATTGTCCGGATCATCCACCGAAGATCGCAAGAAATTGGTTGCGACGTGCCAGGGTTCTTCATTAGCAAGGACGTGCATCTTCCCATTGTAATATTCAACTAACACAGATTTGCCACTCGCGTCTGCGATGAGGTAGTGAAGGGGTGGACCATCTGTGAAGTCGATGTTGTAACTCTGCATGATTTCAACCGCTTCGTCAACCGTGCGGGCATGGTCAAGTATCTGGCGGATGATGCCCAGTGAACCGATTGTTTCCTTGTTTGCCTCGGGTGGCATATTCCCGGAAGGAACCGCCGCCATGCCGATCGCGAGCCCGTGCTCGTTCATGCCGTCGAAGGGCAGGTAGGGCGCATCAAGTAAACTGGTCTGTTCTCCGATGGGTAGATTGACAATATCTTTAGCAATCGTTTCGTCAAACCCCAAAAATTCAATGTCTACCATCGAAACGGATGAATAGCCATCGGGCGGATCGGTGAAGAGCAGCAACGCCGGGCTGAATTGCCAGTCGAAGTTGCGGCCGTAGAGCAAATTGTCATCGAGCAGAACAGTGAACAGTGAGCAGGCCCAGCCAGGCACAGTAGAAGTTACAACCGGGGAAATCTCAAAAGATGTGGCTGCCTCTCGTGGGCGATACGCTCCGCTATAGTCCATTGTATATAGCGGATAATCGTCCACTTTACGAAGTGAACTCAACGTGGCATTTTGTTCTTGCGTAAAGCCTGTGGGGATGGATAAGCTCGTCGGAGTGGCTGGCAGACCTGGGGGCGTAGGGGCGAGGCGGGGACTGCATCCAGCCAAAAGAAGGAGGAAGAGAAGGAAAATGCCTGTTTTCAGGCGCATGTTCATGTCAATATTTTAATGGATTGCGTTGGAAACCAGGACGACCGAAGCCAGTACCAATAATCCGATAGTCACGCCCTTCAGCATGGTGCGCATGTTATCTGGGTTGTCTTTAAAGAGAGTCAGACCTCTTCCATCCGAGGAGGCCAACCAGACAGCACCCAGGAAAAGGAAGACAAATCCCCCGGAGAAACCGCTAAAGAGAAAGATCGCTCCGGCAATCAGCCACACGATACCAAGATCGCGTCGATTCTTTTCGTTGAAATGGTTGACCATCTTGCTCCTCCTGTAAATACTTCTCTCCTGAGTCATGTTAGCAAAAAGCCTTTAATAGCACATGCTGCCAGGGGATGGTTTTTGGCGGTACTGCGGAGGGGAGTGAAAGCGAATTGAAAATCCCCACCTGAGAGCGGGGATCATTTTTGGCTAATTCTGTAGTTGGCTTAACAACTGGCGATAATCATCTGCATTAGGTGGATTCAATAACAGAATCTGTTGAATTGTATTGGCTGCTTCCTCATTCTCCCCCTGCTCGACAAATATTTCACCGATGGCATCCAGTTGCGCTATTGCCGCTTCGGTTTGCCCGGCTTGCTTGTACTGCTGTGCCAGGGCGCGGCGTAAAATGATCCTGTCTTCGTGCTCTTTTACCAACTCCTCCAGGAAGGGGATCTTTTGGTTGCCATTTCCATTGGTTTCCAAATACGAAAGGTAGTTTTCCAATTCAGCAATAGCCTGCGGTTGTTGCGCCAGGCGTAAGTTTAGATCGATCAGGTTCTTGCGCACATTCTCATTGTCAGGGCGTAAGGTACGTATTTGTTCGAAGACACGCATGGCCTGTTTCCAGTCCAGGCGCTGCATGTCGATATCTGCCATACGTTGCAAAATGTGGACATTCCAACTACGGTCGGCGTTGGCCTGTTGGACCACGCGCAAAGCGTTGGTGTATGTTTTGCGGGCCATGTCGAGTTCAGCTAAACGATAGTAGATATCCGCTACTTCGAGATATTCATTAATAGCTTCATCCACTTCGCCGCGTACGATAAGCTGGTCGATCAGACGTGTGCGCACCTTCAGGTCCATCGGGGCAAGTTCGGTTACCCGGCGTAGCACCTTGGTAGCCTGATTCGATTCTCCCCGCACCCCATAGGCTGAAGCGATGGCAGTATACTTTTCAATTGCTTCTTCTATAAGCCCTTCACGGACAAGCAGATCCCCGATCAGGCTGTGAAGCGGAAGATACGTGGGGGCGGATTGCAAGGCATGGAAGGCTTCCTCCATAGCTGAGCGTACCTTTCCCTGCCGGGCCAGTTGATTGACCTGACTGATGGCATCCAACACCTGACTGCTCTGTGCCTGGATAATGACCTCAGCAATCGGGAGCGGGGTTTCACCTTCCTGTGTTTTTGGCAATTGTTCACGTGCCTTGAGCAGGTGATTTCGCCAATTTTCGCGCACCAATAATTCCTGTACGTTTTTACATAAGCGCAATTGATCGGCATTATCTGTATTGGTAGCCTGAGCTTCGATGATCGGTTCGTAAAGCTGGCGGATCTCATCGGCAAAATCCTCCGGGACGATCATCGCATCGGCTAACTTGAGCGCCTCCAGGTATTCCACTGAGGCTTCATTTGTGCGTCCCATCTTATTCAGCAATTGGCCCATCAGCAGACGGGCACCCAGCGCAAAATCAACATGCTTGACTGCGTGTCCCAGGTAACGCAAAGCACTCTCAGTGCGTTCTGTTTTCGAGCGCAGCAATCCCAGATTGAAAAACAAAGCGGGATGATCGAAACCAGCTTCAAGTGCGCCTTCGAATTCGTCTGCGGCCAAGCTCTCCTGGTCCTTGGTTTGCGCATCGATAGCCTGACTCAAATGCAGGACAATTCTGGTCTGCTCGGCCTGGTGCAGGGAAAGTTGTCCGGTGCCCCTGACGATGGCCGAGAGTCCGCGCCGCGTCTGCGCATCGGGGCTTTCATCAGAGTATTCGAAGAGCACTTCCGCCAATGTTGTCAATGCATTTTGGCGCGCTTCAGCGATGGGATCTGCGGATGTAGCGACAGGAGCCGTGGGGGGATTCAATTGCTTTACCTGTGACATCATCAGAGGGGCAGTGCCTCCCCGCGGACGCAATGGTTTAGGGAGCAACTGTCCATTGCGCAGCAATTTCTGTGCTTGTTTGGCTTCAGCGCTGGTGGGTGCCATTCTCATGGCCTTGTTGACCAGTTCTGCCGCCTTATCCAGCTTGCCGCCGCGCTGCAACAGACTGGCGACTGCCAGATATTCTGTGACAGATTGCTGGGTGTGGCCAAGCTTCTCGTGCGTCAAGGCCAGGCGCGAGCGGGCTATGATGTGTTCAGGGTTGAGCATGGTGACATGCCCCCAGTTTTCGATAGCCTTTTCTATATCGCGGTTGTTTAAATACAATTCGGCGGCTTTCATGGCCGCGTCAGCAGCTTGCTTGAGTTGACCGAGACGTTCGGATAATTGCGCAACGCGCTCAAAGGGAACGGGGTCCGTAGGAGAGACCTGAGCAACCCGTTTGTAGATTTGCAGCGCCTCGTCGAATTGCTGGGATTGCAACAACGCTAATCCCAGGCTGCTCAATGCCTTGGGATTGTTCGGCATTTCCTCCAATGCCTTGCGATAGGAATTGGCTGCTTTCTGCCATTCCTGATCCCAGGCGTAAGAGTGCCCCTGGTTCATTGTTTTTTGAAAAACTTGTTCACTACCGGGCATGTTATTCCAATTTTACCCTTGACTGCCCCCATAGGGGGCGTTTTCAACGCTTTTGCACTGTTAATCCATTACTTTCATCTCGCCCCAGTTTAAACCCCAGCGTGCTTCCGTGAGAAGCGGGATACTCAATGGATAGGCTGTTTCCATGGTTTCACGAACGACACGAACGGTGGCATCCAATTCGCTTTCAGGACACTCCAGCACAATCTCGTCATGTACTTGCAGCAACATCTTACCACTCAACCCGGCTTTTTGCAGAGCCTCTGGGATTTTCAGCATAGCGATTTTCATAATATCCGCAGCCGTTCCCTGGATAGGCGCGTTGATGGCTTCACGCTCTTCGCGGTTCTTCAGGTTGACGTTGGTAGGATTCTTGAGCATCGGGAAGTAACGGTGTCGTCCAAGCAGGGTTTCGACATAGCCCTGCTCTGCTGCGATCTTGCGGATGCCATCCAGATACTTTTTAACACCGGGGAACTTTTGGAAATAGGCCTCGACGAAATCCTGGGATTCAGCCAGCGTCAGCTCTGTGGATCGGGTCAGACCGAATGCGGACATGCCGTAGATCAGACCGAAGTTGATGGCCTTGGCGTGGCGACGCATTTCTTTCGTGACCGCCTCCAACGGGACCGAATAGATTGCCCCCGCTGTTGTGGCATGGATATCCTGTCCCTGGCGGAAGGCTGTTAACATGCCCTCGTCTTCGGCCATGTGCGCCACGATGCGCAACTCGATCTGTGAGTAGTCCACTGAAAGCAGCACGTTTCCCGGCCCGGCGATAAAACCGTTGCGCACCCGCCGTCCTAGCTCGGTGCGGATGGGGATGTTCTGCAGGTTGGGATTTGATGATGACAGCCGTCCGGTGACCGCCCCGGTCTGACTATAGGAGGTGTGTACACGGCCTGTAGCGAGATTGACCGCGTTTGGCAGCGCATCCAGATATGTGGATTTCAGCTTGGACAGTTCACGATGCTCGAGCACCAGGTCCACCACTTCGTGCTTACCGCGCAAATTTTCCAGCACTGCTGCAGAAGTAGAGTAATGCCCGCTGGCAGTTTTCCTGCTCCGGTCGGGCGGTTCCAACCGTAGACGGTTGAAGAGCACGTCCGAAAGCTGCTGGGTGGAGTTGAGATTGAACTCCTTACCGACCGAGTCGTAAACCTGTTTTGCAATTTCGTTCAGGCGAGACTGTAACTCCTCCGACATTTTTGAGAAAAAGTCCTGGTCGAGGAGAATGCCGCTCATTTCCATATCAGCCAGAATGGTGACCAGCGGCATTTCAATCTCTTCCATCAAATTCATGCCACCTACACGTTCCAGGTCTTCCTGCAGGATTGGCATCAGGCGCAAGGTGATCTCCGCATCGGCAGCGGCGTAGTCGGTGGCTAGGTCGATGTCAACTTCTGCCATGCTGATCTGGTTCTTCCCCTTGCCAATCAATTCCTCGATTTCGGTCATCTGCTCGCCCAGACGGACAAATGCCAGGCCTTTCAAGCCCAGATTACGCGAGCCGGGATCCACAACAAACTCGGCAATCATGGTATCGAAAGTCAACGGCGTGACCGCGAGTCCGTAGCGCGCCAGCATGATGTAATCGTATTTGGCGTTATGCGCCACCTTGCCAATTTTTGGGTTCGTCATGGGATCGCGTAAAGCCGAGACAACTTGCTCGACAGATAAATTCTTGCCTTTCTTGTGACCGACAGGAATGTAATACCCGGTGCCTTCATTTACAGACAATGAAATACCGACCAGTTCAGCCTGCATCTCATCGGTGGAGGTGGTTTCGGTATCGAATGAAATCACTTCTGCTTTGTTCAGCGCTGCAACCAGCGTTTCCAGTTTCTCTGGAGTATCCACCACTTGAACATCAATGTCTATGCCAGACTGTGGCGCGGACAGGGTTGGCGCTTCATCCCCAAACAGAGACATTTGCCCGGCAGGGTTGCTGGCAGGTGCGGAGACCGGTGCTTGTCCGCTCAACTCCGCCACTTTTTTGATCAGCGTACGGAACTCCAGTTCTGTGAATAACGCTTCCAGGGCTGCTGGGTCGAATTGGTCAGCGCGAGCATGCTCGAGGTCCAGTTCGACCGGTAAGTCCGTATGGATGGCCGCCAGGTCGCGGCTCATATAGGCTGATTCCTTGCCCTCTTCTAATTTAGTCCGCCAGCGTTTTTCGACTTCATCCAGGTGAGCATAGATTTCATCCAGCGAGCCGTACTTTTCGAGTAACCTGAGGCCAGTCTTCTCTCCTACGCCGGTCACACCGGGGATGTTGTCAGATTTGTCGCCGACGATGGCCTTGTAGTCGACAACTTGCTTTGGGGGAATGCCAAACTTGCTTTTTGCAACGTCTTCATCCGTGATATAGGTTTTATCATCCCCGGCCACATACACAGCGGTGCGCTCATTGACGAGTTGCAAGAGATCGCGGTCGCCGGTGATAATCTTGACACCCACCCCTTGCTCAGCGGCCACCCTGGCAACGGAACCGAGCACGTCATCGGCCTCATAGCCCTCCATTTCCAGCCGCGGCAGGTTGAAAATGTCGACCATCTCACGGATACGCTCGATCTGCGGACGCAGGTCTTCGGGCATTTTGGCGCGCGTGGCTTTGTATTCGGAGAACATCTCGTGGCGGAAGGTTTTGCCGGTATCGAAGGCGACTGCCATGTACTCCGGCTTTTCCTGTTCCATAATACGCATTAACTCTCTGGCAAAACCATAAGTCCCGGCGGTGGGTTCGCCTTTGGAAGTCTGCCAGCGTTGATTGCTGCCGCCGGCAGTCAACGCAAAATACATGCGATAGGCCAGGGCATGTCCGTCGATCAGATAAAGGATAGGGGGCATTTGGGTTCCAGTTTTTTAATCATTGGTCAGCAGATAAAGTATACAAATAAAATTTTACCGCAGAGAATCGCTTCTCTGCGGTAATTTCGACAAAGTCATTTCAGTTTACCAGCGCCGTGGCTGGGAAATCCCCTGGCGTTGGCGGGTCTGCTTGATGTAATCTTTGACAAGTTGCGGCGGATGTGGCTGGATACCACCCATAATGAGATAGCCGGGCGCCCAGAAATCGCCGGATGGATTATCACGTTTCAAACGCGGGAATTCGCTGAAGATTTTTTCCGATGTTTGCTGGCGCATAATGCGCATGAGATAACCGGGGGATGTGTTGGGAGTCACATTGACCACCCATTGCAAATAATCTGGCCGTACAGCCAGAAATTCCAGCCGCCAGCCAAAGGCGATGCAAATATTCGGCATCCATTCGGACATGCGGTCAGCCAGATCTCCGGTCATATAATGGGCCACAAAACGAGGCACTAGCAGGCAGGCGTAATTCAATTGTGCCATGCCCGGAGACGCCGCCTCAGGGATCATCTTGCTGGCAACCTCGGTGATGGAGTGTGGACGAGTCTCGTCCAGTTCACCGGGGGCAGGTTGACGTACGGGCGTTGCCGGGCGCCTGCGTTGCGATTTGGAGGGCATAGTCGCGGCCAGCTCATCCGGGAAATCTGCCTGGTACTCATCCTGTTCCACCTGTTGATCGGTCATGATCAGATCGCTTAATCGGATGGCTGGCGAGCTTTCCTGACTTAGACGACGATTGGATTTCTTCGGTAAAGGTGTGGATGGACGTGTGACAGCGGCGGATGGATCCACATCCATCTCTGTTTCCACCATGTCTGCGTCCTCTTCAACCTCATCGTCAACTTCATCTGTGCTCATTTGAGACGCATCTACCTGTGCGCGCACTGCTGGCACAGGTGGGGGAATTTCATCCAGGATATCGGCGATGGATGGAACATCCAGTTCCTCATCGAATTCATCATATTCTTCAAATTCATCCGCTTCAGACTCGACCTGAACCTGTTCCCGTTTCGGAGGTGGGGTACGTTCTAGCGAATCCAGTGGACCTGTCTTGGCTATCGCCAAAGAGCGTGCCAGAGAATTGGCCTGGCTTCGGATGGTGCTGAAGGGCGTTTCTGCATCGAATACCAGAGCAAGGATCACCTCGGTGCTCATACTGGTTGCATACAGCATGTGCTCTGCTTTGGTCGATTCCAGGCGTACAAAGCGCAACAAATCATTGCCTTTTTGCCCGTCCCAGTGACGGGAAACCGTGCCTGCCAGTTCGTTGGCAGCATTCTGTGAAAGCTGACCCGCGTAAGCCCATAGCTCTTTCTCACGGGTGATCAAGGCCGCCTGTGCAGACGATTCCAGCGTCAGACGTGTGAGATGTTGTGCGGCTTTCGAAACGTCATTCAGCCAGGGAATATCCAGCGTTTGCGGGTCATTTTGTGGGGTTGGTTCTTCCATTTTTTCTTTGCTCCCCGGGGTTATTTTCTCTTCATTTTCTTCGAACGCGTCCAATAGCTGATCCGGGATGACAGGTACAGCGCGAACAAGTTGTATAAAATCAGGCAGATAGAAAGGCTTGCGAAGTAACACCCATGGACGGATGGCATCCATGGAAGGAGGCAATTCTCCATCGGAAAGGATCACCAGATCAAGGTCGGGGTTGATGCTGCGAAGCGAACGACCAATCTCAAGTACGTTCTTTTCACCCAATTCCGTGTCCAACAAGGCCAGGGAATAGTTTCCAACCTCGGCTGCCAGTACGGCTGTTGATTTCTCATTTGCGATATTGACACGAAAAGAGCCCGTTTCGCTCAGGCTCTGACGAATCAGCTCTCCAAAACTAGCCTGTGGGGTTACTACAAGTAAATCTGCCATCATACGCTCAGAGTGTATCACGCTCAATGGACGTAGGCAAGTCAACCATTCAGGGGATGAACGTTAAATCTGTCCAGCGATAAAGAACCAAAGGTATTTCGCACAAGATATTTCGCACAATAGGGTAAAGTTGGGGGATGGAGACACTAAAAAACCAAGAGACGAATTTGATAGACGAAAAGAAAGGGGACCAAGAGCAGGAGGCGCAAAAGGCGCTGTTGAAAGCCTTTAGCGGCACATTGCATCATTTCTTTGGGGGCTGGAGAGCACTAGACGTTATCACACTTTAATTGTGAAGATAGAAAATGAGGGGTATCCTTCCGAAGCTGCATCACCAGACTTAGGAAGGAGCCCCTCGATGAGACATTATGCCAGACTATCCCAGAAAAGGATACAGTTTCTTGCATTGACCGGATACACCCGGGAAGAATTCCAAGCACTGTTGCCAGCCTTTCACACTTGCTTTTTGAGGCGGATGGAGCACTACACGCTGAGAGGGAAGAAGCGCAGCAAACGCTGTTACGTGGATTACAGCAACAGTCCTCTGCCGACAATGGAAGACAAACTTGTGTTTATTCTGGTCTATCTTCGCAAAGCGACCACGCAGGATATTTTTGGAGAAGTTTTCGAAATGTCTCAACCAGTCGCCAATAAGTGGATCCATATTCTACATCCTTGCTTGAACCAAGCGTTGGCAGACCTGGGCGAAAAACCGGCTAGAAATGTCGCGGAGTTGCATTTGGCGCCAAAAAAAGGGCAGATTTTCTTCCAGGATGGCACGGAACGGCCCATTCAGAGGCCTAAAAACCAGGAAATCCAGGGCTTTTTCTATAGCGGTAAGAAAAAACGGCATTGCATCAAGAATAATGTACTGGTCAATCGACAGGCCAAGATACTCTTGCTCACTCCAACCTGCGAAGGCAAGAAGCACGATAAGAAAATCGCAGATGAAACTAACTTGGTCTTGCCGGAAGAGAGCAGCCTATACCAAGATACTGGCTTTCAGGGGTTTGCTTTGTCTGGCGTGACCATCATCCAACCCACGAAGAAACCGCGTGGCAAAGAACTCACTCCTGAGCAAAAAGAGAGCAATCGCCAGATCTCCTGCTTGCGCATCCGCGTTGAACATGCCATCGGAGGAGTGAAACGCTATCGGATTGTCAAAGATCAAGTGCGCGCTCGCAAAGATAATTTTCAAGACCGGGTCATGGAAACCTGCTGCGGCTTGCACAATTTCCGCTTGAACTTCAGACCTTGGCTTTACTCGTCCGATCCTGTTAAAGTGTGATAAGGTCTACTATTCAAGGGGGTGATGGATGGTCGTAATCCCGGGCTGATCACGTATCCGCTGGAGGGGGTGTTGAGCGCAGGGGTGCTGATGTATCTATTTCGGTTGGGAGCGCGGCGGCAGATCAAGTATCAATTGCGGGGGAATACCCCTTCGCAAACCAAATTTGGGGCCTGGTTTGAAGTAGAAGACATCCCGCATGGAGA
>JASFRG010000037.1:0-30314 GCA_050115035.1 Anaerolineales bacterium | reverse complement strand
CTTCTCTTGCTGGCGCTTTTGACAACCTGTTTGCTGAACTATCTTTGGCTTGAACGCTTACCTATTCTTTTTTCAAGGTACAAAAATGTGTCAACTAATTTCTAGCTGTTTATGAACCATCTCTATTTTTGTAATTTTAAAACCTTGATTTTTTGGGGAGTTTTTGATCTTGCTTTGAATGCGTTTCCGGTGATGCGAGTGGAGATTTCTAATGATTATTCTATTGGAAGGATTGTATTTGTCGATAAAATAGGTCAAAACAATTTCAAGAGTGATATAATACCCGCCATGAGAAATAAAGTTGAACTGAACTCCGCCGCCGCATTGGCTACCAGCGCAGCCCGCGTTATGGGCTGCATGTTCAACCTGTGACGGCGTAAGACTGAAAGCGTACGCTTCAAGTCCCGAACCTTCGGCAGGCTCGGGACTTTTTCTATTTAGCCAATTGGTATAATCGCATCTATTAAAACTTCGGGAGAATCACTCACATGACTAAAAAACTATCCGGAAACGAAATCCGCCAGACCTTTATCGACTTCTTCGTCGAGCACAAACACACCTTCGTGCCGTCTTCTTCTCTTGTCCCCGGCGGGGACGCCACCCTGCTGTTCACCAATGCAGGCATGGTGCAGTTCAAGGACGTCTTCATCGGCACCGACAAGCGTCCCTACACGCGCGCAGCCAACTCGCAGAAGTGCATGCGCGTGGCCGGCAAGCACAACGACCTCGAAGACGTGGGCCAGGACAATACGCATCACACCTTCTTCGAGATGCTCGGCAACTGGTCCTTTGGCGATTACTACAAAAAGGAAGCCATCGCCTGGGCTTGGCAACTGCTGACCGACGTCTGGGGCCTGCCCAAAGAACGCATGTGGGCCACCGTCTTCAAGGACGACCAGGGCGACATCCCCACAGACGAGGAAGCGGCCGATTATTGGAAAGCGCAGGATGGAATGAGTCCGGAGCGCGTGCTGTACTTCGGCCGGGCGGACAATTTCTGGGAGATGGCCGAAACCGGTCCTTGTGGTCCGTGTTCCGAAATCCACTTCGACCGCGGCGAGAAATACTGCGATATGCAGGATGTGGAAGGCCACGTCTGCCAGGTCAACGGCGACTGCACCCGATTCCTGGAACTGTGGAACCTGGTCTTCATCCAGTACAACCGGCTCAGCCCGGATCAACTCGAGCCCCTGCCTGCCACCCACGTGGACACCGGGATGGGCTTCGAACGCATCGTCTCTGTGCTGCAGGATGTCGACTCAAACTACAAGACCGACCTGTTCGCCGCCTCGCTGGAGACCCTGCGCGCGCTGACCGGCGATTCCGAAGGGGAGATGCTGGATAACTTCACGCCTTACCGCGTGATCTGCGACCACGCCCGTGCAGCCGCCTTCCTGATCGCCGACGGCGTGGTGCCCGGCAACGTCGGGCGCAACTACGTCTGCCGCATGATCATCCGCCGCGCCGCCCGCTTCGGGACGAAGATCGGCCTGACCGAGCCCTTCATGGCCAAGGTAGCCGAAGCTGTGATCGAGACCTATGGCGACTTCTACAACGAACTGGAAAAGAACCGGGCGGCCATTCTCGACAATCTGACCCGGGAAGAAGAACGCTTCGCCCGCACTGTCGAAACGGGTACCGCTCATCTACAGAATCTGCTCGACAAGCTGCGTAGCAGCGACACCTTCGCCCTGGATGGCATCAAGCCTCCCGTCCTGGACGGCCACCACGCCTTCGACCTGTACGCCACCTACGGTCTGCCCTTCGAGATCACACGCGACATCGCCAAAGAGCAGGGCCTGGACGTGGACGAGGCCGGCTTCCGGGAAGCGATGGAAGAACATCGTCGCGCGTCCAGCGGGGATCCCATGGCCACCTTCGGCGGTGAAGACGCCGAGTTTTATGCAGGCGTGCTCAAAGCCCTGCAAGCCGATGGGAAGTTGGGCCCCGAGGGTGTTGAATATGACCCGTACACCAGCACCCGCGTGGAAGGTGAAGTGCTGGCCTTGATTGTGGATGGGAAACCCGTCGATTCAGCCTCCTTCGGCGACCACGCCGAAGTCATCCTGCCCAAAACCGGCTTCTACATCGAATCCGGCGGTCAGGTGAGTGATACCGGTTACATCCGTTCTCTCCCCCTATTTTCGGAGAAAATGGGGGGAGCCGGAGGCGGGTGGGAGATCGAAATCACCGACATGCGTAAACCCTCCGCGGGCGTCATCGTCCACGTGGGCGAGGTGGTTTCCGGCCAGCCAAAGGTCGGCGCCCAAGCTATCGCCGAAGTGGACATGCCGCGCCGCCACGACATCATGCGCAACCACACCGCCACGCACCTGATGCACACCGCGCTGCGTAAAGTGCTGGGCGAGTCTGCCCGGCAGGCTGGCTCGCTGGTCGCACCTGACCGCCTGCGCTTCGACTTCACGCATCCCGAAGCCATGACGCCCGAGCAGATCGAGCGCGTCGAGAAGATCGTCAACGATGCCGTGGCTGCCGATATGACCGTCACGCCCAAATACAAACCGCGCGAAGAGGCCATCAAAGAAGGCGCGACCGCGCTCTTTGGCGAAAAATACGGTGAAACCGTCCGTACGCTGACAATAAAACCCAGTGATAGTTCGTTCAGCAGTTCAACTGCTGAACGATCAAAGCAAGAGAGATATTCCTACGAACTGTGTGGCGGCACGCATCTGGAGCGCACTTCCGACATAGGCGCCTTCATCATCACCAGCGAAGGTTCGACGGCGGCAGGCATCCGCCGTATCGAAGCAGTGACAGGTCGCGGCGCGTACAACCTGATCGCCCGTCGTTTCAAAACCCTGCGACAGACAGCCAACACCTTGAAATCTTCCATCGAAGAAATCCCGCAGAAGGTCGAGAGCCTGCAAGAGGAAGTGGCAATGCTCAAGAAAGAATTGACCGCCATGCGTTCAGATACAGCTTTGTCAACCTTCGACCATCAGCTTGCCAATGTGCAGCAGGTCAAAGGTGTCAATCTGCTGGCGGTTGAGATTCCCGGCCTGGACAAAGACGCGCTTGGCAAACTAGCCGACACTTTCCGCGAGAAATACCCGGACAACGGTATCTGCGTGGTGGCTTCGCCGTCTGAAGATAGCGTGGTTGTCATGGCAACCATTACCCAGGACCTGATCAAGAAGGGTCTCAAAGCTGGAGACCTGGTCGGTCACGTTTCACGCCAACTGGGCGCGGGCGGCGGTGGGGCGCCGCATCTGGCCTTTGGCGGCGGCAGGGATGTGAGCAAGATCGATGAAGCGCTTGCATCCGTACCGGGATGGGTCCAGAACAAACTTAAATGAAGACACTCGGGGCAGCACAACCTGTATAGCTCCAGGCGGTGTCTCGCCGTCGTGTCAGGTAATGAGTGCATCCATGCAAGAGATCTAATAACGGATTTTGGGGCAGGCGCAACCTGCCCCGAGTTCTTTTAGACTTTTTGGGGAAATGTGCAATTGGTTATAGATATTTATCGTATGATATAAAGTTTGGCTACCGGACAGTTTCAATAATGCACCGTTGGTTGAGTACCGCGTAGCGGAGTATCGAAACCAACAAGGTATTGAAAAAGCTTATACTTATATTTGTGGTTTCGATATGCTCTCAGCTACAACTGCACTGCACTAAACGCAGTGCGGCGCAAGTGTCGCTTCGAGCTACTCAACCCCGTCAAAAACAAAAGTGTCCAGTGGCTAGATATAATCATAGCCCACAGAACAAAAGCAACCATTTGGAAACAATGACCTTTCTAACGAAACACAAAAGAAACTGGCTTCCACCTCTGCTATTTCTGGCCGTCTTGATATTTGCCTTTGGTGTGCTGCTACCCGGATTGGGATTCTACTGGGACGATTGGCCTCCGATCCTGATCGAAAAGATGCAGAACACCCAAAATTTCTGGGAGTTCTATCAATACGACAGGCCTTTCTCCGCCTGGACATACGTGGTCCTGTTCCCGATCCTCGGCGTAAAACCACTCGCCTGGCAGATATTCACGCTCGGGCTGCGTTGGCTGACAACCGTTTTCGTCTGGTTGAGTTTGCGCGAAATATGGCCTACACACAGGAAGCAAGCCATCTGGGCGGCTTTAATATTTGCCATCTATCCTTCCTTTGACCAGCAGGCAATCTCCGTCGCTTTCAGCCAGCATTGGATATGTTACCTTTTCTATGTGGCCTCCATCTGGGCAATGGTCAAAGCTGTGCGCACAAATACGATTGCGTATGGATTACTCTCGTATATCCTGGCAGCCATCCAGCTATGGACGATGGAATACTTCGCCGCGCTCGAATTGCTGCGCCCGTTCGTCCTTTTGATCCCGGCCAGTGAAACCAAGGAAGGTTGGGGAAAACGATTGGTATTCATGCTGAAAAGATGGCTGCCCTATCTTGTAATTTTTTCGGCATTTGTATATTGGCGCATGTTCCTGCTCGAGTTTCCCGGCGAGGACCCCAATCCCATCATCATTTTCGATCAATTGCGAGAAAGTCCGCTCACAGCTTTGTGGCAATTCTTCGAACTATCCTTTCAGGACACGCTCTTCACACTGTTCGGGGTCTGGAACCAGACCATCCGGGGGCGCGCCATAGAGTTGGACAGTCCGTTTTTCCGCCTCGTGATTGGGATTTCATTTCTTAGCGCAGGGGTCGTCTGGTATGCTCTTTCGTCTCTTCGCAGCAAAGAAAATGACGCAAATCCCGAAAACGCTGTTCAGTGGGGGTATCAGGCGATGGCGTTGGGCTTGACCGCTTTATTGTTGGGCGCTCTCCCAGCCTGGATGGCCGGCAGGGAAACCACCGCTTCCTTCTATTCAAGCCGTTTCTCCCTGGCGAGCATGTTCGGCGCGGGCTTGTTCATCGTTGGGTTGCTGGAATGGATCACGCCGCGCTATTTTGTCAAGATCACACTGGTCAGTACCATGATCCTGGTCACGACCAATTATCACCTGCGCATCAATGATGGGTATCGCGATTCCTGGGATGCGCAAAAAAAGTTCTACTGGCAGCTCTACTGGCGTGCCCCGTACATCGAACCCAACACCCCGCTCATCTCTGACAACGAAGTCCTGCTCTATGCCGGCGGCTATGCAACCGCTATGGGCATGAATTTAATCTATCATGAAGGCGCACTACCCGAAAACATGGCCTACTGGTTGTTTGTCCTGGATGACAGGCTAGAAGGCCAGATGTTCCGTTTCCGTAACCAAAACTCTCTGGAGGGAGAGTTGCGGAATCTCCATTTTAGCGGTGAGAGTACGGATAGTTTGATCATCGACAACAGCAATCAGGGCTGCCTGCAAGTGTACGCAGATGGGAGGGCTGAGAACTCCTTATTATCTGATGCCCTCCAACAGATCGTTCCCGTTTCTGATCTGAGCCGCATCCATCCCGAGACCGATAGGCTACCTCCGGACCCCGACATCTTCGGTCCCGAGCCAGACCACACCTGGTGCTACTATTACGAAAAAGCCGATCTCGCCCGCCAGCTTGAAGGTTGGGAGCAAGTTACTCGTTTGGGGGACGAGGCGATCAATGCCGGTTACGCTGCTTCCGACCCAAAAGAATGGTTTGTCTTCATCGTAGGTTATGGTCTGACAGGGAATGTGGACCAGGCAGCCGCCTTAACGCAGCAAGTATTTGAAACACGGGGTGATTATGGCCTGGCATTGTGTGATCTATGGAAGGAATTGGCAGACCAGCGACCAGGGGATATCCCATTACAAAACGAGTGGCAAGCGTTGCAAGGCAGCTCGCTCTGCCAAACGGAATGAGAACACGCCAACAAAAACGATATAATATCTTCTAAATAGGATAAAAGTAGTACGTTAATCCCCTTTAAAGGGTGCACAAAACATATTAGGATTGATAAAAAGGAGAATTCATGTCACGCTTATTCAAACTTCTGCTGGTAGCTATTTTGGCCCTCTTTGTGCTTGCCTGTGGCCTGATTAGCAACCCCATCTCAGATGTCCAAAATGCCGCCTCAACGGCAGAAGCTTTTGCATCAGATATGCCAGTTGAGACTTTGCAATCTCTCACAACAGCGTTGCCCGTCCAAACCATCGAGGCTTTGCCATCCTCAATGCCGGAAATAGATAAATATTTCAACCCTTCTGGCACCCCAGTTGAGGAATGGAATGGAATCCCTATTATGCCCCAGGCAACTGTCGGTGAGGAGTTCGGTGAGAGCACATACAGTTTCACCGCCCCGGTCACTGCCACGGACGTTCAAACCTTTTATAACCAAAGCTTGGAAGAGCTTGGCTGGACATCTGCGTTTAGCCTGCCAGTCTCTGACGAAGGTGGGATTCTATCCTTCCAAATGGATAACGACTTCCTGATCATCACAATCACACCCGACCAAGAGGACAGCAACAATGTGGATGTGTTAATACAAAAGTAATTTTTGGATAGTCTCCCCCTTTGGTGTGGTTATTTTTAAACCGCTAAGAGCGCAAAGCCCGCAAAGATTAAAAAAACGGTTTTTCTTTGCGCTCTTAGCGTGCTTTGCGGTAAATTCATTGTTTAATTCATCCAACCACACTATAAAGGGAGACTACCAATTTTTGCAGAACCATATAACTCTTATAATAGCTGAAGAGCCTCCGTTTTTTTATGTCCCTTTCGTAACATAAAAAGGCAGGTCGAGCAAAACTCGACCTGCCTTTTTCTTTACCGCTTACTTTTTACCTGTTACTCACTGTATTTCCAGTTCTGTGAACCCCAGGCCATGCTGCCCCAGGTGCTGACTGTCACACCTTCCAGGTTATCGGCAAAGCCATAACCGTCCTGGAACAGGTACAGGTAAACCTGTGGCAGGTCAGTGTTCACCTGCTCGCCGATCGTGCAATAGGCTTCCTTACGGACATCTAAGTCGAAGTTGGTGCCGGCCGTCTCCAAAGCGTCATCAACAGTGGAATTCACCCAGCGGAAATAGTTGCCGCCGGTGGGCAGATCCGCCGATGGGATCGTCGTGGACGAATAAGCGTTGAAGTTGTAATCCTGCGGTTCAACTGTGAAGCCACGGTCAAAGATGAGCATGTCATAATCGCCGATCTTGCGTGGAGACTGGTCTTCAAAGGAACCGAAGATGATCGAGAAGTCGTAATTCTGGATGCGGGCTTCGATGCCAACGGCTTTGAGATTTTCTACGATGAACTCCTCGGTGCGCTGCAAAGGCTCGAAGTTAGTGTAACCCTGCAATTCCAGCGAGAGGCGTGTACCGTCAGGTGCGTATTCAGCCCCCTCCGCCACGCGGATGCCATCCGAGCCTTCCACCCAACCCGCTTCATCAAGCAATTCTTTGGCTTTGTCAGGATTGTATGGGAACGGTCGCGGCAGGTCGCAGTAATACCAGCCATAAGCAAATGGATTTGTGGAATGGGAAACGGTATCCAGCAATACGTCCGAGACCAGGGTGTCATAATCAATGGCTGAGGCAATTGCCTGGCGCACACGCAGATCGCCCAGGATTGGATGGGGCGGCGTGGGACCGGGATCGCCGTCGAAGGGCGCGCTCAGGTTGAAGTCAATCGCCATGTTCCAGATGCCCGGTACGAGTTCCTGATGAGCTTTGCCTTCCAGCAAAGAATTGTATTCCGCCTCATCCTCGCTGGGCCACAGATGCACCTGCGCTTCGCCCTGCAGCATCATCGCGGTTTGCGCGGCAGGTTCGGGCACGATGGCGTACACCAACTGATCGAGATATGGTTTGCCCTCTTCAAAGTAATACGGATTGCGTTCCAGGGCAATACTCTGTCCTGAGACCCAGTTACTGACCACAAATGGACCCGCGCTCACCGGTTGGCGGTTCCATTCCCAATTCGCCATATCAGCAGGTTCGCCGGTAGCGTGACGCGGTAAGAGCCCGTAGGCAAACTGGTCAATATATGCCGGGTACGGCGTAGAGTAGGTAATCACAGCCGTCAGGTCATCGGGGGTTTCTACGGATGCAATCTGGTCAAAACCACCCGTACCGGTCAACGCGCCCGAATCCGGGTTGGACAGCACTTCCCAGGTGAATTTGATATCATCCGACGTAATCGGCTCTCCATCCGACCACATCAAATCCGGTTTCAACTTCCAGGTAACCACCGAGAAATCCTCTGAAAGGCCGCCGTTGTCCAACGTAGGCAATTCTTCGGCCAGCATCGGGATAAAATCACCGTTCTCATCGATGGTCACCAGGCCGGTCATACTGGTGGCTTCCGCAACCTGGCGTACGATGGCCGCCTCTGCCTGGAAATAGTTCAATGTGGTCGGCTCCTCAGGAATGATGAGCGTTACCGTTCCGCCGCCTTCCTGCATGGGTTCCTCAGCAGGCTCTTCCGGAGCGGCAGTGGGCTCGGCAGGTTCCTCGGGGGCAGGCTGCGCAGGCTCCTCAGGGGCTTCCGTCGCCGCCCCTCCACCACAGGCAGCCAACAGAAAAACGACCACCATCAACAGGGTTAAAAGTTTAGATCTCATTTCTTCCTCCTTCAGGAAAATAAATCACCAGGGTTATCTATCCCCGGTGTGGATCACATAGGGATCGAACGCATCTCGCAGGCCGTCGCCGATATAATTGATCGCCATCACGGTGATGAAGATCATCAAGCCCGGATAAAATGCCAGCCAGGGCGCTTTGAAGACATGCACCTGCGCTGTGGACAGGATGCTGCCCCAGGTCGGCGTGGGAGGCTGGACTCCGAATCCGAGATAGCTCAAACCTGATTCCGTGATGATGGCATACGCCATCTGAAGCGTGGCGCTGACCAGGATCGGCCCCAGGCAATTCGGCAGAATGTGGCGCATGATGATGTGGGAACTGCCGCCTCCCACCGCGTGTGCGGCAGTGACAAAATCTCGTTCGCGTAGAACCAGGAACAGGCTGCGAACGAGGCGCGCCGGCCACATCCACGACAACACGGCAATGATGATGATCACCACCAGCACGCTATTTTTCAACCAGGGTATCTGTTGCTCGCGCAAAAAAGCACCCAGCAAGATGAGAACAAAAAGCGTCGGGAAAGTCAAAAACGCGTCGGTCACACGCATCAAAATGGAATCCAGCCAACCGCCGAAATATCCCGAAAGCGCACCAACGATCACACCGATCAAAATCGATGAAAAGGTAGAGATTAAACCGACCGTCAGAGAAACCCGCCCGCCATACAGGATGCGGGTAAAAATATCCCTGCCCAATTCATCCGTGCCAAACCAGTGCTCTGCATTTGGAGATTGAAAACTATTGATAGGTTCCTGTTCTGTGGGGGAGTAGGGGCTCAAGCCTGCAAAAACGGCCGATAGAATAAGAATCAGTAAAGCCGCGATGGCGACACTGGCCAAACGATGCTTGAAGAAACGCCTGACAATCAAGCGTGCCATGCTTTGCCCTTTGTTCACTTTTTTGCCCGACTCAATCATATTTCACCCTGGGATCAAGCAATCCATAAGCCAGGTCCGCCAGGATGTTGGCAGTGATGATAAGCACAGCAGTGATCATAACCACTGCCAGCAAGACGGGATAATCCCGTCCGCGGGCGGCATCCCAAAACAAACGTCCCATACCGGGCCAGGAAAAGATCGTTTCTACAAACAGCGCTCCGGCGAACAGGGTGGGTAAATCCAGTGCCATGATGGTTATCAATGGCAAAATCGCATTTTTCAGCGCATGCCTGTAATGAACAACACGTTGATGTAATCCCTTTGAGTGTGCCGTGCGAATGTAATCTTCATGCAGAACGTCCAGCATGCTGGAGCGCAGAAAGCGCGAATACCAGGCCGACCATCCCAGGCTTAATGCGGTAACTGGCAGCACCAGATGCCAGAGCGTATCCAGGAAATCACCCTCCTTCCCAAAACTGTTCATACCCCCGCCAGGAAAGAGCGGATTACCGTTGAAGGGATTTTTCAGTGTGACATAAAACAATAAGATCAAGCCAAGACCTAACCAGTACACTGGCAGGGACTGCCCCAGAAAAGTGAGCGTCGTGGCAATGTAATCGAACAGAGAATAAGGTTTAAGCGCCGAGAGAATCCCAACCGGCAGTGCGATCAGCAGGGCAGCCAGGAATGCAAGCCCAACAAGGATGAGCGTATTCGGAATGCGTTCGCCGATCATCTCCGAAACCGGGCGGCGGAATTTGATGGATTGTCCCATATCGCCGCGCACCATTTTTCCAACCCATTCGGCATATTGCACCGGCAGGGGACGGTTCAGTCCAAGCTGTTCTTCCAACTTCTGGATTTGTTCTTCGGTGATGTTGGGGTTGCGGCGGGCAGCCGTCAGCGGGCCACCCGGAGCAGCGCGCACCATGAAAAAAAGCAACACGCTGATGATCAACAAAATGGGAATGGTTTGCAAAATGCGGCGTAAGGCGTAGGTGGTCATCTCTTACGCCTCATACACCATTTTGCCATCTACCATTGTGAACAGGGGACTTACATCTTTTATCGCCTCAGCCAGAATCTGGAAGATATTCTCAGAAAGCAGAACCATGTCCGCCAGGTAACCTTCCTTGAGCTGCCCTTTATCATTTTCCTGGAATTCCGCATAGGCGGCATCCCGAGTGTATCCAATGAGCAGCTCCTCCAGTTTCAAGCGTTGGTCTGGATGACCGGGTGCATACGGTTGCCTGACAAGCGCCGCATACAAGCCCAGCATTGGATTAAAGGGAGCAACTGTCCAATCGCTGCCGAAGGCCAGGGTGGCGCCAGCGTCCTTTATATCTCTCCACGCAAACGAAACCGGCCAGCGCCCCTCACCGGTTCGTGCGAGCCAGACGTCTGCTTCCTCCACACTCATAGGTGCGTGGATGGGTTGCATCGAGGCGATGACTCCCAGTTCCTTGAAGCGCGGCATATCGTCTGGATGGATGACTTCGATATGCTCGACACGATGGCGGCTGTCTCGTTTTCCGTTCATTTCCCGAATGGTTTCATATCCATCCAGGGTACGGCGCACCGCTCCATCGCCACAGGCATGGACGAAAATCTGCAAACCCATTTTGTCGCAGGCGGCAGCCATCTCGGTAAACCGCTCCGAACTCCAGATGCCATCTTCGGTCGCGTTAGGGTCATCGGCATATGGATCAATATTCAACGCCGTATAAGATTCCCAGACCCCATCCATGAAAAACTTGGCAGCGCCCCCTCGGGCATAATCTCCCTGGACTTTTGTCATCGCCGCAGCTTCTTCTAGCATCTCTTCGGTTGCATCGGGCTTGACCCAGTAGGGAACGTAGACGCGCAACAACATCTCGCCTGCATCCTCCGCAGCAGCATAAGCCAGCATCTCCTCCATGTCCCCATTCATGTTGTGGACGCTGGTGACACCGGTGGCGACAATCTGTTTCATTCCCAGTTGAAGCAATTCACGCTTCCGCGCTTCATCGGGCTCCGGCACCAGATCGCGGATGGCATTCATCGCATCGGCTTCGCGCAATTCGCCTGTGGCCAATCCCGCCTCGTCGCGGACAACGATCCCGTTCGGGCCAAGCTCTTTGCCTGGATACAATAATCCGGCCATTTCCAGCGCCTTTGTATTGGCCCAGGCTGTATGTCCGTCGTATGCGCCGACGTAGACCGGTCGATCGGATATGATTTCATCCAGTTCTTGCCGGGTAGAAACGATGCCATACTTGATGCCTCGCCCATCCACCCATTCCGTCGTTTTATTCTCGTCTGCAAAATCTAGCAGGATCGCTTTTAAGTCTTCTTTCGTTTTAACTTCCTGAAGTTGCGCGCTGCCAAGCCAGATACATCCCCACAATAAATGGAAATGTGAATCTATAAAACCTGGCATCAATGTCTTCCCCTGCCCATCTATGACGCGCGTATTTGGTCCTTTCCATTTCTCCGCTTCTTTGGTACTGCCAACCCACAAGATTCGATTTCCCCTCACGGCCACAGCTTCTGCATGATCGTTCTCCGCATTCGCGGTGAACACATCAGCATTTGTAACAAGTATGTCTGCTTTTTGTACCATAGATTCATCTCCGGATGGATAATGGCCGCAATCAACAGGCGTCAGTATTTATCTTTTACGTAGAAGTAACCACACAACATCCTTGGCAGCTTGCGCACAGGGTATAAACACAGGTCGCCTGAACCCCCAAAAATATTCATTTATTCAACAAATTTCGAATTTCGCAATATAAATACCATTTTAGTGTATTATTCGTAATTTATCAAGTCGTTACTATTTAAAACATATAAATACAGTAGCAATTTATGGAAATCACAAAGTTTTATTGATCGACTTCAAGCTACACACACCAATGGCCTCTTGCTCCCTAAGTTATAATTCAAAGGCATGAAAACCCAGCTCATCCCGCTCGAATCGCACGATGACTTGATCTCCGTCCGCGATAGGATGTCGTGGGCCAAGACGCCGCGCATTTTGCTGGTTTGGCCCAAGTCTGAGCGCATCGCACTACGACCGCTAGACCTGAAGGTTTTGCAACGACACGCGGCTGCCCTGGGTGCGCAGTTGGGACTGGTCACACGCCATCGGGCTATTCGACGTGAGGCACATGCGCAAGGCATACCAGTGTTCAAATCCACCGGTCAAGCACAGCGCGCTCCCTGGCCAGAACGTACTTTACATAAGAAACGAGTTCGCCGTCGGCCACGTCAGAATCTGCGTGAGATACGGGAGCAGATTCGAGCCGGGAAGGATGGGTGGGATAGCCGCCTGGTCGTACGGATCGGATTCTTCACCCTGGGCGTCCTGGCGGTGCTTGTACTGGCTTCCCTGTTCATCCCCCGTGCCCAGATAACCGTGACACCCGAAACTGAAGTCCAGTCGGTGACCCTGCCAATCCTGGCCGATCCGTCGCTGAATTCAGTTTTCATCACAGGCAGCATTCCATCGCGAGAGCTGCAGGTGGTCGTGGACGGGGAAGGACAGTCAGAGGCAACCGGCAGGATGCCTGTTCCGGAGTCGCGCGCAGAAGGGCTGGTTACATTTCGCAACCTGACCGAAGAGCCTGTGACCATCCCGGCCGGGACAGTGCTGACTTCGACCGGTTTGCCTGGAGTGCGCTTCGTAACAGTGGGAACCGGCGATCTGGAAGGCGGACTAGAGGCGACCCTCGACCTGCCTGTTGAATCCGAAAGCCCGGGCGCGAATGGCAACGTTGATGCGGGAGCCATTCAAGCCATCGAAGGAAATCTTGGGTTGTTGGTAACCGTGACAAACGAGGAGTCTACCCGCGGCGGACGAAACCGCCTTGCAGATGCACCCACCGAAAGGGATCACACCCGCCTGCGCGAAGAGCTATTAACCGAACTGGAAACCCAGGCGCTGCGTGAAATGGAAGCGCTGCTGGCACAGGACGATCAGCTTTTCAAAGATACACTGAACGCTGAAGATATTCTCGAAGAAACCTACGATCCCCCACTTGGACAACCAGGCAATAGTCTAAACCTGTCTATGCGCGTTACGTTCACAGCCTGGTATGCCTCGGGAGATGATCTGACTGAATTAGCCAGCACCGTGCTGAACGCCTCCAAACCTGACGGGTTTGTAGCATCAGAGGAACCAATGTCATTCGAAGCGCTCAACGAACAACAAACAGACAGCAAAGGTATTACCCATTGGGTGACGCGTGTATCCCGAAATCTTGTCAGGCAAACAGATGAGAACGCAATTACCACGCTTGTACAAGGACGCAGCTTGGCAATTGCCCAGGCTCAACTGAAAGCATTGGACACGCCTGATCCACCCGAAATCCAATTAATCCCCGAGTGGTGGCCGTGGATGCCACTGATTCCGTTCAATATTATCGTGGAAACACGTTAGTCATTCACGAAGAGCACGAAGACACTCAGAAAAATTTCGTGACCTTCGTGTCCTTTGTGGAAAAATAAACTATGAGAGTTCTTGCAATTGATCACGGCGAAAAACGCATCGGGCTGGCCATTAGCGATCAGACTGGAACGATCGCCAACCCGCTGACCGTCGTCAAGCACGTTTCGCGCGCCATCGACGCGGCTCAGGTTGCCTCCATCGCAACCGAGCAGGAGGCAGGCCTGATCGTCGTTGGCCAATCCTTCGATGATGACGGTCAGCCCAACCTGGCAGGACGCCGCGCAGCGCATTTCGCCGAAGCGTTACAAAGTCAAACGGACATCCCCATCCAGATGTGGGATGAATCCTTCAGCACGCAGGAAGCGCGCGCGGCTCGCATCCGCATGGGGGTTCCGCGCAGGAAACGCGCTGGCCATCTCGACCAGATCGCGGCCACCGTCATCCTGCAATCTTATCTCGATGCCCACACTCCCCTGGAACCCTGATATGTCTCGACGATTGATCGTGCCCCTCATAGCCCTGATATTCCTGTGCCTGTTGATGATCGGCGTTTTGGCAGGCGTTCCGGCACTGGCAACACAGCAATATGGACCACCCAGCCCAACGCTGAACCTGACGAACCGGCTTGAATTCTCTGTCCGCCTGTTGTGGTACGGCGAATGGCTCACCCAACCCTACAATCCAAACGGCGCGGAACAAACTTTTACGATCGAAAGTGGTGAAAGCGTGCCATCCATCGCCATCCGTCTCGAAGAAGTTGGCCTGGTCCGCAGCGCTGCCGCTTTCCGCGCCTATCTCATCTACACCGGGCTCGATACCAGCATCCAGGCTGGCGATTACCTCCTGAGCTCGGCGCTATCGATTGTGGATATTGCCCAAGAGTTACAGGATGCCACACCTGAGCAGGTCTCCTTTGCGATTCTGCCCGGTTGGCGGATGGAGGAAATCGCCGGTTCACTTGCGACCTCCGGACTGAATGTCACAGCCGATGAATTCATGTCCGCAGCCCGTTCCGCGCCTCCCAGCCTGGACTACCTGCCTGCTTCCGCTTCGACAGAAGGATTCCTGTATCCAGACATCTACATTCTCCCTCGCACAATAACAGCCAAAGAGCTCGTGGATGAATTCCTGCACAATTTCTCCCTGCATCTGACAGTCGACTTGCGTGAGGGCTTCACGCGCCAGGGTCTGGATGTATATCAGGCTGTGACATTGGCCTCAATAGTCCAGCGTGAAGCAGTGATGGCCGATGAACGAGCGCAGATCGCATCCGTGTTCTTGAACAGATTGAACGCGGGTATGAAACTGGATACGGATCCATCCGTGCAATATGCTCTGGGGTACAACGCAACTCAAAGCACATGGTGGACCAATCCGCTCAGCGCTGCAGACTTACAATTCGATTCCCCTTACAATACCTACCTTTATGTCGGATTACCCCCTGGCCCGATTGCCAATCCATCTTTAAGTGCCTTGCAGGCAGTAGCTTTTCCCGCCAAAACACCTTACTACTTCTTCCGCGCCCGCTGTGACGGTTCTGGCCTGCATGAATTTTCAATTACATTTGAAGAACACCTGCAGAACGGTTGTCAATAAAAGATGACGAGAATGGCCCTTATCCCATTTTCCTGTCTTACTCTCCTGATGCAACGGCTGTTTTCCTTCTCGGGTTAAAAGTCTGGATGGCTGATCAAGTCTGGCACATATCACCAAAGGAGTGAAGACGAACCAGCCGATATAAGAGGCCAACCCGGATAAAATCAAAACTCCCCCATCAAATAGGATGTTTTTGAAATGTGTGGTTTTGCTGCCAATGGGCTTACCTAGTAAATCAGCCTTCCGGTGCTGAAGACATGTCTATTATATTGGTACTGAGAAAATGTGGGAAAAAGTGCAGGTTGTTCAGGCGTTTCCAATCGCGCTGAGAAAGGCAAAGAACATGCAGGCACCGATAAGACCCAGAGCCAGACCAACGATGGCAGTGGCTTTGGACTTATCTTTGCCAAATAACCCAGCCACCCCAAGTACCACTCCCAGAAATCCAAGAAAAGCGCTGCTGCCACCACACACAAATAGCGGCGTGCCTGCCAGGCGGATCCAGTTCTGAGCTACACCAGTCCAGGCACATAAGCCGATGCCAAAAACCAAGGCAGCGGATGCAACGCCAAGCGCCAGGCTGGCATTTCCAAGCGGATTGGGTTGTTTGGGGTTTTCTGACATGATTAGCCTCCGCTAAAACAATAATGCGAACCTGTTTACCAAGTCCGCACTAGATTGTACAATCACCTCACATATTGTGGTTTTTTTCGCAATCTGCTGCGCAGCACAAACGCAAGCACGACCATGACAAAGCCAAAAAAGGCCATGACCCCGGCGATGAGCAAAGAGGGCTGAAGGGCATTGCGCACAATCGTCGCAGTGAGATCCCGGAATACGCCCACAATCGCTGGTGGGATCAAATCAGGAAATACGGGGGTGATGAAGAGCTGGAACGTCCCCGCAGCGATAAAACCACTCAATGCGCTGAGAAACAAACTGATCAGCCCGGCAATTAACATCGGATAACCCCACCAGTTGAGCCAATCTGCAAAGGAGCGTACAGCGAACAGTGCCACCATCAACAAACATAGCGTGGGAAGGATAGGGCTCAAGCGCACAACCATGCGCACAAATCTTAAATCCTGCAATTGCTGCGTACGATCTGCCCCCGGGGAAATGAGCATCACCTGTTCCGGGATCACTGACACCGCAGCCCTGATCTGTGCTTCATAGATTGGACGCACGTCGATGAACAAAATTGTTTCCGGTGGGTTGCACAACACAATATCGGACTGCCCCGTTGCCATGACTGTCAATTGTTCTATAGTGCAATCCGGCTGGGTTTTCAGCAACCCATAGATTGCATCGATCCCGGCCTGCGAACCCAGATAGGCTTTGATGCCAGACAGCGACAAAACCACATTGTCGCGTTCGCCGTTGAGATAGTCCATAAATTGTGTGACAACATCCACTGCTACACCGCGAAGAACATCCGGCGGAAAAAGATTGGTTACAAAAATTCGCCATTCGTCTTCAGAAAGATTTCGAAAAATGGACAGGACTGAACTGCCCTGCGATCTTTGCACTGCAATAGCCAGTGACTGGGCAGTCAATTCAGGCAGGCGCTGATATATGTTTTCTTCATCGAGCGCCCGGATGTAGAATTCTGCATCGAAGGCGCTGCGCTCCACATTGTAGAACGCTAACGCCAATACAGTTGACCCGATAAAGAGAATAGCAAAGAAGACTGCAACAGTTTTTAGAAAAGTTTCCATGAGTATTACGGCTTGCTTCATTACGTTTCGCTGATAACCTCGATGTAATCCTGAGTGACTGTCTCGCCACTGGTTGCGCCCAGGATATCGATCAATTCCAACGCCAGTTCTGCTTTATGCTCGGCATCCCTGCGGCTCCAAGTGCGGCTCTTGATCTCCAGGAAAAGTCCCAAATCGGGCTTTTCCATCGTGTCCAAGTTGACGAAAAACTGCGTATCTTTGTACTTGATATGCCAGCGCAGGCGGTCTTTCTGAATGATCTCCTCCCCTACAGGCTTGAAGTATTCTCGATAGAATCTCAACGTATGCGTCGCCGGAGCCAGGAAGCGGCTGCGTGATAGCAATACGTTGTGTTCGAACTTACCTTCGCGTGGTCCGAGCAATGTCAGGCGGGAACGGACGCTGACGACATTGCCTTTCGAATCGATCAACTCATCCTCCCGGAAGCGTAAGCGTCCCTGTGCTGGATCTTCGAAGGAGAAGTAATTGTCATATTGGCGATAATGCTTATACGCAGTAATCGTGATTTCCGGTTTCTGGATGTTGGACAGAACGTCGGATGGGACGTTCAACTTGACTTTTGCCTGCAACTCGAACGATTCCTGCTCCATCGAGCCACCCAACGCGATCAATTTCGACAGAACAGACTGCTCCCGTTCAATCAGGAAAGCATCGATCCGATCGGCAATCTCGCGTGCCCCGGCCAACAATTCGGCTTCGTTCAGAGTCAGCAACTCGTGGTCGCGCATCAGCCATTTTCCGTTAACCATGACGTCGCTCACGTCCGTGGACTTGCTGGCATACACGAGCTGCGCATACGCGTTATTTGACTCACGCCGGAAGCTGGGCGAATTGTGCACCGGCGACATATCCACCAGGATCAGGTCGGCGCGTTTGCCAGGTTCCAGCGATCCGGTCAGGTGCCCGATATGCAGTGCCTTGGCGCCGATACGCGTCGCCATCGCCAGAGCCATTGGTGCGGGAACAGCCGTGGGGTCATTACTGATCGCTTTAGCAACGAACGAGGCCAGGCGTACTTCCTCGAACATGTCCAGGTCATTATTGGAAGCCGGGCCGTCTGTACCGATGCCTACGTTGAGTCCCACCTCCAGCATCTGCGGGACCGGCGCAAAACCGGAAGCCAGTTTCAGGTTGGATGAGGGATTGTGCGCCACCCCTGCTCCGGCGCGCAGCAACGTGCGCATCTCACCCAGGTCGATGTGCACGCAATGGGCGGCAATGACTTTTGCTTTGAACAAATCCTGCTTCTTGACATACGGAATGACCGGCATGCCATGCTCGTTGCGCATATTCTCGCGTTCGAGGGCAGTTTCAGCCAAATGCGTGTGCAACGGGACATCGAACTCAACTGCCAGTTCGGCAGTAGCGTGCAGGATTTCTTCGGTGCAAGTGTAAGGGGCGTGCGGCGCGACCGAAGGAACGATCAAGGGATGATCCTTCCAGCGCTCGATGAAACCACGGGCTAGGGCCAGCGAATCTTCCCAGGAATCGGCATCCGGCGAGGGAAACTTGAGCACCGTCTGGCCACAGACCGCCCGCAGCCCTGCTTCGGTAGTGGCTTTGGCTACGTCCTCCTCGAAATAGTACATATCGCAGAAAGTAGTCACACCGCTGCGGATGAATTCCGCGCAGGCTAGCGAAGTGCCCAACTGGACGAACTCCGGCGAGACAAACTCACGCTCGACCGGCATCATGTAGCCCATCAGCCAGACATCCAGGCGCAGATCGTCCGCCAGGCCGCGCAGCAGCGTCATGGGAACGTGCGTGTGTGCGTTGACCAGTCCTGGCATCAGGATATTGCCGCCGCAATCGATGGTTTCATCGGCAATATATTCTTTGGCAATTTCATCAGCGGGACCAACCGCAAGGATACTGTCGTCCTGAACAGCCAGCGCACCAGAAGCATGTTGTGTAAATTCTTCGTCCATTGTGAGGATGAGAGCATTCGTGAGAATAACATCTACTTTTTTCGACATTTTTTCTCCTGCGTTTTTGCAAAGACTTCCGAAGTCAACTGGACTCCGGAAGTCGGATAGGTTTATGGAAGTGTGTCTATACTATCATAGAAAAAAGTGAAAAACAAATAAACGAATATCTTACTTTCCCCACTCTAAAAGCACCTTCAAGGCTTTCAAATTCAGCGATAAATCCGTGTCACGATGATTGCGCAGTTCCATGTCTACCGCCGCGGCGCCTAACAAAACGGCGTAATCAGCCAGCGTACCGGTGTAATAACAACCAGTATCGATCGGTGGATAAGGATAATATGTCACTTTGGAGAGCGCTTTGGCCAGGTCAATCGACTCTTCTTCCCAGGGTTCGCCGCCGGGGAAAACTCCCAAGGCAGCGCTGTGATAACTAATCAAGGCTTCTACGCGTCGAGATGCCAGGAAATTCATGACCGCTTTGGTCTCCGGTTCCGAGCCGGGGCCCGAGCCGCCGGTGGTATCGGTGAGGTCCCAGCAGCCATCGCGGTCCCAGGTAGCCTGCCAGTTTTCCGGGAAGTTGCGGTTAAGGTCCACGCCGTGATTGTTGACCCGTCCCTCAATGGTATGAGCGCGCGCGTCTCCATCGGGGTTGATATTGCGCAGGATGAACAGGGTCACATCGCTGGGGATGATCTCTGGATGCTCGTTGACATGCAGAATCAACTCATCGGCCAGGGCTATCGTATTCCATTCATAACCACCGTGGATGCCAGCGGCGATCATCACTTGCCGCTCGCCCTGCCCAAACTTATACACTTGTAACGGTCGCCCGCCCACAGAATAGCCAATGATGATCGGGCGCGGTCCCATCTCGAGCACAAACGGCGTAGGAGTCTGGTATTCCTCGAGGGGTGTGGAGAGAGGATTGGGAGTTACGGAAGGCAGAAAATAAATTCCCGGCTGGGAGGTTGGGGAAGGTGTCCCGGCAGCTGCAAGTTGTAACGTCTGCGGTTCAAGGCCCGGTCCCTGTGGCTGATTCTTGAAAATCATGACCCCTGCCAGCACACCCACCAATCCAAGCGCGTTGATCCCCCAGATGGCCGTCACCAGCCAGGTGGCACCGCCGGAACGCCTGCCTTTCATTTCAGTCGCAGCCCTCCGCCGTACGCCGCAGCCAGTTCAAAGTATTGTTTATCGCCCAGCGAGGGATCAGAGCCGGATGACCGCCAAACGACAGTTGACGCGTTCTGGATTCGTCAGGCGTTATAAGTATAAGTTCGATGATGCGCTTATCGGGATATGCAGCTATTCCAAAAGCAGCATTTGCATTGTGCTTCTCTTGCGCGGATTTCAGAAAAGCGGGTAATTCTCCTGGCTCTAATTCTGTAGCCTCGACCTCGAGCAAATTTGATGCCAGAGCTCTGGCAAGTCGACGCGTCAGGGCCCCGCTCAAGCCCGATTCAACGGCGACCAGGTTCCAGGCCCGGTCCGATGCGGCTTTCAGCGCAACGGCTTCGAGTGTATCCTCATCGGCGCCAAAGACCAACGTGCCGAGTCGCTCCCGCATTTGATTCTCTACATCAGCGATCATATGGTCGGCTTCTGCCTCGGTTTCAGCCTTGGCAGCAATACGGATGTCCACAATCCCGGTGTGGGCAGCCAGCCCAACAGTGGGATTCGCCAGGGTTTCAAACTCGCCGATCTGCTCATCAATTTCGGATTCACCCGCACCCGCGGTGTGTAAAAGACGGACCTTGATGACCTGGTTCAAATTGTAGCGCTTTTGCAGATACGGGATAACCGCCTCATGCAAGAGATGTTCCATTTCTTTGGGCACGCCAGGTAGGGATATGACCGCGCTCTGCGCTTTCTCCTTAATGAAAGACGGCGCAGTACCTACGGAATTCTTGATAGCTATAGCCCCCTCAGGCACGTAAGCCTGGCGCTTTTGATTTTCAGCAGCTTCCCGGCCATAACGCGTGACAATTGCACGGATTTGTTCCCAAAGTTCTTCTCGGAATTCGGTCTCGACCCCGAAGGCGCGCGCCACCGCTTCGCGCGTAGGATCGTCAACCGTGGGACCCAGCCCACCGGTTGTGATAATGATATCAGCACGGGTCATGGAATGCCGAATTGCTTCGGCGATCCGTTCAACGTTATCACCGATAGTACTGGTGCGGTACAAATCCACCCCCAGGCCACGCAGCGTCCGGGCAATATAGCGGGTATTGGTATCGACGATCTCACCGAGCAAAATCTCGGTTCCGATGGTAATAATTTCAGCAGAAGGCATTTTTTAGTATCCAATAATTATAGTTAGTCTTGTTCTGGATGCAGTTCAATGCATCCAGCTCGCACATCGTCCCGATGTCCTTCGGGAGTACAACTGCTCGCAAACTTTCTATCCGTTTTTCCTTAAACCACATTGTATTCTTGAATCAGGCGTCCTTCTTCGAAGCGCGCCAAGTTGAGCACGGCAACATCCAGCGTTTTGAACTCGCCATCCAGGATGAGTTCGGTCATTAACTTACCGGCGATGGGTCCGTGCATAAATCCATGGCCAGAAAAGCCGCCCACGGCCAGGAATCCATCCAAAGGTGTCTTTCCAAAGAACGGATGCGCATCCGGTGTGACTTCGTACAGCCCTGCCCAGTGGGAGACCATACCGGCTTTTTCAACCAGGGGTAGTCGAGCGATGCCAGCTTCCAGATTGACCAACTCGAAATCTTCATCTACATTCTGGTTAAAGCCATGCTCTTCGTTCGGATTGGACATGCCAATCAGTAAACCATCCCCCTCCCTGTGAAAGTATAGCGATTGAGCAAAATCAATCACGAATGGAAAGTCCGAGGGGATTTCTGGTAAAGGCGTGGTGGTGAACATCTGTCTGCGTAAGGAGGTAATCGGGATTTTCACACCCGCCATCTCCCCGATCAAACCAGCCCAGGGGCCGGCCGCATTGACAATTATTGGCGCAGCGATAAAACCTTTATTGGTTTCAACGCCGTCCACGCGACCAGATTCAATTTTGATGCCGGTCACTTCCACGTTATTGAAAGAACTACCTCCCAACTTTGCAGCCGCACCAATATAGCCAGCCACCACACTGTTCGGGTCTACCAATCCATCTTTCTGGTTGAAAGTCGCACCGATGGCATCCTCAAATTGGAACAAAGGGATGTGTTTACGAACCTCGTCGCCATCCAGCCATTCCGTCTCAACGCCGAGTCTATTCTGCATCTCCACATTGCGTTTGAAGGTGACTGCGTCTGCCTCATCCGTGCATACAATCAAGTACCCGCAATGCCGATAATCGATCTCCTGCCCAATCTCTTCTTTGAAACGTTCCAGCATTGGCAGACTTTCGAGTGAAAGCCGTACGTTGATCTCAGTCGAAAACTGATAGCGCACGCCGCCTGCACAACGCCCGGTTGCGCCCTGCCCGAAAAACTCATCCTTTTCAAGCAGGACGACGTTTTTCTGTCCGCGGGCAGCCAGATGATAAAGTGTACTGGCCCCCATCACCCCTCCACCGATGATTACGATGTCTGCTGTATTTGGTAGTGTCATACAAATTACCTCAAATTAGAATTTTACGTCTGTTCCCAAGCGTTGATCCCGGGCATTTTGCAACGCCAACTGAGCAGCAATCGCATCCTGGACAGCCACGCCAACTGACTTGAAAAACGTAATCTGTTCGGGCAAACCCCTGCCGGGCTTTCTACCCAGCAAGATTTCACCCAATTCAGCGGAGATATGCTCCTCACCAAATAATCCGGCCTGCATAGGTTTCAACAGATCACCGGTTTCAGCCAACGTTGCCTCGCGGGAATCCACTACCACCAGGGCACGCGCAACCATTTCGGCCGGCACTTCTTGCATTTCCGGTGTATATGACCCAATCGAACTGATATGCGTGCCCGGTTTCACATCAACATTAGCAAATATCGGAGTGCTGGAAGTGGTCGCCGTGCAAACAATATCAGCTTCAGTGAGAGCTTCTTGAGTGCTTTTCGCTACACGCAGGTCATCCGGAACAGGACCGACACCGGCCATATCCTTTACAAAGGTATTCGCATGTTCGGTGGATGTATCAAATACCCAGGCTTTCTCGATCTTTCTCACGCTACAAGCTGCTTCCAGTTGTGTGCGTCCCTGCACACCCGCACCAAATATCGCTACCACCTTACTATCCGTACGAGACAGCAGATCAATAGCCGCACCGCTGCCCGCTCCCGTACGGATGGCGGTCAGAGAACTGCCTTCGAGCAGGGCTCTGGCCTGGCCTGTTTCAGCATCAAGCACGAGCACAGCAGCCTGGATTAGTGCAAGGTTGCGTTGTCGTTCTGGGTTCTTCGGGAACAGAGATACTACCTTAACAGCTAACGCATCGTCCCCATCAACCTGTACATAAGCCGGCATGATCAAGCTGATGGCATCCTGTAAGGGGATGCTGAGATATGTTCGGAGCGGCACATCAGCCTTCCCGTCCGAGAGAGATGCGTAGGCTCGTTTCATCGCCTCGATAGCTTCCTTCATCGGGAGAGCTTTTCGAACTTCGTCAGCAGTCAAAATCAACATGGTCACCTCATCGAAAATAATCACAAGTACACAAAAGCGCAGAGGTCATTATTGTAACCTCTGCGCTTCAAAAAATGGCGTCTATTGGCTATTCAATACCCAGATAAGCTTTTTGCACCATTTCATTCTTCTGTAAGTTAGTTGCTGTATCGCTCAAGACGATTTCACCGGTCTGTAATACATATCCGCGAGCGGCCACAGAGAGCGCCATTTGAGCATTTTGCTCTACAAGCAAAATAGTGGTGCCCTCTTTGTTGATCGCCTGGATCGTATCAAAGATACTTTCTACAAGGACAGGCGCCAACCCCATAGATGGTTCATCCATCAACAACAAGCGAGGATTTGCCATTAAGGCACGACCGGTTGCCAGCATTTGCTGTTCGCCACCGGAGAGTGTGCCGGCGACCTGAGTGCGGCGTTCCTTCAAGCGTGGAAAGAGCGAAAAAATGCGCTCTAAATCTTCCGAGATTTGAGCTTTGTCAGTACGGCTGTAGGCACCCATATCGAGATTCTCAGCTACAGTCAACCGGGCAAAAACACCGCGTCCCTCCGGAACCATCGCCACCCGTTTGTAAACCACTTCATGAGCCTTGTAATTAGCCAGATCTTCACCATCAAAGCGAATAGTACCTCGACGAGGCTGTAACAGGCCGCTAATCGAACGCAGCGTGGTAGTCTTACCCGCGCCATTGGCACCAATCAATGTGACGATCTCCCCTTTCTCTACGGTTATGGAGATTCCTTTGAGAGCATGGATGTTTCCGTAATAAGTGTGAATATCGTTGACTTCTAGTAATGCCATGGATACACCCTCCTGCTAAGCTGAAACTGACGATGAAGATGCGCCAGTTTCAAATCCTGCGGCCGCCCCGCGACCCAGATACGCCTCGATCACTCGCGGATTACGCTGGATATCGGCGGGGGTACCTTCAGCGATTTTCGTGCCAAAATCCAGAACGGAAATGTACTCGCTAATCCCCATCACTACTCGCATATCGTGCTCGATCAATAGAATAGTGATCCCCAGTTCATCACGCAGATTTTGGATGAAGTGCATCATTTCGGTTGATTCATGCGGGTTCATGCCAGCGGTCGGTTCGTCCAGCAATAAGAGTTTTGGGGAACTGGCCAAGGCACGAGCGATCTCCAAGCGTCGCTGCTGTCCATAAGGCAGGCTCCTGGCAATCAGGTCACCAACACCGGCTAATCCCACGTAATGCAAAAGACGGTTAGCTTCTTCCTCCGCCTCACGTTCTTCCTCTTTTACACGCGGGGTCTGCAAAACAGCCTCGATCCAGGAGGTTTTCAGCCTTGGATGCTGTCCGACTAAGATGTTTTCGATGGCAGTCATGGCAGGAAACAGACGGATGTTCTGATAAGTCCGGGAAACGCCCATCCGGGTAATCTGGTCTGGGGATCGACCAGTGAGCATCTGTCCATTGAAGGTAACTTCACCCTCGTCAATTTCATAAAAACCCGTAACGCAGTTAAAGAAAGTTGTTTTGCCGGCACCATTTGGACCAATAATGCTGACAATAGCACCCTCATCGATTTCGAAGCTAAACTCATTAACCGCTACCAATCCGCCAAAGCGCTTGGTAACGCTTTTTGCACTTAGAATGCTCATGATTCCACCTCCGCTGCGTTGATCTGGTTAGAATCCAAATCCTTATGGGCATAGAGTTCACGCTTACGGACTGCCGAAGGAAACAGGCCTTCCGGTCTGGCGAGCATCATTACGATCAATAAGGCACCATAAGCTAATAGCCGATACTCAGCAAACTCACGTAAAAGTTCGGGCAGGCCTACCAACACCAGCGCCCCTACGACTACACCGGGAAGGCTGCCCATGCCGCCGACGATGATCAGACAAAGTACGTTTATCGAAACAAGCAGGTTGAAGCTGTGCGGAAAAATTGAGGTCAGCTTGCTGGCGAAGATAGCCCCTGACAGACCTGAAAAGGCCGCGCCAATGCCAAAGGCCAGCAGTTTGGTGCTGACCAGATTTATGCCCATTGCCTCGGCAACATCCTCGTCCTCGCGCAGGGCCATCCATTGACGGCCTAAACGAGACTCACTCAAGCGCCAGGAAACAAAAGCTGCCAGCAAAACGCCTGCAAGGACAACGTAGTAAAACTGAGACGGTTGCACCAGATCTATTCCAAAGATGGAAGGCTTATTGATCTCCAAGATACCCTGCGCTCCACCAATATAGGGCTTGAGCAGGTCTGAGAGAGCCAGGATGCGGATAATCTCGCCAAACCCCAGGGTGACGATCGCCAGATAGTCACCGCGCATACGCAGCACGGGGATACCCAGCGTGATTCCAAACATAACTGCCACCAGCACACAGATAGGGATAGCCACCCAGAAAGACAATCCGGCAATCCCTAAACCGCTGGTTGAAGTTAATATAGCCATGGTATAGGCACCGATAGCAAAGAAAGCCACATAACCCAGGTCAAGCAGACCAGCAAATCCAACTACAATATTCAAACCAAAGCCCATCAATACGTAGATCAGAACATTATTGGTGACCTCAGAAAGGTAGTTACCCAACAGCAGAGGCAGAATAGCCAGGATTACAAATGCTGCCACCATAAAACCGATTCGCGTGGATTTTTCCTTGCCAGCAGTTCTGGCAGCATAACGTGATTTTATGTTTTCACCGTTGGCTTGCCACCATATAGACAAACCTGTAATCAGGATGAACAACACCAGTGCGGTTCCCAATTTCAGCGCCTTTCCGTCAAAAAGAAGGCGGACAAGAGCTACGCCAAAAAAGGTGCGCAGGCGCTCGGATAGAATCTCAGAGAACAAGCCAATGATGAGTGTCCACAAAACACCTTTCAGGATCGGATCACTGATTCGATTTGGTATCAGGTATAGTACTGAAGCAATCAGTCCCAATAAACCACAGGCTAGCAACAGCATCAAGCTGCCGGGGAGCGGGGGAAAACCAAAAGTCATGAGTTCGATCAACGCGGGAGATACGTTGGGGAGAAACTGGCGTAAATCAAATGTAGTTGCCAGGAAAATCAATACAAGCAGCAAGAGACTTGAGACAGCGCCGACAATTGCGCCATTGAATAGCGCGGAATTACGGTTGGACGAACTTCGCGCAGCCAGATACCCCCAGACAGCAGCCGGGGCAAAAAGGAATACCTGTCCCAAAGTCAATATGCCCGCAACCAGATCACGGCTAGAAAACAAACCTACCATACCTATGGCACTGAAACTCAACGAAACTGCACCCGCAATCAGTCCAAACCTGATTATTTCGCGATAACCGACTTGTGTATTTTCAGTCATGATGTTTTACCTCATGCCTTTTTCTCGGCTAACCGTTCGCCAATGATACCTTGTGGCCGGAAGATCAACACTAAGACGAGCATGGTAAATGCGATAACGTCTTTAAGTTGATGAGCAGCGGGAATTCCCAATCCCTCAAGGAACAGACTTGGGCCAACAGACTCAACGATACCCAGAAAAAGGCCACCGATTGCCGCGCCTGGAAGACTACCAATTCCGCCCAATACAGCGGCAGTGAAAGCCTTGAGACCGGGGAAGAAGCCCATGAAATAGTGCGCCTGTCGAAAAACTACCAAGTAAAGAATACTTGCCACACCAGCCATAGCTGCACCAGTGGCAAATGTGATCGTGACAGTACGATCAACATCGATTCCCATCAAGGCAGCAGCATCTTTATCCTCAGCAACAGCACGGATCGCTTTACCTGTCTTTGTCTGCATAATGAAGAAATTCAAGCCAATGAGCATAACAATAGTAACGATGATCACCAGCACCTGCGACTTCAGGATCTCAGTACCTAGCAACGGGATGGTACCTTTCAGAACTTCAAATTCTGGAAAAGCGATCACTTGTGAACCAAACAGACCTCTAAAATAATACTGCCAGAAGAAGGAAGCTCCAATGGCAGTAATCAAGGGCACTAAGCGTGGCGCCTTTCGTAGTGGGCGATACGCTATCCGCTCGGTGGTCACAGCAATAGTCACAGCAGTAGCCATTGCCACCAACATGATCAATATTAAACTGAGAACGGGTTGGCGATCTAAAAAACCAGATGCCTTCATCGGGATCGCCAGGAACACAGTGGCGGTCATGGCGCCCGACATGAAAAACTCACCGTGTGCAAAGTTGATCATGAACAGAATACCATATACAAGGGTGTATCCAATAGCGATAAGTGCATACATACTACCCTGAGCGATTCCGAAGATGACAAAGTCGGTCCATTGGCGTGACGAGTACGGGTTGTCCAAGATAGATGCTATCGTCCCCCAGATAACTAACACAAGAATAACTGCCCGGACAAGCCACAGAAATATGCCGATAAAGTCAATGTTTTGGATGCGTTGAGTCATTATTTCTCTCCTGGCTAAAATAAAAGCAGGGAGAATGGGTCCCGGAATTATCCGGAACCCATCTCCCCGAGCTACAGACTGATTTTATGGCTATCAGTCAGTCCAGGTCTCATAGTTTACGGCCAAATGCGGACGTACTCCCCGCTCTGGAGTTGTGATACAGAAATCTTGGGATCGGCGCAGTCACCATATTGATCACAAGTTAGGTTGCCGGTGATTCCCTGGAAATCTGTGGTATTGAACAAGCAATCCCGCAGTGCCTGGCGACCGATATGCAGGGTGCCATCATTGTCCTGGTCAGCTACTTCTTCAACACAGGCGAAGACCATGTTAGTTGCATCAAATGAATGGGCATGGAAGACAGATATTGGCTCTGAACCATACTTATCTACGTATGCAGCAAGAAACTCATCATAAGTTGAACCAGAGAAGGACAAATCGGGCCCGGAGAAGTACATTCCCTCACCAGCTTCGCCAACTGCCTCAATAGCGGCATCAGAAATCATACCGTCTGCGGCAGCCAGGATCGTATCCTCTAACCCAGCGACTTCTTTGGCCTGCTTGGTCAGGAAGCCACCTTCAGCGGTGAAGACCGGATAGTACATGAACTCTGGCGGACCAGCAGCAGCCACGGCAGTCAGAACCGGGCGCATATCGGTGTCACCTTTGTTGACAGCAGTGAACTCAACAATAGTGCCGCCCAGCGCCTCGAACTCGTCAGCAAACACGCGCGCAAGACCTTCAGTGTAGGGGTCGCCATCATGGATAGCAGCGGCTGATCGTACACCCAATTCATTATAAGCATATTCGGCCATTGCCTTGCCCTGTACCTTATCGTTGTGGGCAGTTCGCAAGTAGCCTGCTTCATGGGAAGCCGGATCGGTCAGTACGGGAGCAGTATTAGAGGGCGAGATCATCACATAACCAGCATCTGAGATGACCTTGGACATAGGCACGCCAGCGCCGGAGCAACTTGTACCAATGACTGCTACAATACTCGGATCAGAAACAATCTTCTGACCAGCGGTCTGGCCGCCTTCAGCTGAACAGCCATCGTCCTCAGCCTGCAGTTCAATCGGGTGCCCCAAAAGTTCTTCCTTAAAATCAATGGCAATTTCCACACCGTACTGGGAGTCAGTACCCAAGTCGGTATTAGGACCCGAGATTACTAAGGCCGATGCGATGCGCACCGGGTCGCCTGGAGCAACATCAACACAGCCGAGTGGATCGGTGCATTCATACGCAGCGCCACCACATGCTGCGAGTAGTACGCTGGCAACAATCAGGGTTGCAAGCAAAGCAAACAAACGTTTTGACATTTCTTCCTCCTCCTAGAGATCGAGAAACTATAGTGCCCGTTTTATCGGGTCAAACACTACTAGCAGACAAAGCTTGCAATGTCGGCATCACCTCCTTACTTGGTTACATTCATAGTTTATCTTTAACAAAAACCGGAGAAACACTGGCAATTTTCTCGCGGCCCATCAACGTAAACATCGACATGACTAGATTTAGTACGGTAGTATACCAAACTAATGGTAACTGTGAGTTAACTAAGGTCGACAGATGAGAAAAAAGAATGTATTTTTTACTTATTTTTTATTATCCTGGGGATTATAGAGCAGCTGATCACGGATACGAAGATCAGTGTTACGCATTTTCATAGCCAAATCAGCAGCAAGATTATGCATAAGACGATACCCCAATTGAGGGTAAGTTTCACATAGCATGATCAATTTATCCCGCGATATGACCAATAGGCGTGTCTCCTTTTCGGCAGCTCGTGCTGAAGCGGATCTGAGACCTTCATCTACCAACGCTACCTCTCCAAACGACTGACCTCGACGCATAGTTGCAATTAGAGTACCTGTTTCATCGCCTTTATTCGGAGATGGACTCACTGAGGATGGATTAATTAGAATCTCCACTTCCCCCTGAGTAATAATATATAATTCCTTACTGTCACTATTTTCTTTAAATATAATATCTCCTGCCTTAAAGACCACTTCCTGACACAAATTGGCAACCATTTCAAGCTGCGTAGGCGTAAACTGGTAGAATATGTCGCTTTGTTTGAGATGGTTTACAATACTCCGCATGGCAATGATCCCTCAAATCGAAGTGTAGCATAAACAAAGGTAAGATGCAACAAAGTAAATTTGAAAATAATCCCAAGACAGCGATGAAGAACCAAAGGTTTTTCGCACAGGATATTTCGCAAAAAGGGGTAAGGTTGGGGGATGGAGACACTCAAAAGCCAAGAGACGGACGTGATA
>JASFRG010000036.1:0-30355 GCA_050115035.1 Anaerolineales bacterium | reverse complement strand
TTATCGCTGGGCTTCATGTTGGTCGAGGAGTTTTTACAGTCAGCGAATGGCAATTCCCTCGCCAATATTGCCTGGCAGGCAATATTATTTTCTGGCTGGGGTTTGACATTAGGTTGGCTTATCCAGGAAGTGTCATTTGCCCGGGATGAGATTGCGCAAAGGGATACAAAACTATCTCGCCGGGAGGCGCTTTACCTGGGTGGGACTGCTCTCGGTGCGCTGCTTTTCAGTGCAGTAGGACTCGGATTCTTGTTTAATAATCGCGAAACCGAAGGCGAGGTGCCGGTAACCGGAGGACCCACCCCTCCCCCAGATGACCGCTTCGCGAACCGGATCGAGCCTGCTCCCGGTACCCGACCTGAGATCACTTCCAATCAAGATTTCTATCGTATCGACATCAACACCATTCCGCCCAAAGTTAATCCGGATGAATGGCGTCTTGAGCTGAGCGGTCTGGTAGACAACCCCATGACCCTGACATTGGACCAGGTACGCAATATGCCCTCGATCTCCCAATACATTACTTTGGAGTGTATATCCAATAATGTTGGCGGAGACCTGATCAGCGCCAGCAAATGGACCGGCGTTCGCTTGAAGGATTTTCTGAATCAGGCCGGATTGCAATCCGGGGCTCAGGAGTTATATATCGAATCGGTAGACGGCTTTTATGAAAGCGTCAGCATGCCAGACATGATGGATGAGCGCACTTTCCTTGTTTATGAAATGAACGGCAAACCCCTGCCAACCGAACATGGCTTCCCGCTGCGCATCTACATCCCCAATCACTTTGGGATGAAACAACCCAAATGGATTTCTCGCATGGAAGTGATCGACCACGAAGGAGCCGGATATTGGGTAGATCGCGGTTGGAGCGAAGAAGCCATTGTAAAAACCACTTCGGTGATCGACAACGTAGAAGTGGATTCAAGTGACGGCGAGATGATCGTTTCCGGTGGGATCGCCTATGCCGGTGCACGTAGCATCAGCAAAGCGGAACTCCAGATCGATGATGGCCCATGGAACGAAGTGGAGCTGCGCACCCCACCGCTCAGCGAATTGATGTGGGTACAGTGGCACTATCGAGGGCCCGCGCAATCCGGAAACCATATCGCCCGTATCCGTGCTTATGACGGAAATGGTGAAATGCAGGTTCCGGAAGATAGTCCATCACATCCAGATGGAGCAACAGGGATTTATTCATATTCTTTCGGTTTGTAGTAATAAAAAAAGGAGAATGAATTAGGAAAGGTTTATGGAAAAAACTAATTTTGGCAAAACCGATTTAATGGTCTCACGACTGGGTGTTGGCATGTCAGAACTCGGACATGAACATTCTCAGGATAACAGTACGCGTGCAAAGGAAATATTAAATTTCGCTCTCGATAGCGGCATCAATTTTCTGGATACCGCAGCCTGTTATGGAAATGGTGAAGAATTGATCGGCAGGACTATTTCAGATCGCCGCGACGAGTTTGTCTTGTCGACCAAAGCCGGGCATCTATCCGAAGGTTATTCCGGTCATGCCTGGACAGCGCAAACGGTCAGAGACAGCATCGAGCGTAGTTTGAAGCGCATGGATACAGATCATGTGGATATCGTCCACCTGCATTCCTGCAGTATCAGAATCCTGGAAGAAGGAGACGTCATCCGGACTTTGCAAGATGCCAAAAAGGCCGGCAAAACCCGCTACATCGGCTACTCCGGCGACAATGAGGCTGCGGAGTGGGCGGTCGAGAGCGATTTGTTCGACTCGCTACAGACCAGTTTCAACCTTGTAGACCAAAAGGCATATCAGACGAAGCTACTCTCACGAGCAAAGGAAAAAGGATTAGGAATTATCGCCAAACGTCCGATTGCAAACGCAGTCTGGGATACCAAGGGATCTCCCAGTTCTTATGCGCGTGAATACTACCAACGTGCTCGCATCATGTCGGACCCCGGACCTGTTCCCGATGAACCGCGAGATTCCATCCAACTGGCTTTGGGTTTTGTGTTAGCTCACGATGAAGTAGATACGGCCATCGTAGGGACAAGCGATCCACAGCATATGCGCGAAAACATCGAATGGTTTTACAACCACCCGCAACTGGATGATAAAACAATCGTTGAATTGCACCAACGTTTCGAAAAATTCGGTTCGGATTGGACTCAGGAAGGGTGAGGCTTAACGGAGTAATTTAAAATGTTATACAACCAGCAATTAATTCGTAAAAGACGGGGGGAAAGGAAAACAAACGTATGAACAACGCAAACCTTGAAACGCAAGCCAATCGAATGGAAGGAAAACTCTGTCTGGTCACTGGCGCCAGCCGCGGCATAGGATTTCATACCGCACTCGGCCTGGCCTCCATGGGAGCGCATGTCATACTGGCAAGTCACCACCGGGAACGCGGGGAAAGCGCCAGACAACGCATCAATACCTCCGTGGGCAAAAACGCAACCGATTTCATCCTGGTTGACCTGTCCTCTCAGGGTGGTATTCGCGAATTCACGGACACCATCAAAGAGCGATACAACCATTTGGATGTGCTGGTCAATAATGCTGGCGGATTCTTCCTCCGACGCGAGGGAAGCGAAGATGGCATCGAGATGACCTTCGCCCTCAACCATCTCAATTATTTCATGACCACTTTGCTGTTGATGGATCTCATTCTGTCCGCTGAGGCCTCCCGAATTGTCAACGTGTCTTCGGGTTCTCATCGCGGCGCGGAAATGCATTTCGATGATCTGCAATTCGAGAATGGCTACAACGCCATGGAAGCTTATGGCCAATCCAAGCTGGCCAACCTGCTCTTCACCTACGAACTATCGCGACGGTTGGCAAACACCAATGTGACCGTCAATGCATTGCATCCCGGCTTTGTCAACACACATTTTGCAAAACAAAACGGGCCGGTGGTGCGTGCATTGATGAACCTGGTCCATTTCTTATTTGCCCGGAGTCCGGAGAAAGGCGCGGAGACGCCCATCTATCTGGCGAGTTCGCCCGAAGTGGAAGGCGTGACAGGAAAATATTTTATCGATAAAGAACCCGTCCGCTCTTCGCAGGCTTCGTATGATGGAGAGGCTGCGCAGCGGTTGTGGGATATCAGTGAAAGGATGTGCCATTTGGATGTTTCGAACCTGAATATCAGTGAACTTGAAGTGCAAACAGAACAGTATGAACACGCCTACCACTATTAATGGAAAAGGATAAATGATGACAGAACAATTGATAAAAGAAAAAACGATTCATCGCACCCAAGATGAGTTATTGGACACATCCTGGCGCTTGAGCCGCCAGATCATCCAGATCACCACCGAAGCCGGATCGGGACACCCGTCCAGTTCGCTTTCGGCGATCGACGTGTTGACCGCGCTGTACTTCGGCGGGGTCATGAGCTACGATCCGGATCAACCCGATTGGCCTGACCGGGACCGCTTCATCCTCAGCAAAGGACATGGGGCCCCCGGTCTGTACGTCACACTGGCCGAAGCCGGATTCTTCAACCCAGAACTATTACCCACGCTGCGTAAATTCGAGAGTCCGCTGGAAGGACACCCGAACATGCGCGTGCTGCCCGGGCTGGAGGCCTCGACCGGCTCTCTCGGTCAGGGACTGTCTATTGGACTGGGACACGCGCTCGCCGGGAAAATCGACGGGAAAGATTATCGGACTTACGTCATGATCGGCGACGGCGAAGCAGACGAGGGCCAGATCTGGGAAGCGAGTATGTCCGCTGTGAAGTTCAAGCTGGACAACCTGACTCTTTTGGTCGATAACAACCACTTCCAGCAGACCGGTCCGGTTGAGGAAGTCATGCCAACATTGAAGCCGTTTGGCGACAAATGGCGCGCTTTTGGCTGGCATGTCGAAGAGATCGATGGACATGACATGCACGAAATCCTATCCGCGCTGGATAAAGTTCGGAAAGTCGAAGGAAAACCACAGGCCATCATCTGCCACACGAAGAAGGGCAAAGGGCTGTCACCTTTCGAGAAGAACGATGTCAACCGCAAGCACGGGGTAGCGCTGACCGAAGAGGAAGCCAAAACTGTCCTGGCCGAACTGGATGAGAAATACGGACACACTGGAGGTAATTAATATGGATATTGGAAAAAGCATTGGATTAGAGTACGGACCGCCCACACGTAACGCCTTTGGGGAGGGCCTGAAAGAGATCGGGCGCGAGAATCCCAACTTGGTCGTCCTGGACGGCGATGTGGGCAATTCCACCCGCACCGAGTATTTCGGGGATGAATTTCCCGAGCGATTTTTTAACGTCGGCATCGCCGAAAGTAACCTGGTCGGCATGGCCAGCGGACTGGCTGCCTCGGGGAAAGATGTGCTGGCCGCCAGCTTCGCCTGTTTCCTGTTGAGCAATTCCTACGACCAGATCCGCATGAGTGTGGCCTTCCCAAAGATGAACGTCAAACTGGTGGGTTCGCACAGCGGAATCAGCATCGGCGAGGACGGGCCCAGCCAGATGGCTATCGAAGATATTGCCCTGGCGACTTCCTTCCCAAACTTTACTGTGTTGGTGCCTGCCGACGCGCCTTCCATGAAGGCTGCGACCAAAGCCATGTTCGCACATGAAGGACCAGTCTACCTGCGTACAGGAAGGCCCAGGGTCCCCATTGTATATGAAGATGGCGTGGAGTTCAAGATCGGCAAAGCCAACGAACTGCGCGAAGGGAATGATCTGACTATCATCGCCTGCGGGTTGATGGTGGCGGCCGCATTAGAAGCCGCCGATACCCTGAACCGGGACGGCGTTCATGCCCGCGTGCTGGACATGCACACACTCAAACCTTTGGATGTAGAGGCTATTGAAAAAGCTGCCCGCGAAACGGGCGCTATCGTGACCGCAGAAGAGCATCTGCTGCAAGGCGGGCTGGGCGCAGGTGTGGCGCGCGCTGTATCTGAGCGCCATCCGATACCGATGGAATTCGTCGGCATCCATGACACCTACGCCGAATCAGGTACGCCGCAAGAACTGTTGAAGAAATACGGTCTTACCGCGCAGGACATCCAGTCTGCAGCGGAAAAGGTGTTAAAGCGAAAAAAGTAATTGGAAATTGGGGGATTTTCTATTCAACAGGAAAGAAGGATAAGCATGTATGACGCAATCATCATCGGCGCCGGGCAGGGCGGTTTGCCGCTGACCACAAACTTGGCAAATTCATGAAATCCAGAAGCCATCACCTCATCTGGGTGTCCCTGCTCCTGTGTGGAGCCATACTCCTGACACAATGTGTAAGTCAAACCGGGCAAGATCAAATACCTTCTTCAGACCAATATCCGAATGGCGAAATCCTGGTCACGCCGGATTGGCTGAATCAGCACTTGAATGATTCGAATCTGCGCATCATCGACATGCGCTCGAACGAAGTTTATTCGCAATCACACATCCCTGGCGCGGTCAACGTACCGGTGGGGGATGTCACCTCCACAGTAGAGGGTGTGCCGTTTGAATTTGATATGCAGAAGGTGCAGGAAAGTCTCAACCGCATTGGCTTACAACCAGGCCAGACTGTCGTCATCTACGACAACCTGGGCATGATGAACAGCGGCAGGTTGTTCTGGACGCTCGAATACGTTGGACACAAAGACGTGCGCATTTTACACGGCGGCTGGAACGCCTGGAATGCTGCCGGATTCGCAATCACGGAGGATGTGCCGGAGATCACTCCCAGCGACTACCCGATCCAGCTCGATCAGACCAAACTGGTCACTGCTGAGCAGGTCCTACAGGCATTAGACGACCCTGACGTTTCCATCATGGACAGCCGCTCCCCGGATGAATACACGGGCGAGGTCAAACTGGCAGAACGTGGCGGTCACATCCCCGGCGCAATCAATCTGCCCTGGCTTTCCGTCCTGACCGGCGGCGATGCTGTCTACACCACCCAGGATGGCTGGCAGTCTGAATTAATGGATAAAGACGTAGAGATATTCAAGTCTGCCAATGATATCCAGGACATATTGGATAACCTGGGTCTCAGCCGAGACCAGGAAGTCATCACCTACTGCCAGACCATGTGGCGCGGCGCCCATACATATTTTTTGCTGCGCCTGATGGGCTTCGAAGATGTACGCGGCTATGACGGTTCCTGGGCTGAATGGGGCAATAACCCGGACTTACCGGTTGTGACCGGAAAGCTGCCCGGCAGTGTAGAAGATGCCGGACAATAAAATCAGTTTGGCAGCAAGAAATGAATTGGTAGAGACTAATTCAACAATGTATCCCTTTTTGTATCCTTTCTATCAGCTTGATACATAGCCAACCCAAATAGAACATGTTAGGGTAAGGTAAGAATTTTTTCCAACCGACAATAAAAGGAGTTCAGGCTGTCCCTAGAAGAAATCCGCAGGAAAGAAATCGATATCAAACTTCGTATCAATGAGGCGCATGATGCTGCCAAAGCATCGGTAGAGGAAGCGCGAGAAGAAGCCGCTCGACTCAAAGAGCAGGCCCGTGAACAGGGTCAGCAAAGCGGGGAAGCCGAAGCGAAAAAAATCATAGCGGAAACAAAAGAAAAAACAGAGCAGATGCTCGAGGATGCCAGGTATTGGGCGGATGAATATCCCAAGAAACATGGTGAAAAAATCGATAACGCAGTGGAATGGGCATTGAATACTGTTCTCGGTCTTGTGGAGGAGGGACAGACACATGGCTCTTGAAATGGCGCGCATTCGGGTGTTTGGTATGAAATCTGACCTAAAAAATACGATGGTCACACTGCGCAAATTGGAGTCTGTTCAGATTGACGAATTTTCGGAGACAACGGATATCGAGCTTGAATCTTTCGAGTTTAAAGAAGAAGACCGACAGAAACAGCGACACCTTGATGAGTTGCTCTCGAAAGTTGAAGGGCTTCAAAATGCGCTGGAGTGCGAGTCTGATATCGAGCCCGATAACTACAACCAGGATTATTTTAAAGAAGCGGAATCAGGAGTAGAAGAGCTTTCTGCGCAAGTCGAAGAGCTTACCGAACGTCGAGAAACACTCGCAGCAGAAGCCGCTTCCCTACCACGCTACGAAACGACCCTGGAAAAACTCATTCCCGAAATTCCTGATTCAGCGCGAGAGAGCAAAAACCAAACTGTGGGCATTATCGTCAAGCGTCAGAACATGGATGTGCTGGAAGTCCTGCGCGACCGGCTCACAGACATAACAGATAATCACGCTGAAATCACCAGTCGCAAGATTGATGAAGAAACGCAAGGCATGTTGGTCATTTTTCCCCGGCGCTACTCTGATGAGGTAGATCATCTGCTAGGAGAGAAAGACGTTGCCCGCCTGCGGCTCCCGGAAGAGTTCGAACACAACGATCCAGATTCAATACTGGTGGCAATCCAAAAACGGATCGAAGCGATACCGCTGGAACTGGAAGAGTTGGATGACGAGCAGGAACATCTTAAAGAGAATTGGTGTCTGAGGCTCACGCGATGGGCGGAATCCATCCGGGAAGATCTGCAAATGTTCGAAATGTATGCACGCCTTGCACAGACGGATGCCACGTTTGTCCTGATGGGGTGGACCCCCAATAAAAAGCTACAGGAGTTGCAGAAAACTCTGACCGATGAAGTCGGGGAACAAGTTTTTGTTGAAGAACTGCCGATTGCGGATGAGATCAAGCAGAAGGCTCCTATCATTTTGGAGAACCCCCAGGCGGTGCGCCCTTTTGAGAGACTGGTCCATCTGCTGGCCTCACCCACGTACGAAGGGCTGGACCCGACCTGGCTGATCGCCATCTTCTTCCCGGTCATTTTTGGCATGATCCTGGGCGACGCTGGTTATGGAGTCGTTCTGCTCGGTATCTGTCTGCTGCTGATGCGCAGGTTCAAGGCCGGGTTCGTCACGGATTTGATCAAAATCCTCGCCTACGGTTCCGGATGGTCGATCGTTTTCGGGATTCTGTACGGGGAGTTGTTTGGCACATTGGGTGAAGAGTTGGGGATGCACCCCATCCTTTTCCACCGGGCCGGTGAAAATGTGAGCAGCCTGCTGATTCTCAGCCTGGGCGTGGGTGTGGCGCACATCACGCTGGGATTGATCCTGGGCGTATGGACGGCCATCCAGGAGAAAAGCCGCAGCGAACTGCTCGAACGAGGAGGTATGCTGGTGGGCCTGATAGCTCTTTTGGTCCTGACCGGCGTAGTGGCTGGCTTCCTGCCGGATGGTCTAATGACCACAGCGATCGCCGGTATCCTGGTAGGCGTTGCCATTCTGGGCTCATCGATGGGCTGGCTGGGCATCCTGATTGGCCCGATTGAATTCATCAGCCTGATCGGAAATGTGCTGTCTTATTTACGGATTGCCGCCATCGGGCTGGCTTCAGTGTACCTGGCCAAGGTTGCCAACGACCTTGGAGGCACACTGGGAAGCATTATAGTGGGCGTTTTGATCGCAGTTCTCATTCACGGCCTGAACATCGTGTTGGGGGCCTTCAGCCCGTCCATTCACAGCTTGCGTCTGCACTACGTGGAGTTTTTCCGTAAATTCTACGAAGGCGGCGGACGCAGGTTCGAACCCTATAAAAGTAGATTCGCTCAAGAAGGAGGTAAATAACGCATGGAACTTGGAATTGGAATAATCGCACTCAGCGCCGCCCTGGCGGTTGGGATTACCGCCATCGGCACTGCAATCGCCCAGGCTCGGATTGGCTCGGCAGGCATCGGCGCGCTGGTTGAAAATCCCGATCTGATCGGCTCGATCATCCTGATGCTGGCCATCCCGGAAACAATGGTTGTGCTGGGATTTGCGGCTTCAGCGATGATCATTCTTTTACTGGGCGGAGGCTAAATGAGCCTGGAGGCCATCTTGGAGGCTATCGAAACGTCCGGGCAGGAAAAAATCAAGCAAATTCAGGAGCAGGCGAAAAGGGAAGCAGACGAAATCCTCGAAGCGGCGCGCGAAGAGGCGCAGTCCATTCGAGAGCAGGAACGCCACAAGGCCCTGCGTTCTGCACGCCGGGAACGTGCCCATCTATTGCATGAAGCCAGATCGCAACAGTTGAAAATCCACCAGGAGGGGCGCGATCATATCATCGAGGAAATTCTGGAGAGAACCCGGGAGCGCCTGAAGGATTTCCGCACGGAGCAGGCCTATGAGGACCTGCTCGAGCGTTTTGTCGAGGAATCTTTCCAGGCGCTGTCTGCTTCGCTGGTGGAAGATGAAATCCCCGTTCTCGAGATCGATCCGCGTGACCGTGACAGCCTCGAAAATAAATTGCCAGACCTCCCGCGAAACGTTGATCTTGAGGAGGAGACCAAATCCTGGGGAGGAGTCTCCCTCTACAGTCAGGATAGACGCGTGCGGGTCATCAATACTCTTAAAAGCCGCATGGAGCGCGCCACCCCTTTTCTGTGTGTTTCCCTGACTGCTCGCCTCGAGAACGAGGGCTAGAGGATTTTAGCGATGTACGAATATGGCAACACACGCCTGCGAGCGGTGAGGTCGCGTTTGTTATCCAAAAACAAAATCGAAGAGCTTGCGAAGTCTGCTGACCTGCAAACCTTTATTAACGCTGTTTTGAAAACCCGCTATCGTCATGCTTTGGAAGAAGCGTTATCTCGCGTCGGTGGTGTCCGCGCGATCAATCGCAGCATGCGCCTGGTTCTGTCAAATCTGTTGGGCCGCTTACAAGAATATTACGAAGGCCGAGCCGGAGAGTTGATCGATTTGATTCTGCGCCGCTACGATGTAGAAAACGTGAAAGCAATATTGCGAGGCCTGCAAAAACGCCTGTCCACGGATGAAATCATCCAGGCCTTCAGCGCGTTCGGCTTAATGGAAGATAACAACCTGATGGAAATCGCGCAAGCCGACCGGCCGCGCGAGGCTATCGACCATATGGCAAGCATGCAACTAGCGATGGCTGAACCACTCCTCGTTCAACGGGCGGAGCGTCCCGGAGCTGAATTATTCGAACTGGAACTGGCGTTGGAACGCTGGTATTACGGGAATGCGGCACAAGGACTGCGTTCTCCAAAGGAGACTGAAAAGGCGCTACTCACTGCGCTCGAAATGGCCGCTGATATGGACAACTTGATGACGATCCTGCGCTTTGCCCACGCGCCCGATCAGCGGGAAATCTTAATCGAAGAATTTAATCTGGAGTTATCCGATCTCCTGCTGGATTTTGGAGATCTATCGATATCACAGTTGCAAAAGGTTGGAGAGCAGTCCTCTGTGGAAGAAGGGATCGATGTCCTCGGCAGTTCCCCGTACTCAGAGGCTCTCAATGATGGATTGGAAGACTACCAACGCACCAGCCAGCTGAGCGCCATCGAACGCGCCCTGCGCCGGCAGCGCCTTGACTGGCTGCAGGATCAGATCCTTGCCGATCCCCTGGGAATGGGCGTTCCGATAGGCGTGCTGGCTCTCAAAATGAATGAGGCTGCCAACCTGCGCTGGATCGCCTGGGGGCTGCAAATAGGGCTATCCCCCCAGGAAATCAGAGAGGAGTTGGAGTTCCCCTCATGAGCGAGATGTATGTGGTCGTGCGGCCCGAACTCCTGCCCGGATTCCAACTGGCCGGGGTGAGTGCCCATCCTGCCGAAGATGTGGAATCTGCCGAAGAACTGATCCAGGGTTGGCTGGATAAAGATCAGGGCGGGTTGGTCGCGATAGACGACGGTCTGCTGGAACGAATGGATACAGGAATCCTGCGCCGGTTGCGGCGCTCCAATAGTCTGTTCCATATTGCCATCCCGGGCGGGGAACCGCCGGGCGAGGCATACACTCGTCAGGAGCGCCTGGCTGACATGGTGTGGCGCGCGATCGGATTCCATATTACTTTTGAAGGCATCAAGGAGATTGTCGAATCATGACCGGAAAAATCACCCGCATTTCTGGTCCCGTTGTTGGCGCAACTGACTTCGAGCACGTGCGTCTGAACGATATTGCGCGTGTGGGAGAACTTGGCCTGATCGGCGAGGTCATCCGCCTGACCGGGGACATGGCCACCATCCAGGTCTACGAGGAAACTTCGGGGGTACGCATCGGTGAACCGGTTGAGAACACCGGCCTGCCCCTGGTCGCCACACTGGGACCGGGCCTGCTCGGGCAGGTCTATGACGGCCTGCAACGTCCGCTCGAAATCCTGGCCGATGAAAGCGGGTACTTTATCCAGCGCGGGGAAAGCCCCCAACCTTTAACCGGGAAAACCTGGCCTTTTACACCGGCTGTGGAGGAAGGGGATCACGTCGAACCCAGCGATGTGCTGGGCACTGTTCCAGAGGGTGAGATCGAGCACCGGGTCAGTGTACCAGCCGAAGCCCGCGGGCGAATCGCCGAAATCCACGAAGGGGAATTCAACGTCGAAGAGGGGGTGGCTGTCCTCGAGAAGGAAGACGGTGAAGAAGTCGAACTGACCCTGTCCCAAAAATGGCCGGTGCGCAAACCGCGACCGGTCAAGGAACAACTCACCCCGCACAAGCCGGTCATCACCGGGACGCGCGTGATCGATACGTTTTTCCCCGTGGCGAAGGGCGGCACGGCCATCATCCCCGGCGGCTTCGGGACGGGCAAAACGGTCGCCCAACAGTCGCTGGCGCGCTGGTCGGACGTGGACATTGTGGTCTACGTCGGCTGCGGCGAGCGCGGCAACGAGATGACCGAGGTGCTGGAAGAATTTCCCGAGTTAGAAGATCCGCGCACGGGCGAGCCGCTGATGAAGCGCACTGTGTTGATCGCCAACACGTCCGACATGCCGGTGGCCGCGCGCGAGGCCAGCATTTACACCGGCATCACCATCGCCGAGTATTACCGCGATATCGGCTATCACGTGCTGATGCTGGCCGACTCGACCTCACGCTGGGGCGAGGCGCTGCGCGAGATCTCCGGGCGGCTGGAAGAGATGCCGGGCGAGGAAGGCTATCCCGCTTATCTGGCTGCGCGGCTGGCCGAGTTCTACGAACGCGCCGGGCTGGCAGCCTGCCTGGGAAGCGCTGAAGACTGTCAGGGATCGGTCACCGTGGTGGGGGCGGTCTCGCCTCCCGGAGGGGATTTTTCCGAGCCGATCACGCAGAACTCTATGCGCCTGGCAGGCACGTTCTGGGCGTTGGACACCGGCCTGGCACGCCGCCGGCACTTCCCGGCCATCCACTGGACGGACAGTTATTCGCAGTACGATTTCGGGGACTGGTACCAGGATGAAGATCTTGACGAATGGAATGAACTGACCCGCCAGGCCATGGTCCTGCTGCGGCGTGAGGAAGAACTCCAGGAGATCATCCAGCTGGTGGGTCCCGATGCGCTCTCTGAAAAAGAACAGGCGGTCACCTTCACAGCCCGCATGCTGCGCGAAGATTATTTGCAGCAATCTGCCTTCCATGAGGTCGACCGTTATTGCCCGTTGGATAAAGGCTACTGGATGCTCAAGGCCATCCTGCGTTTTTATGAACTCACCCAGGGTGCGCTGGAAGGCGATTTTTCCCTGGACGATATTCGCGAACTCACACTTGTGGATGAGATCGCCCGCATGAAGGAAATTCCCGCAGAAAAGGCCGTAGAGGAGATTAAGTCGCTGATCGAAGAAATTGAGGATGAATTAGCACAGACATGAAAACCGAGAACCTCCCCCGCCCCAAACTGCTCACTAAGGAATACCGCACCCTGACGCAGATCAAAGGCCCACTGCTTTTCATCGAACGCGTGGGGGAGGCGGGCTATAACGAGATTGTGGAGATTATCACCCCCGATGGTGAAACGCGCCGCGGCCGGCTGCTCGAAGTGGATGGGCAGTTGGCAGTCGCCCAGCTTTTCGTCGGCACAGAGGGTCTCGACCTGGAACACACGAAAGCCCGCTTCACCGGGGATGTGGCCCGGTTGGATGTCTCGCTCTCGATGCTGGGGCGCACCCTGGACGGCAGCGGACGTCCGATCGATGGCGGCCCAGCGATCATTCCCGAAGCCTCGCTGGACATCAACGGCCTGCCGCTCAATCCCGCCGTACGCGCTCAACCTAAAGAAATGATCCAGACCGGCATCTCAGCTATCGACGGTTTGAACACGCTCAGCCGTGGTCAGAAGTTACCGGTCTTTTCCGGCTCGGGGCTGCCTGGAAACGAACTGCTGTCCCAGATCGTATCCCAGGCGCGCGTCTTAACGGAGGAGGAAGAGGACGATTCATTCGTCGTCGTCTTCGCCGCCATCGGGATCACTCACCGGGAAGCCGCCTTCTTCACCGATCATTTTCGCGCCAGCGAGGCTATGGAGCGCACGCTGGTATTTATCAATCGCGCCGACGATCCAAGCGTCGAGCGCCTGCTGACGCCTCGCGCCGCACTGACCGCCGCCGAATACCTGGCCTTTACGCACGACCGGCATGTGCTGGTCATCCTGACCGATATCACCAACTACTGTGAGGCCCTGCGCGAGATTTCGGCTGCACGCGAGGAGATCCCCGGGCGGCGCGGCTATCCAGGATATATGTACTCGGACCTGGCGGGGCTGTACGAGCGCGCCGGGCGCATCCAGGGTGAACCCGGTTCGGTGACGCAACTGGTGCTGCTCAGCATGCCGGATGACGACATCACGCATCCCATCCCCGACTTGACTGGTTACATCACCGAGGGGCAGATTGTGCTCAGCCGCGACCTGCACCAGCGCAGCATCTCCCCGCCCATTGACGTGCTGCCCTCGCTCTCGCGTTTGATGGACGCGGCCATCGGTGAAGGCCTGACGCGCGCTGATCACCGCGACCTGGCCGACCAGCTCTATGCGCTGTATGCGGAAGGCCGCGACCTGAGGCGACTGGTGGCTATCATCGGGGAAGACGCACTCTCTGAGGATGATCAGCGCGTGATGGACTTCACCAATCGTTTCGAAGAGGAATTCATCGGACAGGGAGAGGCTGACCGAGATGTGGAGGAAACATTAGACCTGGCCTGGGAATTACTGGAACCCTTCCCCACGCGAGTCTTGAAACGCGTCTCGCAGGAGTTCATCGAGAAGTACCAGCATGGCTAAAGTCTCCCCCACTCGCCAGGCGCTTTTGGAGCGCAAGTCGCGAATCGAGCTAGCCCAACAGGGACGCGACCTGCTGGAGAAGAAGCGCGCAGCGCTCATGGAAGAAATTCTGCGTGCGGCGCAAGCGGTCATGCACGAGGCGGACGAGTTGCGCCAGGCTGCCAGCCAGGCCAGACGCGCACTGGCGCGTGCCGAAACCGTGGCAGGACCAGCAGCTGTCCGTTCGGCGGCGCTGGCTGCTCGAGGAGAAGTCCCTATTGAAGTGACGATCGTCAATGTGATGGGGGTGCGCATCCCCGAACTGGAACAACGCCGGGTCTCACGCACCAAGCTTGAACGCGGTTATGCGCCGGCCGGCACATCCGTCACAATCGACGAGGCAGCCTCCGCCTTCGAAGGAGAAGTGGACGCCATCATCGACCTGGCCGAGAGCGAGCTGCGTTTGCGGCGTCTCACAGACGAGATCCAGAGCACCTCCCGCCGCCTGAATGCGCTGGATGAAGTCATGATTCCCCGCTTGGAACGGGAACGCGACTCTATCGAATTGGCCCTGAGCGAACGCGAGCGCGCCGAGCATTTCCGCCTGATGCGGGCAAAAAAAATGTTCGAGCGCAGGCGTGAACAGTCCAAATAAAACTTAGACTCTACCAAAAAACGCTACAGGCGGCGAGGACGCCGCCTGTAGCGTTTATCGTTGGCAGACTCCTTGAGAACTTATCATCCCTCCAACCAGCTGGCCTGGATGGCAAGATCGATAAAGACGGCGGCAGTCCAGCCGAAGCCCGGTGCAGCCGTGACGGACGGTCTGCCGGTTTCGGCGTGGTAGTACTCGAACATGCCCATGTGCCCCATGACCATGTTGAGCGTTTTTTGCAAGAGCTCATCCGCCAGATCGGTTTTCCCCACTTTTCGCAAGGCTTCGATAAAAACATAGTTGATATTGACCCACACCGGCCCGCGCCACATCACATCTGGCACGTAGTGCGGGTCGTCCCTGGCAACTGAGGGCAGGACATACTCTCCCCAAAATTGTTCGGGATCGGCCAGGTGAGCGATCAGCCGCTCGCACATATGTTTGGGAAGCTGACCCGTCCATAAGGGGTAGAGGTTGAAGGGGGTGACTACTGGGATGTCTTGCTCCATGTGCCTGGCACGGAATAGTCCGGCTTCTTCATCCCATAGATCATCGATCATGCGCTGGGTAACAGCTGTGGAACGCCGCCTCCACATGGCTGCTTCCGTTTCTTTCCCTAGAGCCTGAGCGATTTCTGCCAGTGAGGCCATTTGAACACTCAAGTAGGTGTTGAGATCGGGTGATTCGACCGGCATGCCGTAATCCCAGAGTGGGTTGTCGTCCAGGCCGGAAGAGTAGGGGTGGTTGTATTGCGCCAGACCATCGGCATCATCATCGTTCATGCAAAACCACCAGGCGTTCCAACGCACCAAAGACGCGTAGATTTCACGCAAGAATTCAAGGTCAGGGGCGATCTCGTTCACTTTGAGCGCCGCCCAGGCGATAACAGGTGGTTTGGTCACCGCCGCATGAATGGGATGGTCGATCTCTGCCACCACGCCTTCATCGTAAACCACGTCGGGGATCATGCCATTGGACAGTTGCGCGGCCAGTATGGTCCGCAACTGATTCCGGGCCAGTTCCACATCCAGGTGGCGGAAGGCCAGCGCATGGAAGCAGGAATCCCAATTCCAGATGCCGACGTATTTCGACAGCGCTGGCATCATGGCCTCATATTTCACCTGTCCAAGCGGGCTGATCAGGCTGTTCCCCATCAACCACCAGGCATAGTAGTAATGCTGGCGAAAGCGTTCGTCTACTTTGGGCGCGCGCGCAAACCAGTCATCCCAGCGGGCCTCGGCAGCAGATAACGTTTGCGAAACGGGGGCAGGCTCCGTGTCCGGGTGTGAAGCGTGAACGTCACCGATGTCCAATTGAATGAAGATGGACTCACCGCCATCCACCATGAAGGTGACTGTATGTCCATCCAGTCCTGCTTCCAATTCGTTCGCGCGGACATGACCGTTTGTACGATACGACATATCCCGGACGCCCAGCAAAGCCCCGCCATCGTCATCTTTCCGCTGTATCTGGTTCTGGACTTGGAACCTGATACCGGCAGGAACGCCTGCTGGCAGGCCGACGGACAGAACGTTTTCGTGGTGGAAGGATAGAGAGAACGTTCCCAGCCGGGTCTCGAACAGGAGCGCATGTGGGTAAGTGGTTAATTCGTATTCCAACGATAAGCCATCGACATCCACATAGCACAGATCCTGGATGTATGGCGGGCGGGAAAGGTAGCTCTCCACGCCTGGTTGGATGGAGGTCAGGCGTTCGGCCAACTTGATAAACAGCCGGTCTTCATCCGGGTGTGCGAAGACCAGCAGCCGGGAACCTCGATCGCTAAAGGGCACTTGAGTGATGTCGATAAGGTTCTTAAGTCCCCGGATATAACCAGATGACGGAGTTTGGGGTAAGGTCATGTATGTTGCTCTCCTGTCTTGTGCGCGATTTGAAAGGGTATGTATGTTTGAAGAACAGACCTGATATACACGGGAAGGTCTGTTCTCAACAGCGTCCCGGTCGCTGATTATTGGATGCCCCTCTCTGTTTATTGCGGGTATCTAATGGGTTCCAGCCATGATCATGTATCGGGTGTGTCCTATTCAAGGATGCGAGAACGGAAGTCCGTCTCTGTCCTCACAATCACCCAATTCGCTGCGGCTTCCTGCCTGGTGTTGGCGTTCATTTTTTGCAGAATGTTATGGACGTGGTTCTTGACCGTGCCCAATTCGATCACCAGGCGGTTGGCGATTTCCTGGTTGGTGAAACCCTGGCCGATCAACTCCAAAATCTCCATCTCGCGTGTGGTCAACTCATCGATTTCGGTGAGGTTGGTTTTCACCCGCTGTAACATACGGGCATATTCACTGAGGCGTGACATCAAAGCCGAGGCGATCTGAGGGGAAACCTTCACCTGTCCAGCGTAAATATCCCGAATTCGTGCTAATAGATCCTGCACCGATTCCTTATTGAGCACATATCCGGCTGCACCTGCCTGTATAAATTGGAGAATCTGGTTTTTCGATTCCTCCAGCCCCAGCACCAACGCCTTTGATGGGATGCCGGTGGCAGAGATAGCGTGTATGAGTTTGAGCGCTCCGCCATCGGCCATTTGAATGTTGACCAGAATCACATCCGCTTCAGGGGCCAGCTTCAAGGCCTCGTTCACAGACGTCACGCCGCCAACGACGCTGATATCCACTTCATCTTCTAAAACGGCAGTGAGCACGTTACATATAAGCTTGTTGTGTCCAACAATGAGAATCCGAATCACAGGTTCCATCCATTTCTATCTCTGCTCATGAGGCTTGTCCGTTATCGGAGGCCACCATAGCCTCCCGAGCGGCCAGGCGAATCTCCTGGATCCTCAATGGCTTCTCCAGGCAGCGATAGACATCCAGACGCTGCATATTTTCCTCTAGCTTGCGGCAACCGTAGGCAGTAATCCAAATCACAGCCGCATTTGTATCCAATCTACGGATCGCTTCCACCAGTTCAATGCCGTCGATACCAGGCATCTTTACATCGGAGATAACCAGATCGAAAGCCTCTTGTTTAAACTTCATCAGAGCTTCCTTACCGCTTCCTGCGGTTACAAGCTCAGTATCTTTTTCCAGATTCTCAAGAGTGGCGCGCATGACGAGCAACACGCTGGAATCATCGTCGACTAGCAGAATACGTTTGTGCTCGTTCATTTTTCCTCCTGTGTTATCGGATGAGATTCTTGGGTAGCCGGTTGACAATCTGTCCTGCAACTGTTCATAACAGGCGAAGATAAGCGGGCTACTTCCATTCAACTGTGTAACTCCTCTCTGTTTTTAACAGAAAAAACAGCCCCGAAATGCTGAAACCGGTTGAGGCTGTTTATGGGTTTGGTTTGAAAAAGTTGGATTTCGGTTGGCGACACTAGCCCGTAAAACGATATCCGACCCCACGCACATTAAGAATGTAACGCGGCTTGGAAGGATCGGGCTCCACTTTCTTCCGCAGGCGATGGATGTACCATTTGATGATATCGCGCGCTTCAGTGGCATACTCGGGTTCGTAATGGCGCACTACCTGTACCAGTTCCTTGGGGCTAATCACCTGGGGAGCGTTCCGCATCAGGTGGACCAGTAAGGTGAAATCCCGCGGAGAAAGATCCAGAGGGTGATCCTGGAAGGTGGCTTCGTGTTTCCCCAGATCCACCTTGAAGGGGCCGTTCTGCAAAACGTGTTCTTCGCGCTTGCGCTCGGCTTTTTGCAGCTTATTGTGCCGGTAAAGCGCGTCTTCGACGGCCATACGCACATCCGAGGGACGCACCGGTTTGAGCAGGTAGCCGTCCACACCTTCCTGGATGGCTTCCATGGCCGATTCCAGCGAGCCGTGAGCTGTCAGCATGATGACGATAGTGGCCGGCCAACGCCAGCGGATCGATTCCAGCACGCGCTGTCCGTCCACCGCGCCGCCCAGCTTCAGGTCCAGGATGACCAGATCGAAGGATGTGTCCTGCAGGCGCTCCAGGGCATCCTCGCCGCTGGTCGCCGTGGTCACAACGTGCCCTATGCGCTCAAGCGTCTCGGAGAGGAAGAAGCGGATGCTTTCCTCATCGTCCACAACCAGGGTTCGCAATGTGTCCGTCATTTTTTTCTTTTCTCCTACACGTTGATGCTGAAAGATGACTAAATTGGAAGCCAGACCGTGAACGTTGAACCTTCGCCGACGACGCTCTCCGCCTCGATCCTGCCACCGTGTTCCTCGACGATTTTCCGACTGATGAACAATCCCAGCCCCAAGCCCTCGGCACGGCTGCTGTGGAAGGGGTCGAAGACCTGGTATAGTCTTTCGGGTTCGATGCCAACGCCAGTGTCGGAAAACGTGATGTTCACCCCCTGTGGCTGGCTGACAAGGCAGGTGGAAACCTGTAAGCGACCTCCCGCTTCCATGGCTTCCACAGCGTTCAACACCAGGTTGAGCAGCACTTGTTGCATGCCATCCGGCGCCAATGCGATTGTTGGCAGGTCGGCCGCCGGCTGCCATTCTACCTCTATACCCTGGTTCTGGCTGCGTTTGCGGGTCAACAAGAGCACATTTTCCACAAACACGTTCAGGTCGGTCGGCACTTTTTCCTGTGGCGCGGATTCGCGCCCCAGATCGCGTAGTTGTGCCACGATTCCAGCCGTCCGCTCCAGCTCCTGCATGGCGATATCGAGATAGCGGCGCACATCGCCATCCCCCTCCAGCATCTCCTCCGCCAAACCCAGGCAGCCGATGACCGCCTGCACCGGGTTGTTGATCTCGTGCGCCAGGGAAGCGCCCAGACGCCCAGCCAAGGTCAGCCGCTCGGTGCGGGCCAGTGATTCGCGGATCTTTTTCTTCTCAGTGATGTCCGCCATAACCGCCACAGCCAGCCAGGGTTTGCCACCCTGAGTCTGTCTGACGCGGGAAACGGTCAACTCGCTCCAGCGCACCTGGCCGTCCTTGCGCACGAAGCGTTTCTCGACCTGATAATGACCGGTTTCACCCGAAGCCAGCGCCCGGTACAGATCCTGATCCGCCTGGCTGTCATCGGGATGGCTGTACCCGCTGAAGGTCATTCCATGTAGTTCATTCTTGCTGTAACCGGTCATGGTCTGCAGCGCCGGGTTGCTCTGCACGATGCGGCCTTTGGTATCCAGCAGGGCGATGCCGAAGACGGCCGCATCCAGGATGATGCGGAAGCGTTCTTCGCTTTCGCGCAGCGCGCCCGTGCGGCGGGTCACTTTGCGTTCGAGTTGGGCCGCGTAACGCTGAAGTTGCTCTCGCTGGCGAACTTGCAAAATGCCGATGGCCAGTTCATTTGCCATCTGATCGATGATCTCGTGTTGGCCTGCCTCCAGGTCGATTTGTTCCTCGCAACCCAAGAACAGCACGCCCAGTAATTCATCCTGGGCCAGCAATGGCACGGCTTTCAGGAACAGCACATCCGCTGCTTTCAGGGCATCGACCAGCACTGGCAGTGTGGAAAGTGAGTCTATTTCTAAAACAGCCATTTCGCCCCGGGCCAATTCCTCCAACGGCCAGCTATCGTCCACGGGAAAACTATAATTTTCCTCTCCCAGTTGGGTTTTGCCATTGGCAAGCACGCCGAGCACCACAGCTTGATTCGCCTCCCAGTCGAAGCTAAACACGCCGGCCACCCGGTAGGGAACCAGTTCACGGGTAAAGGGCAATACAGATTCGACCAGCTCGTCCAGCGCCCCGGCTTCCAGGATGATCAGGTCAGCCTGGCGTAGCACGTTGAGCCGCTCCGCGTACCGACGCAAGGCGATCCGTGACTTTTTTCGCTCGGTGATGTCCTGGAAGACAGTGATGCCGCTCAGCACTTCTCTCCTATCGTCCAGAATGGGAGCGGCGCTGGCAAGGATACTGCGTTCTACACCGTCGGCACGGCGGACGAGCACCTCAACATCTTTAACGAGTTCTTTTTCCTGGATTGCACGCATCAACGGCATCTCTACGCGCGGGAATGGGGTGCCATCCGGGTAGTAAGTTGTGAAATCCATTTGTGGAGATTTTATATCTCCACTAACCCGAGTGCCGAGGATTTCACGCCCAGCCGTGTTGGTCAGCAAAAACATTCCATCGGCATCCGCAATGAGCGCACCCACAGGCATGGTCTCGATCAATGCGTGCAGCAAACGGTTGGCCTCCAGCGCCGCCGCGTTCTGCTCGCGAACCTGTGCCAGCAGGTGTTCTCGCTCCTCGGCTCGTTTACTGTCAGTGATGTCGCGCAGTAGCCAGCGCAGACCTGTCAACTCATCTTGCTTGTCTTTGATCGGGGCGACGGTCAGCGCAGCGGGAAACTCCCGCCCTTGCCCGGATTTAAAGCGCATCTCCCACTCCCTTTTGCCTGCATCCACTCCCTGACTCTCGATCAGACGATCCAGATGTAAATGAAAGCGGTCGCGCTCTTCTGTCGACACATACAACACCATCGGTTTATCGATCAGATTACTCCTGGAGATACCCAGCAATTCCACGGCGGCATGGTTGAGCTCGCGGATGATCCCAGTGGGGCTAGTCACCAGGTAGCCATCGGGCGCGAACTCGAACATCTCATGATACCGCTGGTGCTGGTTCTCGATCTCCTCGCGGGCAGCCATCAGTTCGTCATTCTGTTGGTTGAGCTCCTCGGCGGCCACCTGCAATTCTTCCACGCTGACCGTATAGGCTTCCACCAGTTCATCCACCAGTTCGCGGGACTCGGGCGGCAGTTTATCAGCGCGGCTGGTGAGTTCCTTCAGGCGTTCGAAGGCCGGGCCGGAGCCGAGTTCGAACAGCTTATCGCTCATTCACTTGATTCCTCCATCAATAACACCACGCCTTCGGGGTCGCCGTCCTCATCCAGTCGGATGGTGCGGGTCACGTAACACTTGATGGTCTTGCCACGCCGGTTGACGGCCTTTAACTCGATCTTTTCATCTTTGGCCTCGCCTGCCAGGAAGCGTTCGACCGGTTCCCTCAAATCTGCCACCGGCAGTCCGATATCCAGGTCCAGCAATGATTGGCCGAGGACCTCGTTGGAGCGCAGTCCCCACAGGTCTTCGGCGCGCTCATTCCACAACGAAACCTTGAACTCACGGTCGATGACCACCACAGCCACGTCCACGCTGGCAAGGATCGATTCCAGAAAGGCGTTGACCCGGTTGAGGTCTGTGGTGCGGTGACGCAGTTGGTCGTTCATGGCCTGCAATTCGGAGTTAGAAGATTGCAGTTCCTCGTTCATGGTCTCCATCTCTTCGTTGGAGGATTGCAGCTCCTCGTTGGTGGTCTGCAATTCCTCCACCGTAGACTGTAACTCCCCATTGGAGGTTTCCAACTCTTCGTTGGTGGATTGCAGTTCCTCATAGGTGGTTTCGAGGTCGTGCCGCACCTGCTCCAATTCGAATTTAAGTTCTTGGCGCTCGGTAGCATCCGCGAAGCAAATGGCTGTGCCCAGCCAGCGTCCGCTTCCCCATAGCGGGGTGACGGTCACATCCAGGTGCTCTAACCCGTCCTTGTCTGGCAGTGCGCGTTCGACATCCTGAATGACGATGGAGCGCCGCTCCTCGCGGGCTTGGTCTATGGGACCACGCAGTTCCAAGGGTCGGTAGGAAAGTTCCAGATCACGGAAGGGGCGTCCTAGATCTCGCAGGTCCAGCCCCAGGTGGATGCGGGCTTCTTCGTTCGCCATTGTCAAATCTCCATGGTAGTCGATCACGATTCTGGCCACAGGAGTGGATTCGAAAGCAGCCCGTTGAATCTGGATGTCGGCATCCAGATTATCTGTTTTGATATCTGTACCGGCTGTCACAAGATTCTCCACCCGCTCTTTGGACCCTGCCGTGGAGACTTTGCGGAAGGTGCGATGTTTCATATTTTCCGGCTCGAACAGATTACCGTAGGTCAACATGGTCTCTGCCCTTCCCAGGAAAAGGAAACCGCTGTCCTTCAGGGCAAAATGGAAGCGCGCCACGATGCGTTCCTGGGCTTCGCGGTTGAAGTAGATGAGTGTATTACGACACAGCAGCAGGTCGAGGCGCGAGATGGGTGCGTCGTGCATCAAGTCGTGACGGCCAAACACCAATGTGCGGCGCAAATCCTGGCGGAATACATAACGGCCATTGTTGTTGGCCTTATCGAAATATTTCTCGCGTAACTTTTCGGGTATTTTCTCGATGGTCTTCTCGTTGAAAGCCCCCCGACGGGCTTTTTCCAGGTCCTCTTCATCCACGTCGGTGGCGTAAATCTTGACCTGTCGTCGGCAAGCCTCTAAGCCCATGGCTTCGGCCATCAAAATGGTCAGCGAATAAGCCTCCTCGCCCGAGGCGCAGCCGGCGCTCCACAGTCGGATAGTCGAGTTGGGCGTTTTATCTTCCAACAGGTGGGGCACGATCTCTTCCGCCAGGTAATCCCAGGCCGCTTGATCGCGGAAGAAGGAGGTGACGTTGATCAGGATGGTGTTGAAGAGTTCGGTGAACTCCTGGGGGTGGACTTCGAGGTAGTCCTGGTACTCTTCATACCCTTCGATGTCTACCTCGCCCATGCGCTTGTTAACCCTGCGAATCAAGCTGGCGCGTTTGTACTCGGTAAAATCGAATCCGCGGGCGCTCTTGAGGTATTGAAGTAGTTTTTCGAAAACGGGGTCTATTATTTCTTCGGGGCTCATTCAGTTTACTCTTCTTCTCCCATGATGAGGGTGACCAGGGCTGGCGCGATCTCATCCAATGCCAGTACGAAATCCACGCTCTTGGTGGTGATGGCAGCGCCCGGCATACCGAAGTATTCGGCCGTCTCCTCATTCTGCGCAATGACTGTGCCGCCACGCTCTTTGACGGCTTTGACCCCCATCTCGCCGTCGCTGCCGCTGCCGGTCAAGACCACGGCGATAGCTTGCTCCCCATAACTGGCAGCCATCGAATCGAAGAGCAAATCAGCCGAGGGGCGCACGAAATGAACAAGTTCCGATTGCGATAGGGACAGACTGCTGTCGCGGTTGACCAGCAGATGATGGTCGGGCGGGGCGATATAGATCCAGCCGGGCTGCATCTGGTCGTCGTCTTCAGCCTGTTTGACCGCCAGTTTTGTGCGTTTACCAAGGATTTCGGCCATCAGGCTGCGGTGGCGCGGATCCAGGCGCTGGACGATGACAATCGAGGCCGGGAAGTCGGCCGGCAGCCCGCCCAAGACCTGGCTAAGCGCCGACAGCCCGCCCGCTGAGGCCGCCAGAGCCACGATCTTGAAGGCGCCGCCGGCACGTTGCTGGATTTCAGCCTGTTGTTCGTTCTTCTTTTCCACGCGGTCGAATCTCTCCATTTTTCACGCTGAATATAGCCCCTTTTACATTTTTATTCAGCAAACACATGGCTTTTCAAGGCCACGGTAAGGTTGTCTATGCTCTGGAATATCGATGATCGCCTGGAATCAGTATATCATAGGGCCTCAAACAGTTAAAGTGTTTTAGGGCTGCTCCCATTCAAGTACGCACCACTTATCCCTATACAACTTCCGGCGCATGGAAAGTCACTCCATGCGCCGGAAGTACGCGACCTTGTTGAACTGCCAGTTATACACTTCCCAAGGGAAGCTGGTTGTCAATTGTTACTTCCTCGCATTCAATAACCAGTTTGATAGCCGTTTTAACCTTTTCTTCGATGGTTACATTTGTAAACTCAGGTACCATAAACACCTGTATACCATCCTGCCGCAGATATCCGGTCGCCAAAATCAGTGCTTTCACGGCCTGGTTGACAGCGCCGGCGCCGATGGCCTGCACTTCGGCGCGGTTATTATCGCGTACCACACCGGCAATCGCACCGGCAACTGCGGACGTTCGAGAGCTTGAAGATACTTTGATCAAATCCATGGGGGCCTCCTGTTTGGATCTTGATAATTCGTTGATTTTCTCTCACTGGTTTTCATTGTTAGAACTTACGCAGTTGATGAAAAGGCGCCGAAATAAGGTCGGTTTTTCCTGTACAAGTGCGTTACTACCAATTGTATTTAAAAATAGCGTGATAAATTGCTGGTAAAGGTTCCGTTTTTGTTTGAAAACGGTTGCATTAGTTGGAATTTGGTTGGTTCTTCCCTCAGCTTTGGAATTTGCCAGTCGATTTGTGTTTTTGACAGGCGACCAAACGGAGGGTTCGTACAGGTTGTCGGCCCTGGCCGCCATGATGAAGTCAAACCGCTGTAAGGAAAGAGTCCCATCCTGATGCGCAATGACCCACTCGGGCAGTCCGGATTTCAATTCATCTACCTGCGTCTGAGTCAAACCCGGTGGTGCCATGTCGATTTCTTGCTCATTACGCGATTCTCCTTTGTCATTTAAATTTTGGGATCCTCTCACGTAACTGCATAACCCTTATACATGCAGATCGAGTGCCCACGGTTTTAAGCACTCGACCTTGCAGCACCCCAAAAATGTGATCTGCTATCTTTATTCTCCCTCATATTTAAAGGAAACCTTGGCATTGACCCTATAGTTAGTGATGTTGTCGTTCTCGACAGTAGCCTGGAATTCCTTCACGTAGATCGATTTGATATTGCGAACTGATTTGGAGGCTTCATTCAATGCCTGCTGGGTCGCATCTTCCCAACTCTTGTCTGATTCAGCCAATACTTCGATTACTTTTACGATTGCCATTTTCAATCTCCTTCTTTACTAAACGGTATATCCCATGCGCTCTACAAATCCTTTTCCCTGATCGGTTACGGATCGCAAACGAAATCAAATTAAGGGGCGGACGCTGGCCGCCCCTCTTTCATGAGCAGGCCTGCATTTCGGGTTACCTGTAAAGATACTCTCAACTCCGCCTGGTTTGCAAAGCGGATCACAGAGCTTGCTCATTTACCTCATTCTATTCATAAAATGGATGCGCAAACTGCTGGCCTCGGTTAGGGACAAGTTGGTATTCGGTTGAACAGGTTGGAACTGCGTTGGCAGATGCAATAATCCCTTTCTAGCCTACACCGTAGCGTTGACGCAGCCAGTAACTGACTACATAAGCCAGTGCAGCGGCCCCGCCGCCGGTCAACAAGGTCTGTATGCTTGAGTTCAAGATCGGCTGTTTAAGTGCCAATCCCTTTAAAAAGCCCACCCCCAGAAAGGCTACTCCGGTAATGATCCCGCTGATCCAGAAAGCCCGCTGCAAATCCAGACCAGGCCAGATGAACGGGAGCAGAGGAATGAACCCGACCAGGAGAAAAGCGCCAAAGGTCGAGCCTGCCGCGGCCAACGGGTTGGGAGCCTGCCTGGGCAGCCCCAGTTCCTCGCTCAGCATGATATCCACCCACTGCTCTTCGTCATCGGTCAGCGTTTCCACGATGCGGTCCAATATCTTGCCTTCGAAGCCCTTGTGCGCGAAAATCTGCCGGATTTCCCGACGCTCGCCCTCCGGAACATGCCGGATATGGTGTCTTTCAGACTCGCGCGCCTCTTCAATGCGTTCGTGCTGGCTGCGCGCCCGCAGGAAATTGCTGACCGCCATGCTGAATCCATCAGCAACCAGTTTGGCAAACCCCAGGATGATGATCACCTGACCTCCGAAGCCCCCACCGACGGCGCCGGCGATCACACCAAAGGTGGTCACACCGCCATCCACAGCGCCCAGGATGGCATCGCCCAGATAGTCGTTATCCTGGCCGCTAATCCGTTTATGGATCTCCTCAGGGTGATGTTCCGCTTCCAGTTTTTCTTTTTGCTTTTTATCGAGTTCGGTCATTTTCTTAACGATTTCCTCCGACTATGTTCCTAATGTTCGCGAGCAGGATGCGGTGCAACTGCATCTAAAACAAGGAACTTATTTTTACAAGAGTGCTAATCCTTTCAACCTTCTAATTTTCCCCCGGATGTTCGGCACACATATGCAGCCAGGTGCGCTCCTTGCCAGGAAGGAAGTCATCCGCTTCGGAGGGTCCCCAACTGCCCGGTTCGTAGAGGAACAAGGGGGGCGCGTCCGAACCGGCCCAGCGCTCCAGAATGGGATCGATCACTCCCCAGGCCAGTTCGATCTCATCGGCGCGGGTAAAGAGTGAGGCATCCCCCTGCAACGCATCCGCAAGCAGGCGTTCATAGGCGGTGGGCAACTTCTCGGCCTGGCCTTCACTGTAGTGGAAATCCATGCTCTCCGAGCGGGTCCGCATCTCTTCGCCGGGCTGCTTGGTCTCGAAGCGCAGTTGTATACTTTCATCCGGCTGGATACATAGGCTGAGCACATTGGCCGTGATCACATCGTTAGTCTGATGCGGAAAAATCAGATGCGGCACATGCTTGAAATGGATGGCGATCTCAGTCGATTTGGCCTTCAGGCATTTGCCCGAACGCAGGTAAAACGGTACGTTCTGCCAGCGCCAGTTATCCACATATAGTTCCAATGCGGCAAAGGTTTCCGTTTGTGAGTCGGCGGGAACCTCCGCTTCGTGACGATACCCCCGGTACTGGCCGCGCAGGCTGCATTGTACTGGTCGGACGGCGCGCAGCACCTTGACCTTTTCGTCCCGCAGCGCATCAGCCTCCCAGATACTGGGGGGCTCCATGGTTGTCAATGCCAGGAGTTGCAGCATATGGTTTTGGAACATATCGCGCAGCACCCCGGCAGTTTCATAATAGCCTCCGCGTTCTTCCACACCCACGTCCTCGGCGGCTGTGATCTGCACGTGATCCACGTACTTCAAATTCCAGAGTGGCTCGAAGATGGCGTTGGCAAAACGAAAGGTGATGATATTCTGGACCGTTTCCTTGCCCAGGTAATGGTCGATGCGATAAATCTGTTCTTCCTGAAAGACAGCGTGCATGCGCCGGTTGAGTTCGTGCGCGCTTTCCCGGTCGTGGCCAAAGGGCTTTTCGACCACAACACGCCGCCAGCAGTCAGACTCCTCGTTCAGACCGCTTTCGCCCAGTCGCTTAACGATGACAGGAAAGAGCGCGGGCGGCACCGCCAGATAGAAGAGTACATTGTCACGGATGCGTTCAGCCAAGTTGCGATAAGTTTCCGGATCATCATAATCCCCCAGCATATAAGTGAGACGCTCCGCAAAACCATCCCACACATCCGGCTTCAAACGACCGTTTTCCTGCACGCCTTTCTTGAGACGCTGACGGAATTCATCATTGCTATATTCCGTCCGAGAAACGCCCAGAACATCCAGCTTCCCAGGAAGCATTCCTTCGCAGTCCAGACTGTGCAGTGCGGGGATCAGTTTGCGCCGCGTCAGATCGCCTGAGCCGCCAAAGATGACGATCGTGCAAGGGGGCGAGATCGTTTCCATAGTTTCTCCTAAAGTTTCTGCTATTCCCCTGCGTCTTGCGCATGTATCGGATGGAGCGTTTCATTTTCACTTTCGCATTCCTTGCGCACCCCCACAATCAAGCGCACAGCCGGATCATATTTCAGGTAATTGAAGGCCCAGTTGATCAGCACCTGAAGACGGTTACGGAAGCCAACCAGATAATTTATGTGAACAACCAGCCAGATGAACCAGGCGATAAACCCCGTGATCTTGCGGCCATACACCTGGGCCGCGGCTGCGGAACGTCCAATGGTAGCCAGGGTGCCTTTGTTGTGATACTTGAAAGGCTTTTGAGCCTCACCAGCGATGGAGCGCAAGATGTTACGCGCCGCCCTTTCGCCCTGTTGCATAGCCACCGATGCAAGCCGTGGATAGGGTTCGCCATCCGGGTCAATCAGGTATGCGATATCGCCGCTCACGTACACATTGGGATGCCGGGGAAGCTGCAGAGTCTCGTTCACCGGTATGCGTCCGCCCCGTTCAGGTTCCAGTGGCAGCGCCTCGCTTAATGCACTGTGCACGCCAGCCGTCCAGATAACCGTGCGGGTCGGGATAGTATCGCCTCCCTTCAAATAGACGAAATCACAGTCGGCATTCTCGACTGTCCGGTTCAGCAAAATCTCAACGCCCATCACCGACAAGGTTTCCAGGCTGTATGTCTGCAGGGACTCGTCAAAAGGCGGCAGGACAGTTTCCAGCATTTCGATCAGGATGATGCGCATTTCATCCGGGTGTATATCGGGGTAATCGCGCGGCAGGGCATGTTGTTTCATCTCGGCCAGCGCCCCGGCCAACTCCACCCCGGTAGGGCCGCCGCCCACGATCGTGAATGTCAACATGGCGCGCCGCTGCTGTTCTGAAATTTCCTTCACCGCCTGTTCGAGACAGGTCAACAAATGGTTGCGCAAAGAAATGGCATCGTGGAGGCCGCCGAGCGAGTAGGCGACCTGCATCACCGAATCCAGGCCGAAGAAGTTGGGCTGGCTGCCTGTCGCCAGGATCAGGTAATCATAAGAAATGGACCCATCCCCGGTCCGGATGTGATGCGCGTCCAGGTCCACGCCCGTCACCTCAACCATCCGGAAACGGACGTTGTCGTAGCGTCTCACCATAGAGCGCACCGGCTGCCCGACTTCCTCAGGCTCGAGTCCGCCGATAGCCACCTGGTACAGCAGCGGCTGGAAAAGATGATAGTTGTTGCGATCTACCAGGAGCACATCCACATCTTCCCCACCCAACACATTCAATGCCTCCAGACCGGCAAAACCGCTCCCTACGATCACGATTTTCGGCCGGCTCATAAGATCGTTCCTTCATTGATAACGCTACTCCGGATAACCACTGACATCCTCCAGACTGGTGACTTCTTTAGATTCGTTTTGCCTGATTACGTTGTAATTCCCATCCGCTTCCAACACGACCGCTTCTGCTTCCGTTATGGAAGATAGGCCTTCCGCCCGCACCGCTTCCAGAATCTCAGATTCTGTCACCCGTTCACGGCGCATCGCTTCCTTCAGGAATACGCCCCGGTGAAGCAGCAAAGTAGGTTCCGGCTCGATCCACTGACGGACACGCTCCGAGCGCATGCTCAACCAGGCTACAAAGCTGTGCAATGCGACCAACAACCCGAAGGCGAATAACCCCTGGATCAGGGCCACATTCGGAAGCAGAATCATGGAAGCCAGGATCGGACCCAGTGTCAATGGGACGATCATGTCGAAAGGAGTCATCTGTGAGAGCGTGTGCTTGCCCGAGCGCCGTAGCAGAAGTACCATCGCGATATAGGCGCACAACCCCGAGATCAGGGTGCGCCACAGCACGCCCCAACCATTGAAAAAGAAAGAAATTCCCGTCATGTCAATTCTTCATCCTGTCTGCCATAGTTGATAATCCGGATGTCCTCATACCCCGCTGACAGACTTTTCTTTCAGCGAAATGGATGTCGTTCTCGATGATGACTTCGTGGCGGAAGTATAGATGACCTGTTATCCGGTGACTTTGTTTTGCCTGGGTTCACACATTTATTCCCAAACCGTAAATCCCGTAAGGTTTTTTGCTTTTATTCTAATGTCACGATCAGGGTGTTAATTTGCCGATGGCTGGTTTGGGAGGTTCAGGTGTATCCGGCGAAGGGACGATTTCCAATTTTTCGATCATCCGCCTCACGATCAACCCAGCGGCCTTATCATCCATCTCCGGGAAATAATCTTCCGCTTCACCTTTCACGATCACCTTTGCATCTGGCATTTGGATATTGTGCTTTTTGCGCAGGTGATCTACCATCCCTTCAACGATATCGCTAACTGTCTCCCCCCTGACAACAAAATCACAATCCGTAACACCCAGTTCTTGGCCTGTAAGCTCTTTGGTCATGTTTCATATCTCCTTTTCGTTTTTTTATCTTCTAAAATTCCAGACCCTTGCCAGTAATTTATCCTGCCATATTGATCATTCTTGTGGCCAACCTTCTTCCCCGACGAGAGGCACAAAGCGCACACTCCCTAAATTTTCCTTCTGGAATTCATCC
>JASFRG010000035.1:0-30669 GCA_050115035.1 Anaerolineales bacterium | reverse complement strand
GCATTCATCAAATACTCGCCCCAGACTTTCTTCTCACCTGTTGACGGGTTACGGGTGAAAGCCACACCGGTTCCAGAATTATCCATGTTCCCGAAGACCATGGTCACGATGTTGACACCGGTACCCAGGTCGTGCGCGATACCGGCAGCGTTGCGGTAATCGATAGCACGCTTGCCGTTCCAGGAACTAAAAACTGCTTCGGTAGCCAGTTTCAATTGTTCGTATGGATCTTGTGGAAAGTCAAAGCCTTTCTTTTCTTTGATAACCCCTTTGTAAGTTTCGGTCAGGGCTTTCCAATCATCGGCTGTCATTTCGGTATCGAGCTTGTAGCCCTTCTCTTCTTTGTATTCGTCTAGCGGTTCTTCGAAGGCCTCATCACTAATGCCAAGTACGACCGAGCCAAACATTTGGACCAGACGGCGATAGGCATCATAGACAAAACGCTCATCGTTGGTCAGTTTGACCATGCCCTCGGCAACATCATCGTTAAGGCCGAGATTGAGCACTGTGTCCATCATGCCGGGCATCGAGAATTTCGCACCAGAACGACATGAAACCAAAAGCGGATTTTCCTTGTCTCCAAATTTTTTGCCAGTTGATTTTTCTGTAGCCTTCATCGCTTCCAACTCTTGCTCCCACATTCCTTCAGGGAATTGATTGTTGTTTTCGAGATAGGCATTGCATGCTTCAGTCGTGACGGTAAATCCAGGCGGCACCGGCACGCCAATTCGGGTCATTTCGCCTAGGTTTGCGCCCTTACCACCTAATAAGGCACGAGCACCCTCCCAGTCACCAGCGTACTTCTCCGCTTCAGCGACCTCTTCGAAAAGATAAACCCATTTCTTTGACATAGTTGAACTCCTGATTAAAAAAGATTATGATAGCAGCATATCCAAAGAAGTTTACCACAAAGGCATTTTTGTGACTTTGCCAACCTTTGCCTTACAATTATGCACAAATATGCACAAAAATCTCTTTTGTAAACTGGTTGCAAAGTCAAGCACACCTAAAATAGGTCATAATAGGGAGCAAGGAACTTTATTATTATGCCAAAAACAGTCCTTACGATTGACGACGATACCGCTATCACCGAGTTGTTAGCCATGCTTCTTCGTACACATGGATACGAAGTAAAAACGGCTAATAATGGTGAGGAAGGTGTCAAAGCCATAAAAAAGTTAAATCCACATGTGGTAATTCTAGATTTGATGATGCCAGGTATGGATGGTTGGCAAGTCTGTAAAAGCGTACGCGAATTCAGCAATGTGCCAATCGTTATCCTATCTGCCCTGGACGACCCTGCTATGATTGCCAGCGCGCTGGATGCTGGCGCAGATGATTATTTAGTCAAACCCGTTTCCAGCAGCATTCTGGTCGCACACCTGAATAGATTGATCCGCCGCACAGGCACTCTTGAGGCATCGAACGGATCTACGGTCCGGCCTTCAACTTCAAGCACCCAACCCCAAACTTCCTGACCAGTACCCGTCCAAAGTTGTTGCTGATTGATGAAGCATCTTTTTGCAAAGAGCAACATCAGACATCACAAATATATTTTTCGGGTACTAAGGTAAAATAGAATATCTAAACTTTTCCAGGAGGCACACCGTGCAAACCTGTTCGCTTTGCAATGCATCCTCAACGGACCAGGCCAGTCAATGTGTGAACTGTCAGGCCGACCTCACTGAACACTCAACAACAGCTGTTGCGCTTAAACGCTTTCAGAGCAATTCCCGCGTCAAGGCCATCACTGTGGCATCTTCCTTTGATGCTTGCTCGTACTGTTATGAGCAACTGGAAACCTATTCAGTCGATGAAGTACCAATTCTTCCGCACAAAGGTTGTTCGCACACAAATGGCTGCCGGTGCTTTTACATCCCGGTGCTGAACGACATCTATCCATAACAGAAAAGAGCGACTGATTTAGTCGCTCTTTTCTGTTTACAACATTTTTTTCAGGGTGGAAGCGGTTGCCTGCGGATTTTCCATCATAGGCATATGCCCGATGCCGGGCAGTTCGATTAACGTGGCATTTGGGATGGCCGCTTTGATCTCCCGTGCGCGTTGGATGGGGATCAACTCGTCTGCCTCCCCGTGAACCAGTACCACAGGAAACTGAAAACCGTACAGGTCGGAGGTTGAGTCAACTCGTTCGGCCATTGCTTTTAGCGCACCAGCTAACCCTGCGGGACGTTGCGCCGCAATCAAGTCACGGACAAAAGCCTGCACCCGTTCATCGGGCGACAACTTGGCTGACATTGAATCCGCGACCGGCTTTACACCAGATTTCATAACTTCGGCAGCAGCCTCATATCGTCCCTGTTTCCGCTCGGGAGAATCATTTGGGGCTTGTGAGGAGACAAGTCCCAATCCCAGCGTACGCTCCACATAAGCACGTACAAATGCAAGCGCAACGTAGCCACCCATTGAGTGACCAGCAATGGCAGTTTTTTCGATACCCAAATGATCCAACAAACTGTTAATATCAGCGGCCATATCTACGATTTTATATTGCAATTCGACAACATCACTTTGACCGAAGCCGCGCAGGTCAGGTAAGATAAGATCGAAGTCGTTTTTCAATAACGGGACAACTTCATTCCAGGTTGTATGATCCAGTGGATACCCATGCACTAATACGAGCGGTTTGCCTGACCCCGTTCGGTTATATGCGATTTGAACACCATTAACATTCACTTTTTCCATTTCATCTCCAGTTTACAGCTACTTTAAGTTTACTACCCAATTTTGAACGATAGTGCACGAAGCCATTGTCACGCCCGAATTCGTAGACCTGACGGGTGATGTCAACATCGATTTTGCAATATTCCGCAATCTTATCTAACTCCCCGGAACGGAACCATTCCACGGCCATGAGCCCATCTGCAGACTTGGTCGCGCCGAGCGATGCTTCTGCAATCGCGTCGAGACTCAGCCTGAAGCCCAGAGTCCGATGGATGTCCTGGAGCAGGTCCAGGGTCCGAATGGATGCGAAGTTGAATCCGGACGCATACGGCCTCAGCACAGGGTAGTCAAATCCAATCAGGTTGAAACCGATGACGCGGCCTGCGCTTTTCAGTTCTTGGATCAAGGATTGAGCATCCCTTTCCCAATATACAGTGAAATTATTTTTCTCAGTCGAATAAGTAACGCCACAGGAAAGACGCAATCTCTCGATACCCGAACGTCCGCCTACATCTTGCAAAAGATTCTGAGTCTCAAGATCAAAAAAGACTAAATTCATGGATTCTCCCCGAGCCAGTCGCTCGCATAGGTCAACGCATCTTCACGCGTACTGACTTTCCCGGTAGCCTGTGCTTCACGGATAACTTCCAAGATTTCGCCGACACGCGGACCAGGCTTAAGATCAAACGCATTCATGATCTCGTTGCCATCCAGCAGTCGGGGCGGAGAAACGGACTCGGCGGGTTTTTCCCAATAGTTTTCGAGAAAAATACGGCAAATATCCAGCGCTGCAGTCCAGGTTTCTTGCGTGAGCGTATGTTCTCGTGTAGCGCGTGTGTCGGCCAACGCCAGTAAGATCAAATCGACAGCTGCCTCGTCCGTGTCACGGAAGAAGCGGTAGATGGCTTTGCGCGAGGGTGTTTTTCCCTCGGTCTCTAATCGATTGCTATGAAAATGCACACGCATGTGATGCCGGATGATGAGCCGTAAACGATGAATCTCATCATTGCTCAGATGCAATGCATTTGCACGAGTAGCGGCCATCTCTGCACCCTGCACATCATGATCCCAGAAGCGGATGCGGCCATCATCTCCGACGGTTTTGCAAGCTGGCTTGGCTACATCATGATACAACGCAGCGAAAAATAGCAGAGCGCGCACAGAACGGTCCGTATTGAGTTGGTTGGCAAAGTGCGCCGCGAACTGATTGCGATAACGTCCCAGCCGTAACACCAGCAGGCCCGTAAACAAATCGCCTGTGGATTCAGGATCGTAACCGGGAGCCAGTGAGGCCAGGATATCTTCGAGATGGTTCATCACGGCCAATGTGTGCCCCCAAACGTCATAGACATGCGGCGCAGGCTGTTCCACCCCTTTGAGCGCAGGCAACTCGGGTAGAAGATGAGGCAGTACACCCAACATCTCTAACGCACGCAAGGCTGTCCCTGGTTGCGGACCTTCGAGGATGTGGAATAATTCGTCCCTTAAACGTTCAGGAGAGACACTGCGTAACTCCCCTGCAGCCTGTTTCATGTTCTGACGGGTTTCCACTTCAATCTGGAATCCCAGCCCGGCCGCCAGTCGGATTGCGCGTAAAATTCGAACAGGGTCATTCTCCAAAGAATCCTCCGCACAAGCCCGAATCTTCTTAGCCTGCACATCGTTCGCCCCTTTCAACGGATCAAAGATTGTCTCATGCCTCAAATCATAGGCGATAGCATTGATCGTGAAATCACGGTCACGAAGGTCGGCTTCAATATCGGCGCCGCGGTAAGTGGCAAAGTCCATGACCGTACGTTTATTATCTTCCTGAATAATCACAACGCGTCCGGTATCACGTTCAGTATCCAGGGGATAAAAAGCACCATTCAGCTTGTTCGCGATACGGCGCGCCAGCTTAACGCCGTCGGCGGGCATGGCAAAATCAAGATCGCGAGAGGCGCGTCTCAGCATGACATCACGCACTGCGCCACCCACCAGGTAGATTTCTTGATCGACAGGCAGGGCTTCGCAAACAGAATCGAGCAAGGGGGGGAAAGTAAAAGAAGGCATAAAAACAATTTCAGGGGTTTCTTTGTGACGTTGAGTCTGCGCGGCGCGGCGTGCTTCTTCGGGCGTATACCCCTGGGCAATGACTTTTCCGCGTAGGAGCGCTACCCAGCGTCCGGCGTAGGGAGAAGCGGAGTGCCCTGTTTCGTCCGTCATTCCAGCCGCCCGGTTTATCCTAATCAGCTAGCCTGGAGCTTATCCAGGTCTACAACGCCGATGAAAGGCAGGTTGCGATAGTACTCGTCCAGATCGAGCCCGTATCCAAAAACAAATTTGTTAGGGATTTCAAAGCCACGATAATGGAGAGGCACAACCACCTCACGACGCTCGGCTTTGTCAAGCAGCGAGCAAACCTTCAGACTACGTGGTTGGCGCGTGGAGAGCAGTTCCAGCACATGCGCAATGGTGTGTCCGCTGTCGATGATGTCTTCTACCAACAAGACATCCTTATCACGGATGTTGGTCTGCAGATCGAGAGTCACACGTACGTTGCCTTCTGATTCGCGGGCACCGGCTCCGTAAGATGAAATCGCCATGAAGTCCACCTGGTGTGGAGGCATAATATGACGCATCAAATCAACCAGAAAGACCACACCACCACGCAAGATGCAGATTAGAAGCAGGTTATTGGTGTCCGCGTAATCGCGGCTGATCTCCTGACCAAGCTCTGCAATGCGATTTTGTAAAGTTTCTGCATCGATCAGGGTTTCTTCGAGAAATTCTTGATAATCTTGCATGCTGGCTCCCAATATAGTTTATCAATCTGCTGCCTTTGCGTCACTAAAGGGGTAATCCGCGCCGCAAACGCGGGACTTCTACCCCTATCGGGGCACCTGATGGTGTTTGCGGCAGCGGGCTTCGTACAGTTCAGAAGCGCCGACGATTACAACCGGGTCGTTATAGCGGGCCGGTTTACCGTTGACCAGACGTTGTGTGCGTGAAGCTTCGTTCCCACAGGTCATACAGATGGCGTGTAACTTGTTCACCTTTTCGGCTTTGGCCATCAGGGTAGGCATAGGCCCAAACGGTTCGGCACGGAAATCCATATCAAGCCCGGCTACAATGACACGAATGCCAGTTTCCGCCAGTTCCTGTGCGACGTCTACAATTTCCGGATCGAAAAACTGCGCTTCGTCTATTGCGACGACAGTCGTATCCTTTTCAATGCACTCGCGGATATCGGCTGCCTTTTCCACCGGGGTCGCGTTATAGTTTGCACCCGCATGGGAGGTCACCTTCTCAGCAGCATAACGAACATCTACTGCGGGCTTGAAAACCTGTACCTTCTGCTTTGCGATCGTAGCGCGCACCAGACGACGGATGAGCTCATCCGTTTTACCGCTGAACATGGACCCGCAGACAACTTCAATGGAACCGGTATGATGTTTCATATACTCCTTCCCAGTTTCTCTCTTTACAGGAACGATGCAATTTGTGAATGAATTCCAAAAAGGGATGTAGATTTTCTCTATTCTAACAGCGCAGTCCCTATTCAGCAAAACAGGCAGATGCAATGCATCTGCCTGTTAAGTTTACCTAAGTTTGCGAAAGGCGCAATCCCTGGTGCCCCAACCATGGGGTATTAGATTCTATTATTCTTCCGCGAACTCATATCCGAGTGCGCGCAATTTTTTCTTCGTATCGATCAGAGACTTTTGACCAAATCCAGAGATAGCCAACACGGCATCTTCGCCTTCAGCCATTTTGTTCATCAGCTGACCGACCTTTTTAATGCCAGCTTTTGCCAGGGCATCAGTCGGGCGTTTGCCGAGTTCAAGTTCGGAAACGGGGCGTTCGGGTGAAACCTTTTCAGATTCGCGCGCTTTCTTTTCAGCCACGTAATCCTGACGGGCTTGCAGTTTCTTGTAAAATCGGTCAACCTGACCTTCGGTATCGACGATGCGGTTCATTTCGCCAGTAAAGAATGGGTGGCAATTTGAGCAGATTTCGACACGGATCTCTTTCTGGGTTGAGCCAGTCTTCCAGGTGTTCCCACAAGCGCAAGTTACCGTAGCATCCTCATAATATGTAGGATGAATGTCAGTTTTCATACCAATATCCTTCGTTTTGTTATTCGGCTGGAACTACATTAACACGTTTGCGGCCGTGAATAACATCAAACATAACAACCCCGTCAATCGTAGCAAACAGGGTATCATCACTGCCTTTGCCTACGTTCAGACCAGGCTTGATGCTGGTTCCGCGCTGTCGGACCAGGATATTCCCTGACAGGACTTCCTGCCCGGCATAGCGTTTCACGCCCAAACGTTGAGCGTTGCTGTCTCGTCCGTTGCGGCTCGAGCCGCCACCTTTTTTGTGTGCCATTTCTACCTCACACTACTTCTCAGATTTCTCAGTTGAAGAAGACTTCTTCCCCTTCGGGGACGATGCTGTAGCGGCCTTCTTCGTTGTCGTCTTTTTCGCTGGGACTTTTTCAGCCCTCTTCTCTTTGGTCGCTGATGCTTTCGTTTCTTTCTTTTCAGCTCTAGCTTCAGCTTTCTTTTCTTCCGGCGCTTCTTCTGTCTTCTTAGCCTTGGAAGCTTTTTTACCCGTACCAATGGTGTCCACCACCAAACGGGTGTACTGTTGACGATGTCCGCTCTTGACACGGATGCGTTTTTTCGGGCTGTATTTGAAGACGATGATTTTGGGGCCCTTAAAGTGTTCAGTCACGGTTGTGCTGACCTGAACACCATCTACAGTGGGTGTTCCAACGGCGATATCTTCACCGTCGACCAGCATCAAAACTCGTTCCAGACCAACTTTATCACCGGCGTCTACCGACAGGCGATCAACCTCGATAGTTTCGCCTTCGACGGCTTTGTATTGCTTGCCGCCGCTTTCTACGATCGCGTATTTCATTTTTTCTCCTGGCAATTCACTTCGCCACACTGACCGCGGGGTTTTCACATCCTTTGATTTCGGATGGGTCCTTCGCCGATGTGCGGGGAAGCCGGGTTACAAACGACCGCCCCGGCTAATTTCGCTGCCAGGGCAGAAGCGGACGGTATTATACCTTTGGCGGAGTTCTGTGTCAACGTTCAATTACTGCGTTTTACTCCTTTCTGCCAATGCAATGAAAATCCCCAGAGCGCAGTCAGCTTGAATCAAGCCAAAGTTGGCCTCAGCAAGCTGATCGTCCGGGGCGAAGCGGAATTCTTCGTCTGTATATAAAAGATGACCTCAGTGAAATATATCTTACCCTGTAAACGACCGTTTTTTTAAGGGCAGCGGTTATTGAACAATGACTTCAACTGAGAAAGTTTCAACCGGCGGAACACTTTCCCAGGGTCGCATATAACCCAACTCCAACCTGGTACTGCCCGCTCTAACACCTTTGAAACGAAAAGTTTCTGCGCCGCCCGCGCCCACCAAATTATCTGTGTCTGTGGCCCTCTTGTATTCGGGGTCACCATCCTGGGTCAAGATTTGATCATCGATTTCCAATACTTGCCAGCTATAGCCGGTGGTCGGGTTTGATTCGAGTGAAAGCGTCATTACATCACCGGATTGTAAATTGATCTGTTTGCCGTTATCGGCTTCTGCGATGCTCACCCCATTAGCACCACAACCAGAGAACAAAGCCATCGCTAAGAAAAACATCATCACGACAGCGGTGCGTATGAGTTTATATGCCATTTCTCTCTCCTTCCAAAAAGGGTTTCTTATTGATGGACGCTACACATCCGGAAAAGGTTCCTTTGCCCATTGACAAAGCAACCTGCCTCCGCTAATCTTGGAGCATGGCAAAGCCCAATGCTGACCAACAGAAAATCTCCCGAGCTCCACTGGATAAGAAAGTCTTCCTCTCCGGCCCGACCGGGTGTGGCAAGACCACTGTCGGCGTGGAGCGCATGAAATATTTGCTTGGACAGGGCATCCGTGCGGACTCACTGCTGATCCTGACCCCGCAACGGACGCTGCAAGAACCTTATCTCGCTTCATTACATGGACCCGAAACTGCTCCCGGCGGTGAAGTGACGCTCGCCACCGTTGGCGGTCTCGCCCGCCGCATAGTAGACTTGTTCTGGCCCCTGGCTGCTGATGTGGCCGGCTTCGCCCACCCCGACCAGCCGCCGGTCTTTCTGACTCTCGAAACAGCCCAGTACTACATGGCGCATATCGTCCGGCCATTGCTGGACGAAGGCTACTTTGAATCCATCACGATCGACCGCAACCGCCTGTATTCGCAGATCATCGACAACCTGAATAAATCTGCCGTAATCGGCTTCCCTGTGGATGAGATCGGCGCACGATTGGACTCAGCCTGGTTCGGCGACCCCGGTCAACGGCGGGTGTATGAGGATGCGCAGGATTGCGCCTCTCGTTTCAGACAGTACTGTCTCGATCACAACTTGCTGGATTTCTCCCTGCAACTGGACGTGTTTTGGAATTACTTGTGGCCTGAAGAACACGTCCGCGATTATTTAACGAAGACTTACCGCCACCTGATCTACGATAACGTAGAGGAGGATGTCCCGCGCGGACATGACATCATACGAGAATGGATGGCGGATCTCGATTCAGCGTTGCTGATCTACGACGAGGGTGGAGGCTACCGCCGTTTCCTGGGCGCGGACCCGGGCACTGGTTGGGCTTTACGCGACTTGTGCGACGAGCAGGCTGTACTGGATCAAAGCTTTGTCATTTCGAAAGAGATTGCCTTTCTCGAGAATTCGCTGGCCGAGGCAGTCTCACCCTCGCCAGAACCGAGACCATCCAGTGGAGATGGCTATGGTGGAGCACTGGCTTTTGTGCAATCCCGTTTCTATCCCGAATTGCTGGATGCCATAGTCGATGAAACACTGGCCCTTCTAAATGAAGGTACCCCCCCCTCTGAGATCGTCATCCTGGCTCCTTACCTTTCGGACTCTTTGCGCTTCTCTCTGACCAACCGTCTGGATGCGCGCGAAATCCCCTGGCGCTCACACCGTCCCTCGCGCTCACTGCGGGATGAGCCTGCCAGCCAAACTTTGTTGACTCTAGCCGCGCTGGCACATCCGGATTGGAACATCCACCCATCCAAGTTCGACGTGGCTTATGCCCTGATGCACTCCATCGAGGGCATGGACCTGGTGCGGGCACAGTTGTTGGCCGAGATCGTTTACCGTCAACGCGACTTCTCACTGGCATCGTTTGACGGCATTAAACCGGATATGCAGGAACGCATCACCTTCACGTTCGGGAACCGCTATAGTGCCCTTCGAGACTGGCTGCAGGCTTATCGTGAGTCTGAAGCGCTCCCGTTAGATCACTTCCTACGCAAACTGTTCGGAGAAGTCCTGTCACAACCGGGGTTTGGATTCCATACCAATCTCGATTCCGTGCGCGTAGCAGCCAGCCTGGTTGAGTCAGTCAGGAAATTCCGCATGGCGATGCAACCAACTGGAGACCTGACAGGTTTTGAAAACCTGTCAGGTCTGGGCAAAGAGTACATCGCCATGCTGAACGACGGCGTCATCGCCGCACAATATCTCGAATCCTGGCGCACGGAAGACGAGGAAGCTGTGCTAGTTGCGCCAGCCTACACCTTCCTGATGATGAACCGCCCCGTTAGCATACAGTTCTGGCTGGATGCGGGCTCGAGCGGTTGGTACGAACGACTCGCGCAGCCGATCACACATCCGTATGTGCTGGCGCGCGGCTGGGAGCCAGGCCGTTTGTGGACCGATGCCGACGAGGTGGAACAAAGCCGGGAAGCGCTGGCACGCCTGACGTCCGGTTTGCTGTGGCGCTGTCGAGAGCGCGTCTATCTGGGGATGAGCGAGTTGGGTGAATCCGGGTTCGAGCAGCGCGGGGACTTGCTGAAGGCATTCCAAAAGGTGTTGCAACAAACTTCATAGAGAACTCAATGCAGAAACGACAATCCATTATCTTATTTTTATTCGCCGGTCTTTTTCTCATCTCCGGCGCGGCCGGGCTGGTCTATCAGATCGTCTGGGAACGGCTGCTGGAGTTGTTTTTTGGCGTGACCATGGTATCGGTCACATTGATCGTGGGAGCCTTCATGGCCGGGTTGGGACTCGGCTCGCTGCTTAGCGGACGACTGGCGAGGCAGGTGAAGAACACTTTATTGGTTTATGGCCTGCTCGAATTGGGAATCGCCGTGTTCGGCCTCCTCAGCCAGCCGTTAATCTTCTGGATCGGGCAAGCTACTGCTGGCACACCCTACGTGTTCGTCTTCCTGATCAGCTTCGCCATCCTGCTGATCCCCACCACGCTGATGGGGATGACGCTACCCTTGCTGACGCAGTCCTTCGTGCACCGCGTGGAAACATCAGGAAGCGTGATCGGAATTCTATACGGCATCAATACGCTGGGTGCTGCTTTCGGGACCGCCCTGGCCGGGTATGTATTGATCGGATTTTACGGCTTCGACGGCACCACCTATATCGCAGTGGCTCTGAATGCGATTGTCGGGTTACTTGCGATCATTCTGGCCCGTTGGCAGAAACAGAGTGTTCAGTCACAAGAAGATGAGGAACCGAAGACTAAACCTGTATACCAATGGGGCTATACGACCATCCTGATTTCTTCCTTCCTGGTGGGTTTCATCGGCCTGGGCTTCGAGATGCTTTGGATTCGGGTGCTACACATCGTGGACAAGAACACCGCCTACAGCTTTCCATCGATTTTGTTTGTCTTTTTGTTGGGGCTGGCGTTAGGCGGATATATCTTTGGCCGCGCTGCCGACAGGTCAAAAAATCCCGTGCTGTTGTTCTGCAAAATCGAAATGGCTGGCGCTATTCTGGCTGCTTTCACCCTGCTGGCTTTCTGGTGGACGCTTCAATATAACCCGCCCTGGATTCGGGATTTTGTCGAGACGCAAACGCCCGCGCTGCCTTTTGTCAAGGTGGGGCGTGACCTGCTGTTTTCCAAACGGCTGCTGCTTGCCAATCTTTGGGATTATTTCCTGCCCATCCTGATCCTGGTCCTCCCAGCCAGCCTGCTCCAGGGCGGCGGACTTCCAGTGCTGGACCGTATCGCCATCCACAACCCGTCCCTGGCCGGCAGACGCGTGGGCGACATTCACCTGGCCAACATCATTGGTTCCGTGACAGGGACTCTGGTCATCAGCTTCGTCCTGCTGCCAGGCATCGGCTCAGAATGGACCCTAAAATTGCTGGCGCTATTGACGGGTTCCTTCTCGATCTTTTATTTTTTCAGTACAGCAAAAAACAAACAAAACAAAAACGGCTTGACACAACTGGCAAACTTCGGTTTCGTTTTACTACTTGGAATCATCCTGACACCCGGCAAGGGAGACTTTTATACGCGTCTGTACGAAACCGGTATGGATGCGGAAGCGGTCATCTCCGAATCGGGCGACAGCGTCCTGGCATTGACCTTCGACCCCAGCACAGATCATCAATCCGGCTACTTTTGGATCGGCGGTGAAGTCAACAGTCTGTTCCCGCCCAAAGGACTCTACGAAAACCGTGCCTTAGCCTGCGCGGGCGCATCCGAACCGAAGCGCGTGCTGGTGATCGGTTTTGGCGGAGGTTATACCACCATGTTCTTCAAAGCCCTCCCGAGCGTGGACGAGATCGTGGTGGTTGAACTGCTGGGGGACATCAATCCTTTCCTGAGCGCGAACCAGGAATCCGCGCGTGTCACGCTCGCGGACCCGCGCATCACCTACATCGTGGACGATGGTCGCCGCTACCTGAATGCCAATCCCGATGAAACCTTCGACCTGATCACCATCGATCCCCTGCGTGAGCACACCGCCGGGCACAACAACCTGTATTCTGAACAGGCTATGCAGCTTTATCTTGAACATCTGACTCCAGGTGGTGTGTTGTGCGCCTGGACAAAAGACGATCGTATTGTGCCCCACACCATTGCGCGTGTTTTCCCATACGCGGACCATTTCAAAATCGAACTGGTGGTCGCCAGCAATGCCCCCATCACCTACAACCGCGATTACATGGATGAAATCGCTAATGATTATGAGGATTTTATTGACCGTTTGTATGTAAACGGTCTGCCTGGTGGGTATCCAACCACAGAAAAGGCCTTGTCCGGCTTGACCAGGGATCAGGATGATATTCTGAAAGACGAAAGGGACACGCCTTATTTGACAGATCTGAAGCCCTGGTTGGAGTATTATTTACTCAGGAAACCGATTAGGTAGGAATTTTTTATGCCGTACTGGAAACTCTACTATCATTTCATCTGGGGTACAAAGAATCGCTTACCTCTGATTGACGCTGAGTTTGAATCCGGGCTTTATCGTGCCATTGCTGCAAAAGTGAAAAAAATGAGTGGATTTGTTCATGCTATTGGCGGAACCAAAGACCATGTGCATCTTGGGATTTCCATCCCGCCAAAGATTGCGCCAACAAAATTTATCGGTGATGTCAAGGGAAATAGTTCACATTATGTCAACCACATCATCAAACCCGATTTTGAGTTCTACTGGCAGGATGAATATGGGGTTCTTCTTTTGGTGAGAAGAATTTGCCCACAATTGTGAAGTATATTCATAATCAGAAACAGCACCATGCGGAAGGAACGTTGATTGCAGCAATGGAGAGGATGGATGAAAGATAAGTTTCTCGATGCGTTTGCCCGCCGTGGGATGAACCTTCGCATCCTACTCGCACAGGCGTGAACGCCAGTGCTACCATTACAAAGACGGCTGAAGCCGTCTAGCCTGCTTGAGCGGGCTTTGTATGAATAGCCCGACGGTTTATCGTCGGGCGGATAACAGGATAGAATTAGTATATCGAAACAGGAAATGTTTGAACATCAATCTACCAACCTACAGGTTTATACCATTCATCATATATTTTCTGAACCCAACACCCGCACGGACGTAAACGTCCATGCTATCCTTGCAAAGGCGGCTAAATCCGCCTACCAAAAACTACTAATAACCGTCAATCGGTGACTGATGACTGAATTCACCCCTCGCCCCCACCAGCAAGAAATCCTCGACTACACCCACGGCAAAATGGGCATTGCCGCCGTGCCTGGCGCGGGCAAGACTCACGTGCTTTCCGCCCTGGCTGCACGCCTGATCGCCGAAGGCCGCCTTGATACGGACCAGGAAGTGCTGGTCGTCACTCTGGTCAACTCGGCCGTGGACAACTTCTCCAACCGCATCAGCGGCTTCGTCCAGGCGCGCGGGCTGCTGCCGCATCTCGGCTACCGCGTCCGGACGTTGCATGGGCTGGCGCATGACATCGTCCGCGAGCGACCGGCTGTGGTTGGCCTCGAGACCCGTTTCAGCATCATCGATGAGCGCGAAGCCGGCTTCATCCGCAAGGAAGCCGTTAATGCATGGCTGAGCGCCAATCCCTATTTTCTGGACGACTACCTCGACCCAGCCATGGACGACAACAAACGCGACTGGGTGCGCCGCCAGCAGTTACCGGACATGCTGGACTCGCTCGCGCTGGCCTTCATCCGCTCATCCAAAGACCGCCGCCTGACGCCCGACGCCCTGCGCCTCTTGCTCGACCGTCAGCCTGCTCCTTTACCCCTGGCAGAAATGGGACTGACGATTTATTCCGACTACCAGCGCGCGCTGACCTATCGCGGTGCAGTCGACTTTGACGACCTGATCCGCCTGGCGCTCGACTTGCTCGAAGCGGACGAAGAGTTCCTAAAGCGCCTGCGTTACCGTTTCCCTTATATCCTCGAAGACGAAGCCCAGGATTCGAGTTTGTTGCAGGAACAAATCTTGCGCCTATTGGCAGGTGATGGCGGCAACTGGGTTAGAGTAGGCGACCCCAACCAGGCTATCTTCGAGACCTTCACCACCGCCAGCCCGAAATATCTGCGCGAGTTCATCGTAAATGAAACCGACCCTGAATCGCCAACAGCCATGCCTGTCTCGGGACGTTCGCAGCCGTCGGTCATCAACATCGCCAACTACCTAATCGACTGGGTCATGAACGAACATCCCGCGGAGGAAGTCCGCGATGCGCTGGCGCCGCCCTACATCCAGCCTACCGAACCGGACGACCCGCAGCCCAACCCGCCCGATGATCCCGGCAATATCTTTTTTGTAAGTAATAAGTTCACGCCCGATGAAGAAGTTAAAGCCGTGATCGACTCGCTGGCCCGCTGGCTGCCCGACAACGCGGACAAAACCGTCGCGGTGCTGGTACCGCGTAACCTGCGTGGTGTGGACATCATCAACGCGCTCAAAGCCAAAGGGCTGGACTACGTCGAGTTCCTGAGCAGCACCTCCACCACGCGCGCGGCAGCCGGGTCGATTGCCAATTTGCTGGCCTATCTGTCCGACCCGGGTTCGGCCAGGAAATTGTCGACGGCCTATCAGGTCTGGCGGCGGGATTGGCGCGATGAAGATTTGCTGCGCGAAGCTGTCCGCGCAGGGGACGAGTCTCTTGATGAAGAGGAGATTGCTTCGTCGAGCGAAGCCCTCCTAGCAATGACAGGTCGGGTAACGGAATTAATGCGTAAGGTGCGCAGGACAGAGGAGTACCTGTCGCCGGAATCAGAGCCGGTCGGTTGGCTGGCAGCCCTTCGGGAGTCCGAAGCGGAGGACGTCATCCAGGAGTTAATCGACTTCCGCGTGCACGTTAAACGTTGGCTTGAAGCCGTCACGCTGCCCATTGATCAATTGATCCTGACCCTGGCGCAGGACGTCTTCACCTCCCCTGCGGACCTGGCATTGGCGCACAAACTGGCGCTGGTGCTGCGCTCGGCTGCCGATGAGCACGCCGACTGGCGCCTGCCGGAACTGACCTCGGAACTGGCGGTCATCGCCAAGAACGAGCGGCGCTTCATCGGCTTTTCGTCGGACGATGCAGGCTTCGACCCCGAGCGGCACGCGGGGAAGGTGGTGGTGACGACCATGCACAAGGCCAAGGGGCTGGAGTGGGACCGCGTATACCTGATGTCGGTCAACAATTACGATTTCCCCGCGCTGCAAGCCTATGACCATTATATCTCGGAGAAGTGGTTCGTGCGCGATGGCCTGAACCTGGAAGCCGAAGCGCTGGCGCAATTGACTGCGGCGCTCTCGACCGGCGAGTACGACTGGTACGCCGAAGGGACCGCATCACTGGCAGCCCGCGCCGACTACGTGCGCGAGCGCCTGCGCCTGTTCTACGTGGGACTGACGCGCGCCAAACGCGAACTGGTTGTTACCTGGAACACCGGCCGCCAGGGCGATGCTCAACCTTCACTGGCAATGCAGGCCTTGATGGGGTTGTGGGATTCAGAAAGTAGTGAAGAGTGAGTAGTAATCAGTGTGCACATTCGCATGTGAGATGCCTAAATCACTATGAGATTTTCAGAAAATATCTTTGTGAAAATTGCGGAGGAGTGTTCATTTGTAATTGTGAAAAAGAGTTGGCTCTTACATTTCTACCTCACCAAGTAAATTTTACTCAAGAGTATGGTACGAGACAGCAATTTCGAGTAACAGGTTTTGCAGCAAATATGTGTGCAGAATGTAGAGGGGAAACAGAAATGCCTCACCCTCGAGCTGCCATTTATGGGCAAAAAGGAAGATAATATACCTTCTGAGATATTGCGAGTTGTCAAAAATAAAGGTACTGATAATTGAAACGATATTTGTCACCTTCTTTTCGGGAGGCAGGATTTTGCAAAGAAAAAACGGTCTCGGACATCCAAGTCACGAGGCCGTTTTTGTTTTAAGGCCGCCGAGACTGAAGTCCACGGCTATCCATACGAAGCCGTTTACAGCGGCTTGTCCCCTACGGGGATTCGTATTCATAATCCAGACGTGAATATCATCCCCATAGGGATATCCGGGCGGTGTTCTCAACAGGCATCAACGCGATCACCGGAATGCCCCGGTCCCTTTTCCAGCCTTTATATCCACCTTTTTACTTTATCAATTCAGTGCACAACATTTCGACCGGCTCGACATATTCGTCAATCGCCCAGTTCGCCGTTTTATAGATGTTGTCGCAGCCCAGGGCATCTACAAAGGCTGTGATTTGATCAAGATATATTGGGACACACTGCCCGTCGACGAGGGTTTCGCTCGACCAGGTCCAGGTTTGGCCTACCAGCAGCTTTTGATATTGCCGGTGCCCCTGTGGATTCTCGGTCACATATTTTTGCGTGTGGTAGTAGATGATGGTGTCTTCAGAGACGTTGAAATGTGCAAAGTAGGCACAATCACAGACTGTGTTGGTGTTCAACTCCAGGTCAATGCTTACATTTGCTTTTTGAGTGCATTCTTCGGGCCCCAGCGTCTCTTCAGGGGCAGGAGCAGGCTGATCGTTGGATGGAGCTTCCACATCCGGCGCGGAATCCGGTAGAGGCTGAGGGTCAAGTAGCGGCGGCTTGGGGCGGTTTTCTGTATCGCAGTATTGATCTTGAAATGGTAGTGGCTCGTTTTTTTCATAATCATAAGAAATCCATTCTCCACCCCCGGCTGCACATCTGAGATCATATGCTTCTGCGCAGGTAAGTTGTACTAGCACTATTATCCCTATAGCCAACAGCGCCATCGAAACGTTTCTAGTCTTATTCATTTTTTCTCCCTTCCCCAGATGCTCTCCCTTAAATACTATAGCACGTCTGTCAAGTGCTTCAGGCCAAATACCAGCTTGATCTGTTGTAAATATGACAGACAATAAGATTGATAGGATCAAAAAAACGGTCTCGGACATACACGTCACGAGACCGTTTCCGTTTTAGACCGCCGGGGCTGAAGTCCACGGCTGTCTCATATCTATTGCGGTCATTGCAAATTGGTCATTATCATTAATAGGCTCAGTATTGGGCGTATAATTTGAACTGACCAGGAGGTTCAGTTATGCCACAGCTTACAAAAGAAATGAAAGAGATGATCATGTCCCAGCAATGCTTCCACGCCACGGTAAGCACAGGTGGGGTTCCCAACATTGGTCCAAAGCGTTCTACTCGAGTATTCGACGATGAAACATTACTCTTTGCCGAAGTTACAGGTGGCAAGACCTATCAAAACATTCTGGAAGGCTCAAAAGTTGCCGTGGCTGTTGTAAACAGAGATATCCCAGATGGATACAGGTTTCTTGGAACCCCAGAAGTATTAACCAATGGAGAGATCTATGATAAAACGGCAGAAATGTTAGTTAACGCGGGAATGCCAAAACCTAAGGCAGTGGTTTTGATAAAAATTGAAGAAATTCATAGCCTGAAACCCGGGCCAACGGCAGGCAAAAAAATCGGGTAGCTTCCCTAACTTCCGAAAGGTCTCCCGCCTAAAGCGAAAAAGAGATCAACTTTATAAAATCAAATGCAGATGGATCATAATACCCGATTTTGGGTGGTTGATAAGAATACAGAAAACGGTCTCGGACATCCACATCACAAGACCGTTTTTGTTTTAGAAACCAGAAATGCTTACTTCACAGGCGTCAACTTGAAGACCGGTATGACCCGATCCGTCTTTTGACGATAGTCATCGAAACCGGGCATAATCTCGACCATTTTGTTATACAGGCGTGTGCGTTCGGGTTCTTCGGTGACTTTTGCCTCAACATTGAAAGTTTCCGTCCCCACTTCCACAGTCAGGCGCGGGTGAGCCAGGATGTTGTAATACCAGTCCGGGTTGTCTGGCGCGCCGCCTTTAGAGGCGATCACCACATAGCGCATTCCATCCTTGACGTACGCTACCGGGTTGACGCGTTCCTTCCCGGTTTTGGCGCCAGTGGTGTGTAACAGCAGTAAGGTCTTACCTTCAAAGCGCCCGCCGACTTTACCGTCGTTGGCGCGGAATTCTTCGATAATTTTCTGGTTCCATGCGTTTCTTTCACTCATTGCCGTCTCCTTATATATTTACCTTTCAGACGTGCTCGAAAAATATGCTCTTACACATTCGCTAAAATCTGCACGCAAAACTTACATAAAAACAAAGCGCCCCTCGCCTTACAGACTCAGGGGCGCTTTGGAATTGTTTGGATCGTTATGGCTCCGTTATTTAGGCAGCACAACCCGGTCGATCACGTGGATCACACCGTTGGCAGCCTGGATGTCGGTGGCGATGATATTGGCGCTGCGGCCATTCTCATCGGTCAACACGCCGCCATTCTGGAACAGGAAGCCGCGTTCCAGCGTGCGGATGCGTGAGCTGCCCAGCACGGCGTTAGAATTGCGGTTGCCGCGCGCCACGTGATAGAGCAGAACCTGTGTCACCAGATCCTGGTTGCTCAGCAGTTGGTCAGCACTCAGGCCAAGCTCACCCAGCAATGAGACGAAGGCTGCATCGGTCGGGGCGAAGACAGTGAACTGTCCGTTACCGCTCAAGGTGCGGATCACAGCCGGGTCTGCGGCCTGCAAAGCCGCAATCAAAATCGAGAACTCGCCGCTTTGCGCATTGGCAGCCAGGGCCACGTCCACGATCGTGTCCACTTTGGGAGCTGCCTGAGCCGCAGGGGCAAATGCGCCCAGCGCGAAGACGGTCACCAGTAAAACGGACAAGAAGGGCACAACTTTAAACCTTTTCATTTCACACTCCTGAGTTTGGGTTTGTCTATCAATGTGATGTGATTATATCCATTTTCAATATTTTGTCAATATATTGTATAGATTTTTAATTGTTTTCTAATAAATATCTGTGCAAAAAATTTTCGATCAACAGGACAGCAACAATTCAATACAAATAGAAAGAATGCAAACTTCAATCCCGATCTTGTCCCGACCAGTCACCCAACCGCGCTATAATCCCCCTATGTTCAACCGCATCCTGCGCTCCCCTGCGGACCTCACCTCCGCCGACCTGCGCGCGCTCTACGATGTTTTCGATGCTCCCATCGCTGCGCTCGACTGCGGAAAAAAGTGTGCCCCGCAAAATCCCTCCGGCAAACCCTTTTGCTGCGACATCTGCCACGCCGTCCCGGCCGCCTATACCAGCGAATGGGACTATCTGAGCGGGACCACCGATCTGTGGCATCGCTATCGGGATGACGAATGCGCTTCGCCACCAAAACCCGAACCTGCCAGTTCCGTCGCGGACGAGACTCCGCCTCCCGGCATACTTCCGCTCGCCTGTCTCGGCCCCAGCCTTTGTCAGCGCCCGAACCGCGTTCTCAGTTGTCGCGCTTTCCCCTTCTTTCCCTATATCAGCTCTGACGGCCGTATCCTGGGCCTGGCCTGCGAGTGGGAATTTGAGTCCGTTTGCTGGGTCATCAGCAACCTGTCACAGGTCACGGACGAATACCGCGCCACTTTCCTGCGCACCTTCGATCACCTGCTGGCCCTCTTCGATGAGATTTTCGAGAACTATGCCTATCATTCCGAGCGCATGCGCGCTCATTACGCCTCGAAAGGAAAACGCTTCCCCCTGCTGCACCGCAACGGACGCGCCTACCTCGTCAGCCCTGGCAGTGAGCGCATGCGCCGCGTAGAACCCTCGCAGCTTCCAAAGCACGGCTTCTACGCGGACAAATAAGTGTCGAAACGAGCACCATTACAAGATATTCTTGTTATTCAGAGTTTCCTCTCCAAACAAAAAACAGCCTCGTGAACACGAGGCTGTTTTTCAATCACACTTCTGACATCAAGCACCCAATAACACCGCTTCCGCCGATTCGAATTGCGCATACATTGGAATAATTTCCGGGATTCCGGTGACCTCCAGCACGCGTTGTACATCAGGGATAGGGCCTATCAGCGCCATCTTTCCTCCACGGTTGGCGACCGCATTGGCCGTCAGTGTCAGCAGCCGGATGCCGATAGAAGCCAGGAAGTCCACTTCGGACAGGTCCACCACCACTCGGACGTTTTCTCCATTGCAATGCCCCGCAAATTTGGTTTCGATTTCGCCTATACCAAGGATGTCCAGTTTGCCAGCCAATTTGATCAGGCGAATGCTATTGTCCAATTCACTGTAATGCAGTTCCATGACTTCACCCTTTCGATTGTCGTGTGTGGCAATTATATTAACTTTCGTGAAGTTCAATGTTAACAACAGGTTATGGTTTTCGGAGTATGATTGCGTCTATATTTCATTATTGGTTTTACAAGGAGAATATACGATGTTCAAATCCAAACGCAGACCTATTGTGACTCCGCAATCCGAGCATCTTAAATTAGTTGGCATGCTGGCGATGTTGTGGGGCAACGACGATTTCGATCTTCCCCCCATCGAACGGGAATCCATGATCCTCGGCATGGGCACTCACGACCGCGGTTATGGCTACCTAGATAACCACCCTATCGGCGGGATGGACGAGGCAGAGTGGTTTCCAATCGCACGACGCACATTTAATATGCCTTGCTCAGATGTGGTCGCGGATACCATCGTCAAATACCACTTCCGAAGACTGGCGAGTCACGATGCTTCTCCCGAGCGAATAGCGTTGACCGAAGAATTCACCAAAGGCATTGACGAACATCTCGAAAAGCATGACCTTTCCGAACAACTTTTCGCTCGCATTGATCGCATCACGAACCTGTGCGACAGCCTGTCTTTCAGTCTATGTTTTGAGGTACCTGCTTCAGGGAGGATCTCGATCTATCCACGCAATGAAGACGATACGGAAGTCACTGTCAAATATCAAGTAGAAAATGGCGTTATCCGCGTCGATCCCTGGCCGTTCTCAGTGGATTTTCACAAAGGTTATCTCCTGGCTTACAAATCGGACGGCTATCCCGAAACCCTTGATCCCGTTATTTTGACTTATGAGCTGGAAAGAGATTAAACATTTAATACAGACTGTCTGTCCAAATAAAAAAAGGAGACGCGGTTGCAACCGCGTCTCCTTTTTTCAAATACTATCAGCTATTACCACAGCCGGATCACCTGCTCCGCATAGATCAGGTTCACATTCGTGATCTGCGGATTGAGACTCAGCAAACTTTCCACGGAGGTCCCGAAACGCGCAGCAATGATGCGCAGCGTGTCGCCATACTGGACAACGTAGGTCGATAGCCCGGCAGGCAAGTTGATGATTTGCCCAACATAGATCAGGTTTGGGTTGCCAATTTGCGAGTTGACCTTCAGGATGGCATCCACAGTCGTATTCAGCCGGTCCGCAATCTTGCGCAGAGTGTCACCGCGTTGTACAGTGTAAACCTGCCCGGATGCGGGCGGCGGGGTTGTGGGCACGCCGCTGCCAGAGGGCACCACCATGCGCTGGCCTTCGTAGATCACATTGATGTTGGTGATGTCCGCGTTCAGGCTGACCAGCACATCCATCGAGGTACCGAAGCGGTAGGCCAGTGATTTGAGCGTGTCGCCGCGCATGACAATGTAAGTGCTGTAACCGTTATTGCCGGATATAAGTGCGCCGGGGAGCAGCAGAAGTTGGTCTGGATAGATCAGATCACCGCTGCCAATCATGGGGTTGGCACGTCGTAAGGCATAAACAGTTGTGCCGCAGCGGTCAGCAATCTTGCGCAGGGTATCCCCCTGTATGACAGTAACGCTCATGCCGCAAGAATACGCTGCCGATGCGCCGGTCGTGGTCGCGAAAGAGGCCACCAGCACGGAAACAAGGACAATGAATTGTAAGAATTTTTTCGTAGACATAATAGAACTCCTTTTTAAAATCATCATTCTTAAGATGAATCTCACCCTCAAAAAGTTCCCAAAGCAGACAACAGCCAGGCCGCCCCGGTTTGCTGGTAGAATTCCAGAAGGAGTTAACAAAAGGAGATTGTTATGGGAAATGCACTGGGTCCTGATGTAAGTTTTTACCAAGACGATGCGAGCACCCCACAGCGTATTGATTTCAAGAAGATGAATCAGGCTGCGGACTACGTAATCATCCGTGCGGGACAGAATCTATGGCCTGACAGAGATATCAAGCACAACTGGTCGGCCTCTAAAGCCGCGGGACTCCCACGCGGCAGCTACTGGTTCTACGACAGCCGCGCGGAACCAAAACGCCAGGCCGAAAAGTGGGTCGAAACCTTAGATGGCGATCTGGGTGAGTTACCCATGTTTGCCGATATCGAGGAAACCTACGGGGGTCAATATGCGGGCTGGCGCAAATGGTACGACTTCCTGGAAAGGCTCAAAGAGCTGGTTGGTCAAAAAGAGATCGCCATCTATACGGCCTATTATTATTGGCGTGACAATGCCCCCAACCCGGACACGGAACCACAAAATCTGGAATACTTCCACCAATACCCTCTATGGATTGCCAACTATAACGTGACCACTCCCCGGGTTCCCAAGCCCTGGGACACAGATGAATGGCTGTTCTGGCAATTTACAGAATCAGGCGATGGAGAACTTTATGGTGTGGAGAGTAAAGAAATCGACTTAAATTATTTCAACGGAGACGCGGTAGCCTTTCGCGAGCGCTTTGGGTTGGATCAGCCTCCCCCCGGCGCTGGAGAGAAATACCGCGTCGAGTTGAGCATCCGCGATGCACCCGGCATGGACGAAGACGTGATCGGTACGTTGGAGCAGGATGAAGTGTTGGAAGTGCTCGATGTCACTGACGACAAAATTTGGCTGCAGATCAAACGGGAAGATGGCACCCCAGGCTGGATCTTTAACACACACTTGATCAAAGTTGCCTCTCCCCCGCAGGATAAATGGTATCGGGTTACGGCTGATGTATTGAATGTGCGTTCTGGCCCCGGCACAGATTACGACGACATCGGGAACCTGTACAGGGATGAAGTGGTCAAGGCATTGGACTACGCCAACAACGATACCTGGATCAAGATCATCCGTGAATCGGATGGATTGACCGGTTGGTCTTTTGCTGCCTATCTGGAAGAAACCACAGAGCCGCCTGATGAGCTTGGATGGTATCGCGTCACAGCCTCGGTCCTGAACGTGCGTGAGGGACCCAGCACCAGCGATACGGTTGTCGGTTCACTGCCGTTCAATTCGGTCATAAAGGGACTCGAAAAGAATTACGACGGGACCTGGATCAAGATCCTCCGCGAATCAGACGACCTGACAGGCTGGTGTTCCGCTGCTTTCCTGGAGGAAACCAACGAGCCGCCTCCCACCACTGAATTGAAAAACTGGTACGAGGTCAACGCCACTACGCTCAATGTGCGGAAGGAACCCAACGCATCTTCTGAAGGGGTCGGGTACGTATCAAATGGACAGGTTTTGCTGGGGTTGGAAACCAATGCCGATAAAACCTGGGTGCGCATCCAGCGCTTTGACGGTCTGGTTGGCTGGGCTTCCGCTGCTTATCTGACCGATCTTGGCACCACCGCGCCCGAAAAGCTGGTCCAGAGAATTTTCCCCAGCGTAGTGTACTATCGCCAGGTGATGCAATCCCCGCGTAAGATGGTTGCTCATGTGCTGGCAATCGACACACAGGCCAGCGGGTTGAAAGGCCTGGTCACACCTCCCAGCCACGAAAGTGGGTTGATCTGCACGCGTAAAACCTCCAAATTCCTGGAAGAGTTCAGTCTGCAAGTCGCGATCAACGGCGATGGCTTCAGCTATCTCGATCCGGATGAGTACGATCCGCAAGAGTATTGCCCGAATGGCGGCGATCCTGTCAAAATCAACAGCTACGCGGCCTCGCGCGGGAATGTGTACTCCGAACGTTGGTCGGGGAGACCGATCCTGTATGTCAACAGGAATCTGAAAGTATCCTTTAACGAGCCTACAGGCGCCATTTATAACGCGGTTTCCGGTGACCGCATGTTAGTGGAAAAAGGCCAAAAAGTAGAAGATCTGGAAGACCAATCCGTGGAGCCGCGCTCTGCAGCGGGAACCAATAGTAATGGTCGCTGGCTGTTTTTGGTGGTGATCGACGGTCGCCAGCCGGGCTACAGCGAGGGCATCACCTTCCCGGAGTTAGCCGACTTCATGATCTCACTGGGCGTATATAACGCGCTCAATCTGGACGGCGGCGGCTCCTCGGCCCTTGTGATCGAAGGCGCGCTGGGCGGGTCATTTGTGTTGAACTCGCCCATCGAGGGCAACATTCCCGGCAATGAATCAGAAGTCGGTAACCATCTGGGTTTTTGGGTCAAAAAGTAAACAGGTCATATCAGAAAACTCGGAGTGATTTCCGAGTTTTTTAATTTAAGTTCAGACAGTAGAATACAGCTATGGGAAAACTCATCACGATTGTTGGTCCTAGCGGCGTGGGCAAGACTGCTCTGGTCCATGCTCTGGAAAAACAAGCTGACTTTGCGACCGCACTTGAACAGCATGAGGAACGTCCTTTTCAGGCGCTCTTCAAGCGGGATACGCGCTATGGACTTGCCAACCAGATCGACTATTTTCTACTGCGTACTGAGCAGGAACGGACTCTGCGCGCCGCGCCGCAGATCGGGTTGATCGACGGCGGGCTCGACCTGGACTATCACGGTTTCACGCGTCTCTTCCACGCTCGCGGCCTGCTGACTGACCCCGAATTGGCTCTGTGCCGACGCTTGTACGAGACTCTGCGCGAACTGACGCCCTTACCGGAATTGATCGTCCGGCTGCGAGCGGACCGGGAAACGGTGGCAGGCCGCTTGTCCGTGCGCGACCGCATCAACATCGTTTCAGTGGATGATACTGCCCTGTTCGAGTCTTTTCTGGATGAGTGGCTGGTTGAAATCCCTTCCCATAGTGTTCTGGAAATTGATGTCACGGACGAAACATTGGACTACAAACCCAGCATCGCTGAAATTGTCCCCAGGCTTTCTAAACTAAGCGGGTAAAATAAGTCTGTATTTTTTCAACTAAGGATGAAAGGAGTTTCGTTGTGTACACAACGGACATTTACGAAGGGCTGATCGCAGAGACCGTCACCATCGCTGGCGCAAACGGTGATCTGATCAACGCCTATTTTGCCCGCCCGCTCGGTGAAGGGCCGTTCCCCGCCATGGTGCTGGCACATCACTTTCCCGGCTGGGATCAATGGTATCGCGAAATCACGTTCAAGTTCGCTTTGAAAGGGTACGTGACCATCACACCTAACCTCTACTTCCGGGTTGGGCACGGCACCCCCGAAAATGTGGCCGCCAAAGTCCGCGCGGATGGCGGCATCCCGGATGAGAAGGCGGTCGGTGACCTGGCCGGCGCGATGAAGTATTTGCACGCGTTGCCGTATATCAATGACAAGGTAGGGATTTTCGGGACATGCTCAGGAGGCAGGCACGCATACCTGACCGCCTGCCGTGTTCCGGGCTTCGATGCCATCGTGGATTGTTGGGGCGGACGCGTGGTCATGTCCCCCGACCAACTGAACGACAAATTCCCGGTCGCGCCGATCGATTACACCGAAGACCTGTCCTGCCCTATTCTAGGGGTATTCGGCAACGACGACAGGAACCCCACTCCCGAGCACGTAGATCAACTCGAAGCTGAACTGAAGAAACACGGCAAGGACTATGAATTTCATAGGTATGATGGCGCCGGCCATGGATTTTTCTATTACAACTACGCCACCTATCGCCAGGAGCAGGCCATGGACGGCTGGCAAAAGGTCTTTGCATTTTTGGAAAAACATCTTTCGTCCTCTTGAAAGACACCAGGACGGTGTGAGCGTGGCAGAGCGCTCTTTCGATGCGTAGTCGAAGGACTTTTTTGTAAATCTGCTTCGACTACGGTGCAAAGAACGCACCTCCGCTTAGCGAGTAGTAAATTTCTGAATAGTTTTTACAAGTTCAAGGAGATTTATATGTGCACCATGATCGTAAAAAATGTAAAAATCGAGGGCAGCGGCAAAGGTAGAGAAGGTTGGTTCAAACTGGATGGAGCTAACATTTCTTACGACCATCCCTTCAATGCCCCGTATGAGCATGCCCTTAATATTGATTTTGTCAACGAGTCCCAGGGGCCATCTGCCCGTGTGGCCGTGGAGTTGAGCGAAGATGCAGCACGCAATCTGGTCAAAACCATCTTATCCGTGCTGGATCAGGCCGAAGCAGGAGGGCAACTGGATAGTCAACGTTCGCGTGCATAAAGATCGCCCGCAACCGTAAAATTTAGTGTTCACGCCTTATCTAATACTTAAGACTGAAAATTAGAGGTGATAGATGAACCAACTCCGAGAAATCGAACAACGAATCGAACCCCAACTCGTCATCGAAGGCGCGGGGGTTTTGCTGCGCCGCTCATTCGGACCACGACGCTCTAACCAATACGATCCCTTCCTGCTCTTCGACCATTTCGCTTTCAACGACCCCAACGAGGGTCCCATCCGCGGTTTTCCCATGCATCCCCATCGCGGCATCGAAACCGTGACCTACATGCTCGAAGGCTCTGTCCGGCATCGTGACAGTCTGGAAAACCAGGGCGAGATCACTTCCGGTGATGTGCAATGGATGACCAGCGGACGCGGCATCCTGCATGAAGAAATGCCCCAGCGTGGACCGCAAGGCAACATCTACGGCTTCCAACTGTGGGTCAACCTGCCCTCGCACATGAAGATGTCTGAGCCGCGCTACCAGGAAGTCACAGACAAGACCATCCCAGTGGTGGAGAAGGATGGGATCAAGATCCGCATTGTTGCCGGAACTGTGGACGGCGTCAAAGGCCCCGTGACCGACATCGCCGCCGCGCCTCTTTACATGGACGTCCAGCTTGCTCCCGATATGGAATGGGCCATCCCCACCCCGGAAGAACACACTGTGGTCGCGTACGTATTCGAAGGGGAAGGTGTCTTTTCAGGGGAAACCGTCTCGTCCGTTATGATGATCAAATACGAAGATGGTGATCATATCCAGGTCAAGACTGAGAACTCCCCCGTCCGCTTCATGCTGATGGCGGGTGCACCATTCAAAGAACCAATCGTCCCTTACGGCCCGTTTGTGATGAATACCGAAGAGGAAATTTACCAGGCATTAGAAGATTTGCGGGCTGGAACGTTCGTGAAATAGCAGGAAAATGGTCGGTTTATGAAGAAACAAAAGGTCAGCTAATTACTGGCCTTTTTTAGGTTAAGTAGCTGATCTCTTAAATCTTGCCTAGCCTTATTGATCATCTTTGAAACCTGTTCATTTATGTTAATTGGTATTAATTCAACACTTGGATGTTTGAATTGAAAAACACGAAAAATTTCATCCGCAAATGCTTGTCCAATTGTTTCTACTTTTTCAAAATCAAGGACAATTTCTTCAAATCGCTCAAATCTTGCAATTAAACGTTTAGCTTGAGATCGAGATACAAGGTTTTCATCTCCGTACTGTGCAAGAAACACAGGAACATGTGTCTTGGAAAATCCAATTTCATCTCCTTTTGATGTGTAATAATCAAAAACTTCTTTTGTAGTTCTTGAAGAATTCTGATTGATTTTCATTATGATAGCAGTTCCCTTTATATTTTCTTCTTTATCTTCTAAAAACCAGTCTTTACCATCAATCTCATCTTTTCTTCCTCTATATGAAAAATAATAATTCCCAGAAAGAATCGCAAATTTATCAAACATTCGTGATGCAAAAAAAACACCTTCACCTGTATGATGTTCGGGATCTGTAGTCAGTTTTCCTTTAGACAATTCCAAAATAGCATGTAGTGGATCGTCCAAATTCAACTCTGTATAAATTTTATTGAAAATGCCCACTCCATCATCATTTACCCACATTTTAATATCTCGGGCTGTACGTTCTATAGCCACGTGAACATCATCACTACCAGAATGGTCAATTACATTATTAACCATTTCAGTAAATCCATACTGACATAGCGCTATAACGTTTTCAGGCACATCTTTCAAATATGGTCGAATATGTTCTCGCCAAACTTTGTCTTCTTCTAAGCCCGCTACCTTCAATGTTCTGTTGTTCTTAAGTATCACCTTCAAAGAATAGCTTCTATTTCTTGTTATTCCCTCAAACTCAACCAGACCATTGTCAACTAGAAAGCTAATATGCTTGTTAACCGCCTGTCGAGAAATCCCAAAGTGTTTTGCAGTTTGCGCTGAAATATGTTGTGGGTTATCATCTATATTATCAAGAATGTAATTTCTAATACTCAAAGATCTTTGTTTTCGATTACCGGTCATATACGGCTCCGTTGATTGTTAATATTAACAACTAAAACAAACAACATTGTAAACATATTCTTAACTATTGTCAACTTTTTAACAACCTTAATTCTGTTAGATTTTTGTTGGTTAGATATAAAAATTGCAAAAAATAAAATCAGAAATAAAGCAACCTGCTCATCTTGTATTTGGAGAAACAATGACAAAAGTTTTACGTGGCGAACGCATTGGGAAAGAAGGCAGGATTCGGTTAGGTTGTTCGGCAGTCATCTTTGATGAATCGCACGAAAAGGTGCTGCTGACCAAACGTGCCGATAACGGTCTGTGGTGCCTGCCCGGCGGGGGTGTGGATCCCGGTGAAAGCGTGGAAGAAACGGTCACCCGTGAGGTGCGTGAGGAGACCGGGCTGACAGTCCGTGTGCTGCGGCTGATCGGCGTATACAGCGATCCCAATTGGCTGGTGGTGTACAACGAGCATGATTCTGCACAAATCGTAGCATTAAATTTCGAAGTGGTGATTACCACCGGGGAGCCCGGTTTGAGCAATGAGACCAGTGATTGGGGCTATTACTCTTCCGAAGAAATCGACGAGTTGGATATGTTACTGAACCACCCTACCCGCATCCGAGATGCGTTTACCACACAACGAGAAGCTTTCGTCCGGTAAAAATTTGAAAACTTCAGGGGGCTAAATAGTTTTTGGTATACAATAAGCTTCAGACTGATGAAAAAATATCTCAGAACCTCTTTGCTCATCGCAATCCTGGTTTTTGGCATTTTCGCCTGGTCACCCTGGATCAGCGGACAATATTCCAAAACACGTGCGGTGGCTCAGTTCGAACGCGCCTGGCTGAATGTGGCCGATGGCTGCGGATTTGGATGTCATGGCTGTGGCGCAGTGGACTGGAGGAGAATCCCGTTCGGAGTACAGGTCACACTCGAATATGCTTGCGGCATGTTGCCTGAAGACTCGCCTGAATATCACCAACAAATCAACGTTTATGTTTCGCCACTGGGGAAAGTTTACGGATTGCCGACTCCCTGATGATTCCAAGAGAAAAAACCCGTCAAAACTATGACCGCATGTCCCGCTGGTACGATCTGTTCGCTTCCAGCGAGAAGAAGTTCACGGATATCGGTCTGCAAATTCTGGGGGTGAAAGCTGGAGAACGCGTTCTAGAAATCGGGTTTGGGACGGGACATTCTCTAGGGACAATGGCTCAGCAGGTTGGGGTAACCGGTCTGGCAGCGGGGGTGGAGTTGTCGCCGGGAATGATCGAAGTTGCCCGAAACCGGATCCAGGCTAAGGCTCCGGAAAGAAGCGTGGGGATGATCCAGGGGGATGGTACAACACTCCCATTTGCTCCAAATTCATTCGAAGCCGTTTTCCTATCCTTCACCCTGGAATTATTTTCAGACGATGAAATCCCTGTTGCGCTTGGGGAATGCCGTCGAGTTTTGAAAAGGGAAGGAAGACTGGGCGTGGTAAGTTTATTAAAGAAAGATGTTTTGGCCTGTCAAATCTATGAATGGGGACATGAACGCTGGCCCATGCTCTTGGACTGTCGTCCGATTAATTTAAGAGCAAACCTGGAAACGGGTAGATTCCTCATCCAGGCTGCCAAAGTGCAAACGATGTGGGGGCTGCCCGTGGAGATTGTGCTGGGCAGGCCGACTTAATCTGAACACGGAGATATGCGGATTTTTTCCGTAAACGCGGAACGAATCCGTTTTGTCTGTAAAATCCGTGTCCAATGATTTTAGTTCGCTTTTTGGCGATATAACTTCTTATCGGGGACAGCCAGCATGGCATCCAGATTTTCAGTCAGGCCAAGGAACTCAGCTACTGCTTTTATCTTGGGATCGGGGTCAGCCATCAGGGCATTGTAGTCCACGTATAGCACTTCCATGTTAGGCTGGTTCGCCAGCCAGACACGCACGCGCTTGAGATGCTCCTGGAAGTGTTCTTCCATTTTCCGGTCGTCCCCATCGCTGGCTTCGCCGCGCCGGATCAGCATCTGTTTCTGTGAGGCCAGGATTTCAGCAATCTCCCGCCGCATGAAGACAATCTTATATTTGTAGGTTGAAG
>JASFRG010000034.1:0-30871 GCA_050115035.1 Anaerolineales bacterium | reverse complement strand
GCGACCCGCGTGAACTGTCAACTGAGGAAGCTTTTACGCTGATCGATCGTCTGGCGGATTTTGGCAACAGTCCCATTTTAATCTTTACCGGCGGCGACCCGATGATGCGCCGTGACCTGAACGAACTGATCGCGTACGCCACACAGAAGGGGCTGCGCTGCTCGCTGACTCCTACTGCTACGGCTCTGCCAACCAAAGAGCGTCTGGAGCAGGTGCGGGCAGCAGGCATCCGGCGTATCGCGCTGTCTTTAGACGCACCCAGGCCTGAAGTCCATGATGCGTTCCGCAAAGTCCCTGGCTCCTGGCAGCGTACGATGGACATCCTGCACCGTGCCCACGATGCCGGTTTGAGTGTTCAGATCAATACCACGGTTGCAAAGCACAACGTCGACATCCTACCCGAGATGGTACCGTTCATCCAGGATGTCGGCGCTGTACAGTGGTCGGTTTTCTTCCTCGTCCCCACCGGTCGGGCCATGCTCGAACAGATGATTTCCACCGAGCAGCACGAGAAAACCTTCAATTGGCTGTATGACCTGTCACAGGATGCGCCTTTCGATATCAAAGGCACGGCCGCCCCGATGTACCGACGGGTGGCCATCGAACGCAGGAAGGCGGAAGCAGGCGTTGGGCCAGTTACCTTCCAGGGTGCTGGTTTTCAGTATGCCGACGGCCTGAACCGCCCGACCAAAGGTGTCAATGATGGCAACGGTTTCCTGTTCATTTCCCACATCGGCGAGATCCAACCCAGCGGCTTCTTACCCATCACGGCTGGCATGGTGCGCGAAAATGATGTGGTCGATATCTACCGAAACCACCCAATTTTCAAAGATCTACGGGATTACTCTAAGTTAAAAGGCGTCTGTCGTACATGCCAATATGTGGTCGTTTGCGGCGGCCAGCGTGGCCGTGCTTACGGCGTAACCGGCGATTACATGGAAAGCGATCCGGCGTGTGTGTTAGTGAGCATGGAATAGAGAATGGAAAATAGTTCCTTGACCCAGATTCCATCTCGCACATCGCACGTCGCACCCGGCACATCCTGCTTTTTAGATGCATGCTGGAAACGACCTACCGACACCACCCCGGTCTGGTTTATGCGCCAAGCTGGGCGTTATATGGCCGAATATCGAGAAATCCGCAAGAAATATAGCCTGCTTGAAATTGTCAAACAGCCTGAGCTGGCTGCCGAGGTTACGCTTCAGCCTGTGCGCGCCTTCAACGTGGACGCCGCCATCCTCTTCGCCGACATCCTGCTCCCGCTGCAGCCCATGGGCGTGGACTTTGAATTTGCCAAAGGCGAGGGACCTGTCATTCACCATCCAATTCGGATTCAAGCTGATGTGGATGCGCTACAACCGCTTCATCCTGAGGAAACACTTGGCCACGTTATGGACGCCATCCGCCTGCTCCGAACCGAGCTCGTTAATACGCCGCTGATCGGTTTTTCCGGAGCCCCATTTACGGTTGCTTCCTATATGATCGAAGGCGGTTCCTCCCGTAACTACAAAACCACCAAGCTAATGATGTATTCTGCACCCGATGTCTGGCACGCATTCATGGACAAATTGTCTGCGGCTCTTGCTGAATACCTGACGGCACAAATCCATGCCGGAGCGCAGGCAGTGCAACTCTTTGACTCCTGGGTTGGCGCACTCAGCCCAATGGACTACGAAGCCTTCGTCCTGCCTTACTCCAAGAAAGTGTTGGATGCTGCTCATGCGACCGGTGTCCCCGTCATCAACTTTGGCACGGGGACAGCCACACTGCTCCCGCTCATGCGTCGGGCCGGCGGAGATGTGATCGGACTCGATTGGCGAGTCCCGCTTGATCAGGGTTGGCAGACCATCGGTCACGATAAGGCCGTGCAGGGCAATCTTGATCCGGTTGCTCTGTTCGCACCTGTTCCCGAAATGAAAAAACGCATCCACGATGTCCTGCGCCGAGCCGAAGGCCGCCCTGGTCACATTTTTAACGTTGGTCACGGCATCTTACAGCATACGCCGGAAGAAAATGTGCGGGCGGCGGTAGAGATCGTACATGAGTATGGAAATTAATTACGTTGGCCTCACTGCTGCTTTAGCCGCCTTCCTCGGCATCTGGCTTGGACATGTTTCTGTAAGAGTCATCGAAGGCAATGCCAAGAAACTCTGGCCACCCATCCTTATTGCTATCCTTCTCGGCCTGACTCTCGAAATCTACTCACTGTCCATTGTCAACCGTCTACTGTCAACTGCTGCTGGCATCCTTGGCATGACGATCCTTTGGGAAGCCCTAGAATTTATCCGTCAGGAAAGACGTATCAAAAAGGGACATGCTCCTGCCAACCCCTCCAATCCCCGCCACGCCCAGATCCTGGCCGAGTACCCATCCGCTACCACGCTTGACCTGCTCGACCGCGATCCTGTCAGTCGTCAAGTGAGTTCAGACGAAGCTATTCAACTCATCACTCATCACCCATCACTATGAACTTCTTCGGTTTCATTCTCGGCATTGCCACCCTCTTTATCATCGGACTCGGCTTCGTGTGGGTTATCCGTGGCGAACGTTACTTCGGTCTCCTCTGGTGGCCTTACATCCTGGGATTGGGATTTTTGCTCATTGTTGGCTCGCTTTTCCTGCACAATGATTGGGCTTCGGCCTTGCTCGGTGCAACGGGAGCCTCCCTGATCTGGGGTTCGACCGAGTTCAAGGAACAGGCCGTCCGCGCGGAACTGGGTTGGTTTCCCTTCAATGAAAAGAAAATCCAGCCGCCCTTTGCGGATATCATCAAAAACTGGAAAGCACCACATCTATAATTTCACCGCCGAGTCGCTGAGAAAATAGAGAGAAAGAACTCAGCGTTCTCTGCTTCTCTGCGGTTCAGATTGGAAAACTCTTATGAAAATTATCATTGTTGGCGGCGGCATCGCCGGTCTCTCTGCCGCTTACTATGCTCAAAAGAATATTCCTGATACCCAGATTACTTTGCTCGAATCCGGTGACCGCTGGGGAGGCAAAATCACCACTGACCGGGTTCACTTTGATAAAACCCCGAATCATTTACGAGGCGATGACGGCGATTTCATCATCGAAGGCGGACCCGACACCTTCCTTGCCACCAAACCTTGGGGTGTGGAGCTCTGCAAGGAACTCGGTCTTGGCGACCGCCTGCACGGTACCAATCCGCACATGAAAAACACCTACGTGCTGTACAAGAACCAACTCCAGCCCCTGCCCGACGGCCTAGCAATGATGATTCCTACGAATATCCCTTCTATCCTGAAATCACAGCTTGTCTCCTGGCCCGGCAAAGCCCGTATGGGGCTCGACTTCTTTCTTCCGTCTCACAACGGTCACCATGATGAAAGCCTTGGTGATTTCGTCACTCGCCGCCTCGGGCGGGAAGCCTACGAGAACCTGATCGAGCCGCTCATGTCTGGCATCTATGCCGGTGATGGCGACCAACTCTCGCTTTGGTCCACCTTCCCCTATCTACACGATCTCGAACACAAGTATGGTTCCCTTGCCCGTGGCGCTCTCAAGATGCGCCAGCAGATGGCTTCCCGCGGCGCGAAGACACAGGGCTCTCGCTCCGCCTTCCTCACCCCAACCACCGGATTAGCTGAAATTGTCGAAGCGCTGGTTGAAACGCTCGCTGAAAATGGTGCAGATCTTCGCTTGAATGCTAGCGTTAAATCATTGGAACGTTCAAACGGTTTAATGTGGGATGTAATACTGAAAAATGGTGAAACTTTGCCTGCGGATGGTGTCATCATCGCCGCGCCCGCCTACGCTGCCGGCAAGATCGCATCAAATCTAGACCCCGAGCTTGCCACCGTTTTGGGTAGCATCCCCTACGCCTCGACCGCTACTGTCACATTAGCCCACCGCCAGAGTGATCTATCCCGCCCGCTGGATGGCTACGGCTACATTATCCCCCGCCGCGAGGGACGCCGCGCCCTGGCCTGCACCTGGACATCGACCAAGTTCCCGCACCGCGCGCCTGACGGTTATGTCCTGATCCGTGTCTTCGTTAGACGCGCCGGACAGGAATCCGATATCCTCTGGGATGAAGATGGCCTGCTCGACGTAGCCCGCGAGGAACTTGAACTAACCCTTGACATCACCGCCGAGCCGTTCATCAGCCGGGTTTTCATCTGGGAAAGAGCTATGCCACAGTATAATCTTGGCCACCCCGAGAAACTGGCACAAATCGATGCTGCGCTTGAAAAACATCCTGGCCTGGCATTAGCGGGAAATGGCTATCGTGGCATCGGCATCCCTGACTGTATCCATTCCGGCGAGCTCGCTGTTGAAAAAATACTCGCCACAGAGACACAGAGTCTTTAATTTCTTTTCTCCATGTCTCTGTGACTCAGGGGCATACAAGGTGAAATTATGAATATTCAGAAATCAATCGAACTCTTCCAGCAAGCCCAACAACTGCTCCCCGGCGGCGTGGACTCGCCTGTCCGTGCCTTCAAGGCTGTGGGCGGACAACCGCTCTTCATCGAACGCGGCGAAGGCCCTTACGTTTACGACGTGGACGGCAACCGCTACATTGACTATGTGCTCTCGTGGGGACCGCTTATAACCGGCCATGCTCATCCCAAGGTGGTCGAAGCCGTCCAGCAGGCTGCCCTGAAAGGGACCTCCTACGGCGCGCCTAGCCATCTCGAAATCGAATTAGCGCAGCGCGTAATAGATTTCATGCCCAACATCGAGATGCTGCGTTTTGTCAACTCCGGCACAGAAGCAACCATGACCGCATTGCGTCTGGCACGAGCCTATACAAAGCGGGATAAGATTATCAAATTCGAAGGTTGTTACCACGGTCACGCTGACATGTTGCTGGTGCAAGCTGGCTCGGGGGTAGCAACGCTGGGCCTGCCCGATTCGCCGGGTGTTCCCGCCGCCACTGCTGCAGATACGTTGGTTGCTGTTTACAATGACCTCGAGTCGGTAGAAGCGTTATTCAAGCAATATCCCAACCAGATTGCAGCAATTATTATTGAACCTGTGGCGGGCAATATGGGCGTTGTCCCACCTGTGGACGGATTTTTACAAGGGTTACGGGAAATCACGAGCCGCGAAGGTGCATTACTGATCTTTGATGAAGTTATGACTGGTTTCCGCGTTGCTCTTGGTGGGGCGCAAGCGTTCTACAATATCATTCCTGATTTGACCACACTCGGCAAAGTCATCGGCGGCGGATTGCCTGTTGGGGCATATGGCGGCAAACGCGAGATCATGGAGTTGGTCGCTCCCATTGGCCCAATGTACCAGGCCGGTACGTTATCCGGCAACCCCTTGGCTATGTCCGCTGGGATTGCAGCACTGAAATTGTTGAATGAGCCCGAAACCTGGGAAAAGCTGGAGAAAGCCTCAGCAGACCTGATGTCCGGAATCGATACGGCGGCTAAATCAGCCGGTATCCCGTTGCAGCAGACGCGAGTCGGCACGATGTTCACCAACTTCTTCAGTGAAGTTCCTCCCGTTAATTGGGGTACGGTTGCGCAGGGGGACAAAGTCCGTTTCGGACAATTCTTCCAATCCATGTTGGAGAGTGGCGTTTATCTGGCGCCCTCAGCATACGAAGCCGGATTTATGTCAACCGTGCATACGGATGAAGATATCTGGGCTACGGTTAAAGCTGCGGAGAAAGCATTCAAATCATGGTAGCCGAAGAACGGACCGCAAACGCTGCATCGCTTCGATATCGAGCTGGGCTTGTCTTGATCTGGGTAGGCGTGCTGACCTGGCTGCCTTTCATCGTGATGCGTGCCAGCGATATGAAACCGTCGTTGTTCTGGTTCCTGCCCTTTCATCTGATTGGTGTCGTTTGGGGTTCGCGCTTACGAAAGAAGGCTCGCAAGGAGTTGGGCGCGGAGGCACCTAAGAAAAACATTTTTCGCACCATTGGCCATAGTCTGATTTTTCTTGGGATTCTGGTTTGGGGTGAGTACTTTTATCTAAAATTGGTTGCAAGCCATCCAGTGAATGTCGTTGATTTCTTACCCTACCACCTGATTGGGATTTTCGGTGGGGTTATATTTTTATTCGTAGGATATTTTATAAATCGGCGAATAGCATTTACAGATTGAAAAAAGTACATTGTGGTCGAAATCCTTAACTTCGAAAAAATCACCCTCTTGAATAATCGAGAGGGTGATTTTTTCGAAGTTGGTGTAGATCAGAGGTTTATCTGAAACACCAGTTTTTGGAGAAGACCTTGTGGTTCGGTAACCACATCTGCTTTGGGTTGTGCAATGACAAAAAGTCGCCCCCAGGCGTCAATTCCGTTCTCTTCGATACAGACTTGAAAAGTAACGTGTCTATCGCCACGGTACACTTTTCCAAAAAGTTCCGTGGCTGAGATTGTTTTGCTTGTCTCTAGTTCACGAAATTCGCTGTATGGGCTGTAGGGTTGTAGCGCTTGATATTCAAGAAATTCGGTCACAAGGAAATATTCAACTTTACCGTCTCCATACACGAGCCTTACTTCATCACCAACGCTAAGTTCAAAGAAGGCTTTTCCGGCTAGATGGTTATGGGCCAGCAGGCCAACATTTCCAACTTCTGACGCCATACTGAATTGGGTGACAACACCCGGGTGTTGCGATACAAATCCTGGATTGCCTACAGGTTGTTGAATTATCGGTAATGACAGTATTTCGGGAACATACACACCTTTTAATACATCAGCATTCCCATCCTTGACGCTTTCCACAAAGCTTGAGAAATCAGGCAGTAGAGATAGATCAACCAGACTATCTGCTTGTGCCGGCAAAGTAGTAAAAAATAAAGAGAGTGCAATAACAAAAAAACTAATTGTATTTAGAAGGTATTTGTGATTATTCTGTTTTTTGGGTGCCATGTTTCATCTCCTATTCGACAAAGGCACCCGTGATTTCCCGCCTGAGAAATTAAATAATCGGTTTTCTCAAAACTCGTTTCGGCAGTCTGGCAATCATAGTCGTTTGGCTTGACAGTAGACCCATAACTTTGCGCCCCCGCCTTTCGACGGGTTTGCCTTTATCGATCGAACAATATTAAAGTTCTGCAGAAAATTCTTGCTTTTAACAGTAACGTGATGAATTATAGAATTAAAATTTTCATCCAGCCTTTACAAAATTGAAATTCCGCTTAATAGAAGTGCAAGGTGAATTTTTGTATCGGCATTTTTGCTTCGATTTGAAGCATGCGGTAAAATTCTCTACTAAAGTAGTTGTAGTAAAAAGGAAACCACGATGCCCCAATTTGACATGTTCAACCCGTCGCCAGAACAACCTGATACCTTAGATGAGCTTATCGACAGTATGATGAATATGAGCGATGATCCGCTGGCTGATGCGGGCACGAATGTAGTCATTAGTCGTGGCAATCCTACTGCGAAACTTCTTCTCATTGGAGAGGCCCCTGGCCCTCAGGAAAACATTCAGGGAAAACCCTTTGTGGGTCGTGCGGGACAACTATTGGATAAGATTCTTGAAGCTGCGAATTTCGATGTCAACCGGGATGTGTACATCACTAACTCTGTTTTTCGCATGCCTCCCGGTGATGGCGGCAAGGCGTTCCGCAAACCTACCAATGAAGAGATCGAATACTACCGTCCGTATGTGCACGAGATCATTCGCCTGGTTGATCCGGTGATTATGCTGCTTACGGGTAATGTTGCCTGCTACTCCATATTAGGAAAAACTGGTATTACTAAATTGCGTGGCGAATGGACGCAACAGGGGCATCGTTGGATTATGCCAATTTTTCACCCTTCCTATTTACTGCGAAACCCATCCAGAGAACCAGGTTCCCCGAAAGCCTTGATGTGGGATGATATCCGGGAGGTCCGTAATAAATATGACGAGCTGACAGGCCAATAGAGTTAAACCTTCAAATAAGATTTGAAATCGTCGGAGTGTAGAGTCTCTTACATTCCGACGATATTTATCAATTCTGTCTCTGTCCTGACACAATTCCGCCACAGAATTATGATATGCTTCGAATGATGACCCAGCGAATCCTTGTTGTGGATGACGAACCTGCTGTGAGCGATCTGTTGGCTTACAACCTGCGGAAGGCTCATTATGACGTGATGATCGCCGCCGATGGACAGGAAGCCTTACAACAGGCGCGGCAGACCCCCCCGGACCTAATTCTGCTCGACCTGATGATTCCCGAAGTGGACGGGCTGGATGTTTGCCGCGAATTGCGCAAGACCAGCGATGTGCCCATCATCATGATCACTGCCCGTGGCGAAGAGATTGATCGTGTGGTCGGACTCGAATTGGGCGCAGATGATTACGTTACGAAACCGTTTAGCGTACGAGAGTTGATGGCGCGTATCAAAGCTGTTCTGCGGCGCACCCAATTCGAAACCAAAGCAGAAAAAACTTCTGAGTTGTTGCATGGTCCTGGTGGCCTGACGATGGATATCGATGCCCGCGCTGTGCTCATTGGGGATGCAAATCTTGATATGACCCGCTTGGAATTCGATCTGCTCTATCATCTTTTATCCAACGCTGGAAGAGTGCAGACTCGCGAACGATTGCTCGAACAGGTTTGGGGATACGATTTTGTGGGCGATACCCGTGCTGTCGACAGTGCTGTCAAGCGCCTGCGCGCCAAGTTGCGCGCCGCATCCGAAGCTGCTGATGCAATTGAAGCCGTTCGCGGCGTTGGCTACCGTTTCAGCAAGTGAAATATGCGCACGCCCATTCAACTTCGATTGTCCCTGACTACCCTGGCCGTACTGTTGCTCGGTATGGGTTTGGCGGCTGTCTTAAGCTGGTTTGCCGTCGAGCGACTTTTTCTGAATACCCAGCAGGAAAACTTACTGGCTCAAGCCCAGTTGACCGCTGCCTCGTTGCAGGATGCGCCTTTTCCCATCGTTACTTCTGAGCCTTATTCTCAAACTGCTAACGTTCAACCTGGCATCCATACCCGCTTGCTGGGGGACCAGGGTGCTGTCATTGTCAATTTGCCCATTACCGCAGATGATACTCCTGTTCAGGTTCCCCTCGCCGAAAACAGCGCTTCTGTCTTGACCGTGGACCTGCTCCAACGCCCCGAAATTCAATCTGCCCTGGAAGGGACTCCTGCCACCGCGGTTCGACGGGTTGAATCTGCCGAGAATCGCCGCGTGATATATGCCGCAGCTCCCGTATTTGCCGAAGGGGGGAGTATCAATGGCATCGTTTATCTAGCCACACCCTTACCGCCTGCCAGCCTGCCGACCATTGTTATCTGGCAACTGATTGGCGCGGTGATGATTGCCGTTTTATTGGCGGGAGTTACCGGAGCTTTGTTGTCTCGACGAATTGCCCGACCATTGGAGAATCTGGCACGTGCCGTTGGGTCTGTTGCTGAAGGAGATTTATCTCAGCAGGTGCCGACAGATAGTGATATTCAGGAACTACACAGCCTGAGGGCAGGCTTCAACTATATGACTGCTAGCCTGCGGCAGTCTGAGCAAGCGAAAAATGCCTTTGTAGCGGATGTCACGCATGAATTGCGTACGCCCTTAACGGTCATTAACGGCACGATTGAGACGCTCGAAGATGGCGCTCTCGATGACCTTGAAGGACGTGGTCCGTTGTTGAAATCCATGCAGACTGAGACAAAGCGTCTGATCCGCCTGGTGAATGACTTGCTGGTATTGACTCGTGCCGATGCAGGCGCCTTGAATTTGAATATCGAAAGCGTCGATTTGGGAGAATTAGTCAGTGCGCGTTGTGACAATCTTTCTCCGTTAGCGGCAGCACGCCAGGTAACGATAAGTGCCGATATACGAAAGCAGGTAAAAGTCCAGGGAGATGCGGATCGACTGACTCAGGTGCTGGATAATTTGCTTGATAACGCCATCCGTCATGCGCCTGAAGAGTCCATCGTCATAGTGACCGTTCAAAAAGAAGGGGAGGAAATCCGGTGTTCAGTCAGTGATCAAGGTCCTGGCATCCCTGTGCAGCATTTACCATATATTTTCGAGCGTTTTTATCGCGTGGATACATCCCGCAATTGGCACACTGGCGGTTCCGGGCTTGGGCTGGCGATCGTCCGCTCGCTGGTATTGGCGCAAGGTGGACACATCACAGCAGACAGCGTTGAAGGCCAGGGAACAACGATCAGCTTCTGGCTGCCTGCGGGCGAAAACTGACATATGATTGCCTGAGAATTGACACGCTCCTGCCAGCTTGGGGGAATAAGATGATGATGCAAATTCATCAAAAGTCAGGAGATTCTCATGAAACAAACTTCTATACTCTTGAACGCAATTTTGGGATGTTCGCTGATCTTTGTGCTAGTTGCCTTTGGCTTGCCCAACGCAGATGTAAAAGCTGCGCCTACTATAAAGGCTACCCTTGAACCTGATTCGGAACCGGACCTTGCTTGTGACACAGGTCGCACGATTCAGGTCAGCGGTACGGCGGTTGTGAATGTAATTCCCGACCGGACATTGATTCAATTGGGCATACAGTCCAATGCCAAGACACCGCAAAGAGTGGAGGCTGTCAACAGCTCCACAATAAACAAAATCATCCGTTCCTTGAAAGCCCTGGGCGTGGATGAGAAAGATATTGTGACAGACTGGTATGTGATTCAACCCATTTATGATGACTATGATTCGTTAGACATCGAAGGCTATCGAATTAATAACGTTGTAGCTGTCACTCTGCGCGATATCAGCAAAGTGAATAAAGTGATCATCGCTGCTCTGGATGCGGGAGCCAATCAGGTTGTCAATGTGGAGTTCTATCTCAGTGACCTGCGTAAATATCGCGATCAGGCGCGCGATCTTGCAATGAAAGCCGCCAGTGAGAAGGCAGATGACCTGGCGACCGCGGCTGGCGCCGAAACTGGTTGCGTCATGAACATCAACGAAAATACCTGGTCACAATATTATGGCGGCTGGTATGGCGGCCAAAGCAGGGAACTGTGGACGCAGAACGTGATGCAAAACGCGGCGCCCGCCGGGGGTGAAGCCGGCCTCCTGACGGATTCGGGGCCAGTGAATTTAGGGCAGGTTTCCGTCCGCGCTGAAGTGAGTGCCTCGTTTAGTCTGAAGTAGGATTTATTGGGTTGGTACTCTTTTTAGCGGCGGTGGGACGCCGCCTAGAGCTCATGTTTCCCCAAAGAGGATGGCGAGCCGCGGCTCGCCATCCTCTTTGGAGTCTCTTTAGGTTTTTAGATTTTTATCATACCCAGGGGGAGTGACTGTTGGTTGAGCCAAAGGTGCGACCCTCTGCGAAGCGATCCATCGTAAAGGGTTTTAGTTCAGGAACATTATCTCCCATCAAATAACGCGCTGCCAACTTTCCGGTGCCCAGCATTTTGAACCCATGATTACTGTCTGCGATCATATAGACATTTGGCAATACCCAATCGAAGATGGGTACGTTATCCGGGGTGAACGCGCCAATACCGCCATTCCGTCGTTCCCGGAATTGAGGTCGGATGCCCTCGAAGCGCGACATTGTCTGGCCCATGGCAGCGCACATGTAGTCTGCAAACCAATCGTCGGCTTGATATTCGTCATTGGCATGGCCGTAAGGATCGGTAACGGCATCAGGGCCGATCTTCACCGGGGTAGTTCCACCCTGCAACCCAGCCTTGTCCATACGCTCGTTGCCGTTTTTGTAATAGACGTAGAGATAGTCCTTGAGTTCTTCACCGGTTCTTTCGTTTACCACCGGGGTGTTCATCAGTTCCACATGTAATACGGGCGGATTCAACCCTGTGGCAGTCAGATAGGGTTCGTCATAATAAACTTCACCTTCAAGTAATCGCCAGTAGGTCCACATATCATGATCTTTGCGTACTGTACCATCCGGGTAATGCAGATCCAGCTTCATTGGTTTGCCAAGTTTCTCCCAATGTGTAGGAGTCCATGCTCCCAGTCCCCAGATGACCATGTCACATTTGATCTCACCTTGATTGGTTACAACGGCATTTACTTCTCCGCCCTGCACGACATAATCTGACACTTCCACGCCGCTGATAATCTCCACACCTTCATCTGCACACTTTTGGGCCAGCCCTTTTATCACTTGGCGCGTCCCAGCGTATCCACTGACTTTTTCATGAAGCACCACTTCTGCTTCATCAGTTTTAAAATCTGGCCAGATGTTTTTCAGAAAGTTTTTTGCATCTTTGCCAGTGTAAACATCGGATGGATACCCAACGCTGTTCTGACTTTTCTGTACACGTTCATAATCGCTGATCTGGTTTTCTTCCCCCACGGACACATATCCGACTTGCTGGAAACCGAAGGCTACCGGGTCATGCATCCAGACGTCCACACTGTGACGTAAGATGGCGTGGATCGGTTCGGTCATGTAGAAGTTGCGCACGCAGCCACAAGCGATGCCCGATGCGCCCGCGCCTGGTCCCGTTTTATCCAGCACCACCACATCCGCTCCACTGCCGCGTCCACGAGCTTTCAATTCCATGGCCAGGTGCCAGGCGGAACTCAGCCCGTGCACCCCGGCACCGATGACAACAAATTTTTTCGAATCAGGTAATTTTGTCATGATCTGTCTCCTTTTATCTCATTCATAGCTCTAAAAATACGTAACCGTAGATTCCTTTTTTCTCATTTCAACGTATTCCATTAATTCTCCTTGAACCTTTGAGGGAAGAACGGGTTGTTCGTAAATTTCCAACAATTGGTTAGCGGTTTCGTGGGCACGGTGCAAAGCATCTTTCTCACCATTTTCTATCCACGACTCATAGTTTTGACGGTCACTGACTGTCGGTCGGTAGAAGGCATCTTGAAAGCGCGCCATAGTGTAGGCTGTCCCAAAGTGATTGCCACCCGGGCCGACTTCGGCGATTTCTTCCAACGCCAGGGATTCTTCATTGATCTCCAGCCCGTTCAAAAAACGGCACATCATTGCGAGGCCCTCTACATCGAGGACGAATTTTTCCAGGGAACAAACCAGACCAGACTCCAGCCAGCCTGCGCTGTGAATGATTAAATTGGTGTGACCCAGGACAGCAGGCCAAAGTGTCATCTGAGATTCGTAAGCGGCCTGGGCATCAACGGTCTTAGAATTATTCAAGCCGCCGCTTCCTCGATAGGGCAGGCCGTAGAAACGAGCCAGTTGTGCCCCGGCCAATAATGCCAGCGCACCTTCAGGTCCTCCAAAAGCCGGGCTGCCGGTCTGCATGTCGATGCTGGTAGCGAACCCGCCATAGATTACAGGGGTGCCCGGATTCACCAGTTGCGTAAGCGTGATTCCGGCGAGAGCTTCTGCGTTTTGTTGTGCCAGCGCTGACGGAAGTGATACGGGACTCATGGCTCCCGCCAGGATGAAGGGGGTGATCGCGACAGGCTGCCGGTAGCGCGCATATGTCAATAGACCGCCGAGCATGCGTTCGTCGTAACGAAGCGGACTGTTGGCGTTGACCACAGCGGACAGGACCGGATCGCATTTGATTTCATCCTCACCACCGAAAACAATGCTGGCCATGTTGACATGGTCTTCGGCGATCTCTCGTCCGTGGGAAGCCACCAGGTGAGCTTTATCACTGAGGCTGTACACAGCGTATCCTTTAGCCAGATGCCGCTGCGGGATCGGAATATCCTGCGGTTCCAATAACATCCCCTCGATAACGTGGATCGGTCCGCAAACATGCGCCAGGCGCAGCATCTTCTCGAACTTTTCCAGACTTCCTGGCTGTCGACCGCTTTTCAAATCCGAATAATAAGGCGTGTTGGCAACAGTCGCAAAATTAATGGAATTTCCGCCGATGGTCACGTTCCTGTCCGGGTTGCGTGCACGCAAGGTAAATGAAGATGGAACGGTCTTCAATGCCTCCTCAACCATGTTTCCATCGATCCGCACACGCTGGCTTTCCTTGTTTACAAGCGCCCCTGCTGACTTCCAGATACCTAAGGTTTCCTCATCCAGAAATTCCAATCCGATCTCTTCCAAAATGTGCATAGACGCTTCGTGAATCCCTTCAACCTGGTTCGCCACCAGGATTTCAAGTGGCGAATAAAGATTTTGAAGGGGTTGAAAAGGAATGGAAGCTAAAGGCGGCACCGAACGCTCCCGCCTTCTTGCTCTCCTGCCGCCATTTCTTCTTCGCGTCATTGTATATCTCAACGCAGGACTAGCCCTGGGTAAGCTTTCGAACTGCTTTCCAGGATGGATCTTCGCTATAATCGTAATATTTTACCCGGGTAATCTGGAGTAAATCTGGTTTCATGATTCCTTCAGGAAGCACTCCGTTATTGATGCGGACATACTGATAATAATCAGGTGACAACTCTACAGCCCGGTTATGGATTTTGCCTTGCATCCATTTTGTCTTCGCTTCTTCATTGGATAATAAGACCAGATTTCCAAAATCGCCATTGGGTAATCCCATGGTGCTGTAGCTTAAAATCTCCTGGTGCGTGGGGAGTTCCTTTATCAACTTTTCGTCCAGGTTTCCAAAATGGTTGGATGGTGCTCCCTCTTGTTTGTGACTGAAAAATCCGACCAGGTAAACTTTCTTTGTTTGTGTCAATGCCTTTACTCTCGGAACAAAGTAACGATGAGAGTGCCCCTCTGATTCATCAATATAAATTGATTCGCTCATCTCGAGAATGTCTGGATACTTTTCTAAAAACACGCCAAGTTGCCTGGCCATATGCACCAAAACTTCCCGGTCTTTTGATATGTGATCTGTGTGGGTAAATGGTCTCTCGGTTATCTCATCTACTTGCCCCAATGGAACCGGAAACGTGTAAGACATTATTCTATCCTTTTTGGTTCGACAATTCTAATATAGACCAATTCTATCATATTTACCTGAACGTACTTTCTGTGACCTCCCATCCCACAGGTTGGATGTCAAACTCTTTGCCAGCGTCCAGGATCGCACCCCACAAATATTCGGCGTAAGAACGATCGGAAAAAAGCTCAAACGCGAGTATCTTGTCTCGATCATGTCGGACGATCGTAGCCTGGACTTTTGCGAAGCTGCTTTGTGCAACGTGCAGATTGGGGAAATTGTTTGAACTGAAATCCAACGCGCACAGCTTGCACATCACACCAATGCTCTTTGGTCCGGATATCTGTAACCCGGCTAATCCCGACGTCTGGTCGATGACGCTGACAAAAGAGTTTTGGGATGCAATTTCTGCCTCTAAGGACGATCCTATCTCTTGTTCTGCACCCGGAGGGGTCAAAATGAAAAGTTCATCTGAAGTCAATTTTGCGACCAGGATTTGTTTTGATTGGCTTTCTATGGCATCTCCAGGCCGAGTTGAAGTTTTTCCAAGATTTTCATTAATTATTCCATCAACTTCGGCGCCTTTGAGGATCAATTTGCCCCGGGCGCTGATGTCAACCAGACCAACGCTTTCCCGTAGCGCAGTGATTTCCTGCTCGTGTGAAGTATATATCTCGGGAACAAACCAGCCTCCCCGGAGTCCGAAGCGCGCGTTAAGGGTTTGATGTCGTTCATGAACAGAACTGAGTCGTCTCAGGTCGGAATCTATTTGCATAAGAGCTCCATCAATTTCTCAACTGAATCCCTTTCGGGTCATAAAATGGCACCTTTATAGCAGTTGCCTGAGCTAGCTGACCATTTGTTCGCAGCGTCAATTTGCTTCCGATAGTGGCAAATTCGGAATTTACCCAACCCAATCCGATAGACTTTTCCAGGGTCGGGCTGTAACGAGCGCTGGTCACGCGACCGACCAGATGGCCGTCCCGGACGAACTGCTCGCCTTCAAGGGGCAGGACAGAAGGATCGCTCATCTCGAAGCCGACCAGTTGTTCACTCAGGATTTTTTGAATTCGGCGGACCAATGAGGGCTTGCCAACGAAGTCAGGCTTATCCAGCTTAACCGCCCAGCCCATCCCGGCTCCGTACGGATCGGAGAGCGCATCCGTGTCCTGGCCGACGATGATGTGGCCCTTATCTAATCTCAGCACGCGCTGGGCCTCGACGCCAAAAGGCCTGATGCCGAAATCTGCGCCGGTCTCCATGATGGTATTCCACAAGTGCGCCCCATACTCAGCTGGGACATGGATCTCGTACCCCAACTCGCCCACGAAACCGATACGCATCATTCTTACGGGGACACCTGCTACCGTTCCCTGACGCATGTGCATATACGGGAAAGCTTTATTGGAGACGTCCAACTCTGTCAGCCCGGATAGCAAATCCCGGGCGCGCGGCCCGGCCAGGTTGACCGCGGCATATGTTGCGGTTTGCCCGGTGATATGGACTTCCAGCCCCCAGGCTGTCGCCCACCAGGTCAGCCATTCGTAGACGCTCCCCGCGCCTCCACTGGTGGTCGTCAGGAAGTAATGGTTCTCAGACAGACATGCAACTACCCCGTCATCGAAGATGATGCCTTCTTCGGTGCACATCAATCCGTAGCGCAGGCGATTTGGCTTTAATCCGGCAAACTTGCCCGTGTAGATACGTTCGAGCAATTCGACAGAATCCGGGCCGCGGACATCGATTTTCCCCAGTGTGCTGACGTCGATGATCCCGACACTCTGGCGTACAGCGCGTACTTCCGCTTCCGGGTCGCTGTAGTGTTCGGGACGCTTCCACTGCCCGGCGTTCATCATGGTTGCGCCCAATTGCGTGTGGATGTGGTGTATGGGTGTCAGGCGGATGGGATCGAGACGGCGCCCGGCCAGTACTCCCAGCTTGACCGGTGTGAAAGGTGGACGCGAAGTTGTGGTGCCTGTTTCAGTGATTCCCTGTTCTGAGAGTTGAGCAACCAGCTTGATGGTGTTTTTCCCGCAGATCTTTCCCTGAGACGGCCCCATGGAGATGGTGGTGTAGCGCTTGAGGGTCTGGATATCATCGAAGACTTGTCCCAGCGCAGCGCGGACATCTTTGGGAGCCACGTCTTCGCAAAAGCAGATAAATGCTTTGTTTTCTCCAGTGTAAATAGGACTTGGATGTTCGTGCTCTTCTAAGCGTACCTTATTTTTGATCTCCTCCAGCCGCCCTTTTGCATCTACCAGGTTTCTCTGTGTATCCTTGTATCCAACCCGGGTAGCTGCTTCCAGTCCCGCCGCCTGTCCTTCCAGGAGGCTCGCTTCTACTCCATGCGTCCCGATGGCGCCACCGGCTCCAAGCACATTAGGGGAATAAACTTGCGGAACGAAATCATCACATTCGGGATCGTATTCAATTTTGCAACCGCTCTGGTAAAGCAAGCCGTTGTTAGCCGAATATCCTCCTGAGATGCTGATGATGTCACAATCCACGGTTAGAAATTGACCGTTTCCATCAATTTGTGACAGCACTGCACCCCGGACACCATTTCGCCCCAGTGCTTTTTTGATTGTTATCCCCGTTTCAATAGAAATGCCTGCTTCTCGCACCTGTGAAGTGATTTGGTTTTCAGAAATCTCTGGTCGAGTATCCGCTAACATCGAAACCTCAACATCGTGATCTAGTAACTCGCGGGCTACGTACCAGCCCCGGTAGTCTGTTGTAACCACCACTGCACTCTGCCCCGGTTTTATGCCATACAGGTTCATCAAGCGTTGCAGACCACCGCCCAGGAAGATGCCTGGCAGGTCATTGTTTTCGAAGACCAGGGGCTGCTCGAATCCACCCGTAGCAACAATCAATTGATTTGTGCGCAGCTTGACCAATCTGTTCCCCTGGTTCACGCCGATAAAGTTACCCTCGTACCAACCGAAGGCAGTTGCAGAGGTAAACAGCGTAATGTTTGGATGAGTTTTTATAGACTGTCTCAATTGCTCTGCTAAATCGAAAGATGATTTTATATCTGTTAAATTAAGTCCAAGCAGAATGTCCCAATCCTCAATCTGAAATCCAAAATCTGAACTCCGAAGGTGTCCGCCCAGAACGGGCTCTTTTTCCACCAAGACGACTTGCGCTCCCTGCTGTGCCGCTGCCAGCGCTGCTGCCATCCCGGCCGGCCCGCTGCCGACCACGGTCACTTCTGCATGGGCATAAGCTTTATCGAAATAGGGTTCTTCGAATGTTTTTGGATTTGGTTCGATTTTCCCAAGTCCGGCTGCATTGCGCAGTATCTTTTCATAAAACGGCCATAACACCCGAGGGCGGATGAAAGTCTTGTAGTAAAAACCCACTGGCAGGAGGGCACTTGCTGTATCGAAGATATTCATGAGATCGAAGCGCACCGATGGCCAGGCGTTCTGTCCGCGGACTTGCATATTGGCTTGCAAGGCTGTGGTGCTGGCATGCACATTCGGGACTCCGTCCACCGTGAGCATATCATTGGGGGAGTTGCCGTCCAGGGTCATCAGCCCGCGCGGACGGTGATATTTGAAGCTGCGGCTGAAGATCCGCACCCCGGCCCGGTACAACGCCGAAGCGACCGTATCTCCCTGGTAGCCGGCGTAGGTTTTACCGTCGAAGGTGAATAGGAGCGGCTGGTCGAAGTCTACGATTAAGTATTTGTTGCGAGTTGATTTATTGTCCATACCAGGTATCAGTTTCAAGGTCCGGCAAGTTGCGAACTCTCATTGCTCAAGGTATTCCGTTCCAGACGGAACCAGCGCTGGCAGCCCATACGGTGATACCACCATTCAGTCTGCGGACCGGCTGTATTGGCACGCAGGTAAACATATTCCATCCAGGCGGCGTCATCGCTGGTGTCCTTGGGGCGCACCAACACCTGGCCTCCAAAATGGAATTCACTTACGTTTCTCCGCCCACAGTTGGGGCATTCGATTTGGAACATCAATCACTCCTTAATGACCAACCGCTGCTGCCGCTTTTTCGCCCACCAGTTCACCCGTCAAAAAGCGTTCCAGCGCGAAGGGGGCGATCAGGTCCGGGGTGCGGTCCGTGGCGATCAGTTCGGCCATGGTTTTCCCGCAGATCGGGCTGGCCTTGAAGCCGTATGTGCCCCAGCCCACATCCTGCACGAAGCCACCCACCGGCGTGAAGCCCATGATGGGACTGTAGTCGGGGGTCATGTCGCATATCCCGGCCCACTGGCGCAGGATCTTGACTTCCGCCAGCGCGGGCATCAACTCCAAAAGGTGTCCCGCTGTGCCTTCCATGAAGTCCAGTGTGGATTGAAAACTGTACGACGAGTACGGATTGATTCCCGCGCCAATTACCAGTTCGCCTCGATCGGTCTGGCTGACATAGGCATGCAGGCTGGCCGAAACCACCACCACGTCCAGGAAGGGCTTGAGCGGCTCAGTGACCATGGCTTGCAGGGGATGAGTGACAACGGGTAGTTTCAGTCCCACCATCTGGGCGACGGTAGAACACCAACCGGCTGTGGAGCTTAATACCATTCCGGTTCGGATCGCGCCTCGATTTGTTTCCACGATGGAAACATGCCCGTCCTCCAATTTGATCCCGGTAACTTCCGTCTTCGGGTGCAGATGCACGCCCCGACGGTCAGCCTCGCGCGCAAAGCCCCACACAACAGCATCATGCCGGATGATGCCTCCCGGCGGATGCCATAACGCGCCCATGATGGGGAAGCGTGGCCAGTCGCTCACGTCCAGAGCGGGCGCCAGGCGTTTGATCTCGTCGGGCCAGATCATACGACTGTCCACGCCCAGGATCTGGTTGCGGTTCGCCCGTTCCCGCAGCCCGTTGACGGCACGGTCTGAGTGGGCCAGGGTCATGTGCCCACGCTGCGAGAACATGACGTTGTACCCCAATTCTTGCGAGAGACCTGCGTATAGTTTCACGCTGGCATCGTAAAAGGGGATGCCCTCCGCGGTGCGGTAATTGGCGCGGATGATGGCCGTGTTGCGTCCGCTGCCGCCGCTGCCAATATAGTTCTTTTCCAACACAGCCACGTTCGTGATGCCGTAATCTTTTGCCAGATAATAAGCTGCAGCAAGGCCATGAGCGCCGCCGCCAATGATGACCACATCGTAGCTTTCTTTCAACTTGTGCCGACGCCACATCTTTCCCCGTGGGCCCCAGGGTATCCAGCTCTTGGGTTGTTCAATCATAAAAATGTCCTTACGAGGTAAATTGGTTCTTTCCCTTTTTGCGTAATTTCTTCTAACCGTATGTTATTCTGAGGAGCGCCACTTGCACATCACTGCGTTCGGTGCAGTGTAGGTGAGCGACGAAGAATCTCTGATTACACTATCAAAGCGGAGATTTTTCGCTCCCTATGGTCGCTCAGAATGACATGGGTGGAAGCAAAATCTCAAAGCGCTCCCGGATGGCTGCATCGATCTCTGCGGGGATGGGTTCAGGTCGGTGTGAGCGCAGGATTTCGCGGGCTTTGATGCAGGCGCGTTCCCGCATGTCCAGTCCTCCGTCCGCGGCCCAGTTGTCCCGACTCTGACGGTCGCTGGTATGGGGGTAGTAATACTCACTGTTCATGAATGTCAGGCTCTGTTGCGTGCCCAGGAAATGGCCCTCGCCGCAGCAGACCTCGTCGATCAGATCCACTGAAAGAGTTTCATCGTTCACTTCGATTCCGCGCACCGCGCGCATGATGGCTCCATTGATGTCGTCGTCGATGATGTATTGCTCGTAAGCCACGGTCAGCATGGACTCCAAGAATCCGGCTGAGTGATGGATGAAGTTCGCCCCTGCCAATGCGGCAGCTAACCCGGTGATGCCTTTTTCGTAACCGGCCTGGATGTCAGGCAGCTTTGAATCACTTAACCCCGAGGAGTTATAGACCGGCAGGTTGTAGAACTGCCCCATTTGCGCTACAGCCGCGTTCATCAAACCGAACTCTACCGCGCCACCGACAAAATTCCCGGTGCGCAAATCTGCGACGGAAGGAACGTATCCCAAAACCACTGGAGTTCCTGGTTTGACCAGTTGGCAATAGGTGATGCCGGAAAGCTCCTCGGCGTTGATCTGTACCAACGAACCGGCCAGCGCAGCCGGGCTGGTAGCCCCGGCCTGGGGCGCGGAGGACAAGAACACTGGCATCTCTTGACGGACAACTTCAGTTAGCACCTCCACAGTTTCGGGCGCGTAGCGCAGCGGGCTGACCGTCCAGGAGGTGATGAACGAGATGAAAGGTTTCGCTCTCAACGCATCCTGGCTCCCGGCGATCATGGATGCCATCTCGATCACCTCCCGGGCCGAAGCCACCGTGAAGCAATTGCCCGTCACATGCTTAGTGGTGTTGGTGATGGCTGCATAGTAGGTGTTCAGGTCGAGATTTTCGGTGGGGATGTCGCGGGCTACGCATGCGCGCAGATAAAAGTGAATGTTGTCCAGCGCATCCACTAGGCGGCCGATTTTAGCCACGTCTGCCAGCGCGGATTCGCGTACCTGCCCGTTTTCCAGGTCGAGCACTTTTACTGCAGCCCCGCCGGTGCCCATGTGCACGCGTTTCCCGCCCAGAGTCAGATTGTGTTTTGGATCGCGCCCGTAGAGCACTACTTCGTTTTGTGCTGTCTCCAGCGCATCTTCCACCATTGATCGGGGAATATAGATTCGGTCATTCTCTTCGTCAATTTTTGCGCCCGCTTCCCGGAAAATCTCACGCGCTTCAGAGGCAACCACTTGGATACCTGTGCGTTCCAGCACGGTCAAAGAGGCCTCATGAATGCGTTTCACATCCCCCTCTTTGAGCGGACGGTACTGCCCGCCAGGCATGCCGGCAGGGACGACATTGAACTTTTCAGTTTTGGATCTGACAGGGCGTTCTCTACGCCTTCTCGGGGGCATCTATAACTTTCCTCCTTCGAACTGTTCAGTCCATAGATGAGTCATTTCTCGTGCCAACACCGCGCCAAGGGCAATATTGGCTACTGGCACGAACGGACGGGGCAATGCGGGCACGGTCAACACAGCGGAGGCATCCACACCCTTCACAGCAGGATGCTCCTGGTTGCCATCCGGAACAACCAGAAGCACGGGGGCATTGCGCGTGCGGTAGACTTGCGTGTCCACCATCGCAGCCGCCTGGAAGAGCGGATCGGTGGCTAGAATGATAATCAAGGTGTCGTGCTCGCCATCCGGCCCGCCGACGGTTGCCAACGGGCCGTGCCAGGCCGAGTCGGTGTACAGCGCCTCGGCCATAAAACCACGCGAGCGCAGGGAGCGCGCGATGCTGGCCGCCGCTGCAAAATCCTGCCCACCACCAATGACCTGAGCTTTATCATATCCATTTTGAATGTAAGGAGCCAAGATGGCGCTCACACTTTGTGAATATTCTTCGTTCTCCAATATCTCTGAGACGATCAGTGGCAGGCGGGCAATGCCGCGTTCCCAGGCTTGAACCTTGATGCCACGCTCACGGGCCAGGCGCACCGCCAGGCCGATCAGATAAACCGTACCCAACAATTCCAACTGCAGGGGCGAAATGTCTGTGGGAAGTGCGACTGTTTCGGAATCCCGGATTTTTAGAATGGCCCCGGCGCGCACGAGTTGGATCAATTTTGTGCCTTCAATCCTTGGCGGCATTTCGTCCAGGAAGCGCCGGAACACGGTGATATCCAATCCAAAAAGTTCGATCCATGCACCGCGAGACATTTTCCCGGCATTTTCGGTCGCTTCCGTGTCCGCCACCAATAGCAGGTGTTCGTCCGGTTCCAGCGCCAAACGTTCGGGAAGGTCCTCTGTAAGCACAGCCAGCGCGGACCTGAGCGAAGTGCTGGCCTGCAAAGCCATGCGAGAGGGACCCTTTGACTTGGCGTCCCAGGCTTCTTGTGCGGGTTGACCCCGGGCGAATTCCTTTAATCCGATATTGATGAATTCGTAGCGAGATTCGACATCCGCTCTCTTTTCTGCTCCCGTGGTGGTGACCGATTTGGCTAAATTACGCGGCCGGTCGATTTCCCTGGGGGATAAACCGCGCGCATAAGCCAACGCGACTGCAAAGTCGAAGAAAAAAGGCGCATCGATCAGCGCTTGCAGGGCCTCCAAAACCTGTGGAGATTGGAAGATTTCTACATTTTCCAGGGAATCCCAAGAATCTGCATACGCGCCGGGTGTGGTGTGCACGATGCAGAAAACGCCCAACGCGTTCAGGTAATTGATGACAGCGTTGGCATCTTTTTGGGACTCTTCCGAGGTCGCGTTGACGACAAACAGCGCCCGCTGGCGGTCATCCCTGACGATGGCACTACGTTCCATCAAAGAGCGCAGACTAGGCGCATGAAAGTCAAACGTGCAAGCCAGGATTTGGGCTAACTCTTCGACTTTCAGTTCGGCTTCGATGTCGATAGGACTATTCCCCACCACGGCCACTTTGTTGAAATGTCGGTAGCGCCTGGTTACTTGTTTGATGCGTTCGCGACGTTCTTTATCCTCGATCGTTGAACGCACATGCTCTGGGACCAGGAGTGTTAATTCGTCAAACAAACGGGCCAACTCACCTGAAGAGTGTGTTTGGTGAGAAACATCAGCTAGGTAGAGCGCCGTCAGGTTCAAAGTCATCAAAATGGCTTCAAAGCCCTTTACTGTGGCGACGGATACCTCGATTCCCGAATGCACATCCAGCGTACCCCCGCTATGGGCTGTGCGCCGCCCCAGGTCGCTTTGCGGGCGGCCTGTGATACCAACCCGTAACACATCACCCTCGGCCAACCAACTGTCGGTTTTCAGAATAGAGTCTGTGGTACCGGACCATGAGATTTCAAAGACCAGGTCTGTGTCCGGGTCCGTCGATTCTCCCAAGTTAAGGACTTCCACAGGGCGGTAGATAACTGTCAGTATATCCGGTAGCAGGCTTCGGAACAGGGGAGCTGCGGCTTGCGCATCCCGCCAGGAACTGCCCTCACCGATCAATACCAGCCGTTTGATGCGTTCCAGATTTGGTCCAAAACGATCTTTCAACCTGTCGACGTTGATTCCCGGAGAATAGACTTCATCCTCTACCCCAGCGCTCTCCAGATGGATTTCTCCGGAGCGGGTGTATTCTTCCATGATCTGGTCGAGAACAACCGGAATCTCCGCAATGTGAAATTCCGTATAGGACGGAAACCCATGCTCCCCGGCCATGGAAGGGTTGATTTGAATCCGTTGCGGAATGACAGCCACCGGCGTACCGTCATAATGGGTGACCTGGATGTGCGGGATAACTTTTCCATTTTCAATCTGATTTTCGATACGGGCAAACAGTTCTTTTCCCCCATTCAAATTTTGATCAAGAAAGATCACCTCCACGTTGAATTGACTTAAAATGGATGGATGCTTTCGGTCGGTGTCCAAATCCCCGCCCGCTTCTTTCTTGTCCTTATCCTGGTTCGCTTCGATTTGCTTAAGCGCTGCCTCAACCTGTTCCCTGGGCCATAGAGCTAAGGCGGCGTTCACGTCCGAAGCCACCATGATTTCATGCTGCTGCTCTCCTGTTTCCTCACACGTTACTATTTTGGTGATGATGGCAATCGGCTTGTTATGGCTGCTGACATACAGCACGCCCGGGTTGTGTCGGCTGTGAAAAGCGCAGGCATGGGCGTTGCCCGAACGCAGCCGCTGGAGCGTGAGACGCAGCGCCTGTTCCTCCATATCCTCAACATGCCATATTTTCAACTGCTTGATGAAATGAGCACTCTCTTCCTCAAGTTCAGCCTCCTTGATCTGGATGGCTGCTTGCTCCCACTCATAAACGATCACCTCGGTGGTGTTCTGTGAGCGGTGTACCGGCTCACCTTCGGAAAGTCCACGCTCGTGCCACCAGCCTTCCTGCTCTTCCCGCACGCCCAGCAGAAGATTAGCGTTGTGGGAGCCGTTCTCACAGACGACACGTGTTTCGCTGCGATCAAGGAAGGGATGGGCATTCTCTTCAGTCACGGCACCGACCATAGCCCAGCGTCCGTGGCCGATCACAATTTGGGACATTGCTTTAGCTGTGAGGTTTTCAAACTTTTCCCAATCACCCTCTTTGAGATTCTCAGACAATCCAGGGAAGGTTTCTTGAAACTGGCGCACAGCAACAGCGAAAGCCGGCCCCGGAATATTCAGCCCGACTTCTTCAGACCAAGCCTGTCTCCAATTAGTGTAGCTCTCCTCAGGCACTCGTGACTGAAGCTTACGGGTAAGTACTTTCATCAGATCAGGGTCAAGATCGGCGCGACTGGCAATGTGTGCGCCTACCAGACGAAAAGCGTGCTGAACGGGGTCACTGCTGTCGCCAGAAGAATAGAGTGGAATTGCTTTGATTTTTTCAATCAACTGGCGTGCGGGGCCGACACTGCGACGCACGGCATAGTCCCCAAGCTCATCAAGGATTGCTATTCCAGAAGAATCAGGCGCTCTGTATTCAAGTAAATGTAGCGCTTTGAGAATATGAGTTACCCCGTTTGTATGACCGTAATAACATATAATTCCGCACATTTTTTATTCCCCAATATCACATGGCGGGAAGGTGATTACGTTGTAAGGGTAATTGGATTTGTAAAAGATAGTGTTCTTCCTGAAACTCATCCATCGCTTTGATATTCGTTCGCATCATTATAATGTAAATTGACCTATAGAGACCAAGATTAGCAAGATTTTGTAATATGAGTAGTGTACTCATATTATTGATGGCGATCTACCCCATGTGAAAATATATGTTGAGTAATTAAAAAATCTGACGTTCGGTGAGTACTCACCGAACGTCAGATTTTGCGTTTATTACGCTCTGCGGCCCCGACGGGTATCGAACATGCGATCTAGAAAAGCCAGGGGTGACAAAATGTCTATGCGTTGAATACCTTCTTGTAATGCGAGATGCAGGCTAACGAGACTGTCGAAAAACTCAAAATAAGAATTTTTCTTTGTTATCCAAAATTATAGTCTGATCAGCAAACACAAGAGTACCAACTCTTCCATATATTGGGACACACATATTGGGTAAAAATGCATTTTTTGGCTATTATCCCATATATAGAGATCGCCATTGGTTGTTGAATTTTAATCATTGGTTCGCGAAGAGCCTTATTTTGGGAATCAGATGCTATTTAGTCAGTTTGGTGCATATTCGACAGTTTGAACGGCTCGCGTCCGCGTGCACCCACATATGTAGGCGAACCTTCATTTTTTCCCAAAACAAATAGAGTTGTTCATTAGAACCTCTGCATGATGTTGCCATCATTTTTCATACAAAAAACAGAGCTGTTTCTGAGTACGCCGTGTTAGCCCGCTTTATTATCTAAATCTACTTTATATCGCTCCAAAAATTTGGACTTTGGTTTCAGTCCAAGGTAGATCTTAGGTATGTATTGCTAAGCTGAACTAACCAAGTAGCCATTTGTAAAGGTGTATAAGGAGTGCTATTTTCCAACCACCATCTTATTGATCCAACTGCTGAATTGGAAATGGAACTCAAGATCATATCCAATGGGGGTTGTCCTGGTCGTTGCTGAGAAATTTCAGTTGGAAGCGAACGCTGGATTCTTCTTTCGATATACTCTCGAAGCTTTTCCGTGAAGGGAGGATATCCTTGCGAGCCTAACATCGAACAATAGAAACCGGAGTGAACTTGGAGATGTTCCATCATTTGGATTAGCCCGATTGGCGGTGAGTCTTGTGCTTCGGGGGATGTTGATTCGGGCAGGTCAAGCAGATGGTAAAGATCATCCATATATTGATCAAGCAAATCATATTTGTCTTGGAAATGGCGATAAAATGTTGATCGATTAACCATTGCTCGCTCAGCAATATCAGCAATTGTCACAGAGCTAAAATTTTTCTCAATGGTGAGTTCAATAAAGGCGTTTTGTATAGATAACCGTGTACGGCGCACGCGCAAATCTTCCATACGATTTTTGTTTTGCGTCATTTTGTTGTTTCCTGTTGCATTAGCGACAAAATAAATGAATTTGATGATTGACAGTGATAGATCTAATTGCTATTATCACGATAAACAACGTGTAGTTGTATAAGCAACATATTGTTGCTTATTTTACTCGATAAAAGGCAAAGTGCAAAGGAGTTACCCATATGATTCTCATTATTGGAGCCACTGGGACAATTGGAACAGAGCTTGTTACTCAACTCGCTGAGGGTAAAGAAAAGGTACGCATACTTACTAGAGACCCCAAAAAGGCAACCAAATTCGGAGATAAGATTGAAGTTGCCAATGGCAACCTCGACGATATAAAATCTTTGATTCCAGCTATGAAAAATGTTGAACGATTCTTTCTTATTACCTCTAGCACACGGCAAGACAAAAACGCGTTGATTGCAGCACAGGAAACTGGGGCAAAACATATTGTCAAGATTTCAACTCAAGAAGCTGGCTGGACCTCTGTGGAGGGACACGGGCATTGGCATAAAGAAAGAGAAGAATTGATACGCGCTTCTGGTCTTACCTGGACAATTTTACGACCAAGCATGTTCATGAATTTCGCGCTCTCCTGGTCACAAAGCGTTCGGCAAGATGGGGTAATTCGTTCGGCCGGCGGCAGTGGCAAGCTTGGAGCTATTGATCCATGGGATGTCGCTGCAGTGGCTAAGGCAGCTCTCACCTCGAAGGATCACGAAAATGTTGCTTACGAACTCACAGGTCCCGAACTTCTGAGCTTCGGAGATATGGCCGCGGTGCTTTCGAAGGTCATTGAAAGACCTGTTCGGCACGTTGAGATTTCCGAAACCGAGCAAGGCAAAATATTTGCGAGAATGGGAGCGCCAAAATATACAGTGGATGGCTTGATGGAAACCTATTCACTTATTAGAGCTGGGCGATTTGCTTATCTTACCCAAGACGTTGAAAAAGTCACTGGGAGAAAGCCACGCAGCTTTGAAACATGGGTGCGTCAACATATTGCCGCCTTTATTTGAGTATGCAGTTCGCTGTCAATTATTCAGGGTTAGCGACGGTGGGTTTAGTGACGACCCCGCCCCCACAACAGAACGGAGCGTGAAACTTTAGCTTCACTCTGCTCCTGAACACTCAGGTGGTTGTTGACGCCCCTTTATTTTATATGTGTGATTCATAGACATTCTTTCAATGTGAACTATGTCCTATAAATCACACATTTTATGCTCCCTGTTTTTCCGAATTTCCCCTGAAGATCCACTGAACCCCAAACCTATCATAGAACTGTCCATATATTCCGAAAGGCATATCGTGTAACTCTTGAAGTCTTTCTTGTTCAGCTCCTTCCTTGAGCTTGTCGAAAACTGTTTTTAGTTCGTTGTATGATTCACCAATAACAAAGATTGCATATGTATTGCCTTGTTTTGGTTCGAATGCAGGAGAAGCCATCCAGTCTGTTGCTGAAATTTCAATAGCGTCACTTTTTAATTGAGCATTGATAATTCTATTATGTTTTTCTGATGGAAACTGAGCACTCATTGGAGTATCACCAAGCTTTATAAGAGTAAGTTCTCCACCCAGGCATTTATGATAGAAGGTCATTGCCTCTGCACAATTCCCATCAAACAGAAGGAACGGAATACAACGTAACATATTTATATTTTCCTTTCTCTTTCTAATCCCAAAATGATTGTGTCAAACTAGAATGAACAGAATGTTCTTGAAAAGGTTTCTGGTCTTTCCTCTAAATATCATGCCCGTATGCCGCACTCTGGAACCTTGGGCATACTCTATCTTCACATTGGCACCTATGCTTGCCTGTTCTCCTGCTGGGTGATGCACGCACGTCGTACAAGGAGGGCCGCGTCTGTTGGTTCAGTGATCAGAAGGGGCTGGGTTTGCTGGTGCGCTCTTTTGGAAGCATGCATGCTCAAAGATCGCCCTGAGCATGCCTAGGGCAACCATCACGAGTAGAATCTGTCTAGCTTCAAAGAAGCTGTAATCAGCCTTCTATTTAGTGTCTTATGCAACTCATAGGAAGAAGACTAGCGTTTCTTGAAGAGCACTTCAGGATATTGTTTCGAAGAGCCATTTAGGAGCACAGACGGTTGGTTCTTGAGTTCCTGATTGAAAAAAGCAATCGAGTATGCATTGATGATAGCAAATCCACGCTTTGCATCAAATGGTCCGGATAAACCTAATAGCGGTGCAAGTGGTGAAAAGTAGGGGGCATCGGTAAAGTTAAGATGGAACATGCCGGGCACCCGCACCAGGTAGCCGCCTACAGGGATGCTTTGATACACCGCGCGCATTGTGGTTTGCGTCTCGTCTATATCGGCCTGAGCCCAACCTTCGCGTTGCATAGTCTTGGCATCCCTGCTGATCCACATGGTCGGCTGATGCAATCCCGATCGTACTACGTCGGCAGGCATAAAAGCGTCCATCACCAGGCAAGCTCGCAAGCGCGGCTCCCGCAGGCAAGCTTCGCCAGTTTCAATGCCTCCCAGTGAGACTCCGAAGATGCCCACGCGAGTCATGTCCAGCCGTCCTTTCAGAATGTCGTTGGGATCGGAACGGTCGAGGGCAGCGAGTTGATCCAGTGTGAAGCTGACATCCTGTGCTAGGAAAGGAATAGCAGTGTTATAGAAGGCAGGATGCCCAGGATGTGCGGGATCATACATACGTGGATCCATGGTTACCAAGTGCCTATCTGGAAAAACTACGCCGGCTGCGGCATATGGTTGATCGATGGCCGCGACAATATAGCCGTGTGAGACCAATTCTTCTACTTGGAAGGTATTCGATTGGCGGTAGCCGAGGCGCCCAGATAAGAAGATCAGCACCGGGTAACTGGATTCGTCATCTGCCATGGGCGCCGATGGGACAGCATTGGTGGTGACATACTTGAGATGTCCGAAAATGAAGCTTGGCAAGTGCATCAGCCGCGCTACTGGTGCAAATATCTCAGGGTCTGACAAGTAAGGAGCGCGCGGCATCGATGGCTCACTCTGGGCAGGGTACCAGACCTGCACCATCAATTCACGATGATCATTCGGGTCGGCGGTAAATAGTTCGGGACGGCTGGTATCGATCCAATGGTACGTCAACGTGCCGATCGCGTAGGGTCCGGTCGGTTTCGGAAAGTGAAAAACTGGGAATATCAGTGGTAGAGCAACTGAGACGGTCAATCCAAATATGGCCAGAACAAAAAATAGTCCGATTTCAAGAGGGTGGGAGACGATTCGCTGGATAAACCGAGTGCCGGGCTCTAAATTGAGGAGTAGCCATACTAAGGCAAAAAACACTGACAATGCATATGCTGGAACCATCTGCCAGCGCGGACCCTCGACCAAAATCTGAATGCCGGCAAATGGCAAGGCAAAGAGGGTCACATTGACCATCCAGTGCCTCGTGCGAAGCCCCGGAATCGTGAGTATGAAAAGAATCAGTACGTTGATAAGCGACAGCGCGATCTCAAGTGGTCTCATTTTCTACTCCGGCAGCCTGAAGGACATCAAGATAGACTCTAAGCATAAATCGGAAGTAACTGTTGGCACGTATCTGCAGGAAGTATGGGGCAAATTGCGCTAAGTGAGGAACTGTATCACAATCCCATTGACCCCACTCTTTTTGGGCTATCTCTTTGGTTGTACTGAAACCCTGAGTGTGCTCCAGGACAAAACCAAAGCTTGTCGCTGACAACCCGCGGAAAGCATTGATCTGTTGTCGAGGTTTCAAACTCTTGCACAAGCAGTGTAATGAAGTGTATTCCTTTTTCATATGGCGTAACCAAATCCTCCTTGGTTAACTGATTAATGACTGAAGTCCATCATGCGCTAGCACTCAAAAATTCTAATATGGGAGAAAACCAACCGAGGCTACAAACCACTATGTCTTAGTAGAAAATTAAGTGCTTTCTCCAAAGTTCGTTGAGCAGGCACGGTGTCTAAATCCATCATATAGTCATGCCCTAAGTGGGCATCGGTACCGGCAAATAAGACGGACTCATCCTCCACTCCATTGTCCTTCAGCACTTGAATGAACTCTAGTGATTGAGGTTCAAGTGCATCTTTATTGCCTACGGTCAAGAAGACAGGGGGAAAATCTGGCGTTATATGGTTAACTGTAGATAGTTCATCAATCCGGTCATAAGATTCGAAGCGCCGCACTCCCGTGTAGGACCAGAGAAACAGTCCTAATCCAGGGAGATGCGAAGTCTTGATTGGAGATTAG
>JASFRG010000033.1:0-30991 GCA_050115035.1 Anaerolineales bacterium | reverse complement strand
TGGCGCTTCACTACAGAAGATGCTCGCATCAAGTTACACCGCTTGTATCCGACAATAAATGTTAGCTAAACTACTAGCTATTCACAACAACCCTGCTCTGAAAGGAAGGCTCTCGTGTATGCACTGCTCTTTGTTCTTGACGATCCTGACCGCCTCGATGAAATCCTGACCGCCTGGAACGAAATCGGTGTGCGTGGTGTGACCATCATGGAAAGTACAGGTTGGCAACGCCGCCGAATTCAGCAGTCCATGTTGGGTGCACGTTTCGATTTTGCGTCCCTGGTGGGAGGCGCACGCCTGGAAAACCACATGACTTTGTTCGTGGTGGTTGAAAGCCGTGATATCGTCCAAAACGCGCTGCAAGCCGCAGAAGCCATCGTTGGAGACCTGGATGGACCGCATACCGGTATCCTGGTAGCCTGGCCGATTGAAATCGTCAAAGGCCTACCAGATGAAAACGAAGAAGAGACGGAAGAATAATGGTCTGGGTTCAATTCATTGTCGCCTCCACGATCCTGGTCTTCACGGCCATGCAACTCGCCAAATATGGCGATATTATCGCGATACGCACAAAATTGGGCGGAATGTTTGTGGGTACATTGTTGCTGGCGGGCGCTACGTCATTACCGGAATTGCTGACCACGATCAACTCTCTCAATCAAAATGTGCCTAACCTGGCTGCGGGCAATATGTTCGGCTCTAATATGTTCAACATGTTCATGCTTGCCATATTAGACCTGACCAACCAAAACAAGCGCATCCTGCGCCAGGTGGCTATGAAACACGCCCTGACCGCCGGGCTGGCGATCCTGCTGATCGGTATGGCCATCTTCTTCATCGACATCAACCAGGATTGGAAAATCGGCTGGGTGGGATTGGACAGTCTGATGCTGATGGTGGTCTACATCGGTGGGATTCGATTGATTCAGGGTAACAGTTCTCCCTCCGTCCCCAGCGCGGCAGAACTTGACCCTAAGCTGCCTCCATTATGGAAGGCATTACTCGGCTTTGGGATTGCCACTACCATCCTGGTCGCTGTTGCGCCGTTTCTGGTCTCATCCAGTGCAACCATCGCTAAGATCACCGGATTGGGCACCGGCTTCGTGGGCATAATCCTGCTCGGCATGGTCACCTCTCTACCAGAGATGGTCACCACCATTTCCGCAGCCCGCATCGGGGCTTATGACCTGGCCGTCGGGAACTTGTTTGGCTCAAACGTCTTCAACATGTTTGCCCTGGGGTTGACAGACGTATTCCTGACCTCCGGTCGTTTTCTCGGCGCTATCGACCGCAATTTTGCCATCGCCGCCATGCTCAGCCTGATTCTCACCACCCTGGGTCTGCTCGGCAACCTGGCGCGCCTGGAACGCCGCCTGCTCTACATCGAACTGGATGCGCTGCTCTTGATGCTGGTTTATTTCAGCGGGTTGTGGGTGTTATATACGCTGGGGATTGGGGTTTAGCCACCCAAGGAAAACCTTAGGTTCTTGATAAACGAGTATTTCCCTTCAATCCAAAGGCTCCTAATGTAAAGGTCAGTCCTAGTAGCCGAGGAGTCTAGATAAGTAATTAAAGCAAAAAAGCACCGAAAAGTGCTTTTTCACCATTTAGTAGCGGGGGCAGGACTCGAACCTGCGACCTCCGGGTTATGAGCCCGACGAGCTGCCACTGCTCTACCCCGCATCGAAGTTCGCAGATGTTACCATACCTGTCATATTGCGTCAAGTTGAACCTAAATGACAGATGAGAAATGTTAAAGAAAAACAGTACTTTGGTGCCACAAAACATTTCTTAAGATTTGGTGTATAATGTTTTAACATTCACGGGCTGCCATTCAAATCTAATAAATTTGCATTTATTTTCAATATAACTTCAGATAAGGCAGTCTGCCAGCGGTATAACGGACAGAAACCAGACCGAGATGACAGACGCAACTATTCTCATTATAGAAGGCCGACACGCAGAAATCCCTTCTTTTGCGACAGACTTGCAGAAGAAGGGCTTTGATGTTGTTTCAGCCAAAAGCGGAAAAGACGCCATCTCACGGCTGAAGAAAGTGTCACCACATTTGGTAGTTGTTAATGCCGCTTCTTTACGCAGCAGCGGCGTACGCATTTGCCAATCTCTGAAGGATAAACAAGAGAATCTACCTATCATCTTGATCCTTGAAAAAGACAGAGAAGTCTCAAAAGATGCAGCTGATGTGATCTTAAATCTGCCTTTTACCGTGCAAAAGTTGTCGAACCGCATCAAACCCTTATTGCCCGGTGACGGCAATAACGTCATCCAGGTAGGCTCCATCCGGCTTGATGTAGACCGTCGCCGCGTGCGTAGTCTCGGAAAAAACGCCAAACTCACGCCGCGCCTGGTGACCCTGCTGGAAATTCTAATGGAACATCACGGTGAAGTCGTGGAGCGCGAACATCTCTTCAAAAAAGTATGGGAAACTGATTACACTGGTGACACGCGCACATTGGACGTACACATCTCCTGGCTGCGGCGCGCTATTGAGCTTGACCCCCTCAAACCGAAATTCCTGAAAACCATCCGCGGTGTGGGCTATCGACTGGACGTGTAAACCCGTCTCAGGATAGCTGGAATTGCTCCCCCTGAACCGTCACCAACCGGACACAGACATCCTGTCCGGTTTTTATTTTTAATTCACAGGGGACATCATCGCTTCGCGCCGGACGAACGGCCTGCCCGGCACTCTTGAAGATTTTTCCATCCCAGGCTGGATCTATTTCCCAATAATCTAAATCGAGATTTGTTTCGAGTTTCAGAATTCCATCCCGCTGTGACAATTTTCCAGTGGTCGGCTCCGGGTGAAAAGGGAAAACAGAATCATGTTCCAGCGTGAACGGAGCCTGCGAAGCGGTCAGCCGGCTGCGGGTTGTATGAACCGCGCGAAAAGTTGCGTCAGTGACAATGAATCTCCGTCCGAGGTTAGCTGCTACCAGGGGTGTAGTCCCTGACCCAGAGAAAAAGTCTGCAACCAGATCACCTGGATTCGATGAAGCCTTGATGATGCGTTCCAGCAGAGCTTCCGGTTTTTGTGTTGGGTAGCCTGTGCGTTCGTTGTGCAAACGGGCTACAACCGGAAAGTACCACCAGTCCTCCGGAACCTTACCGCGCTCCAGATCGGGCGCTTTGCCAAACCCGGCCTTGGGAGATGCTTCAAATGTCTTTACAGTATTGGGGTTGTAGGGCTCACGCACAGCATCCGCGTTAAACGTATAATCTTTGCCTTTTACATAGACCAGGATCGTATCGTGTTTGCGGTTGAAAGCACTTCGAATGGGTGATGGACCGTGATATGTCCAGATGATTTCATTGAGAATGTTCTCTGGGCCGAGAAGTTCGTCGAGAAGCAATCGGGCGTATGAATCAGCATGCCAGTCGAGATGCAGGTACAGGGTCCCGTTTGGCGCGAGCAAACGAACCATCAATGCCAGACGCTGATAGAGAAAATCGAGATAAGCATCCAGATCAGGCCAGTGATCCTTATATCCTTCGGTTAATTGCCATTCGTCCGGTTTGCGTGAATCCTCACCGCGTCCGATTCGAGCAGGGTAATTGCGGTTGGTGAAAAACGGTGGGTCAGCGTAGATTAAGTTTATGCGCCCTTCATACTCCGACAACAGAGCCGCCATGATTGGCAGATTATCCCCCCAAATTAAATGGTTTTCAGGTTGTGCATCCGGGTAACCATGTCCTTGAGGATATACAATGGCATCTGTTACGAGGTTGGCGGGGGCTGGATCAGTAAGGCGCTTCTCAGGCCAGGTCAAATCAGGCATAGATCAGCCGTAATAAATCGTAATCGGTGTGCCCCGACCGCGTTTGTAGATATTTCCCTCAGCCAGGTCGAAGACCGGGTATACCCAGCGGAACAGCCATTTGGCTTCTTCCGAACGCATATTGATACAGCCGTGACTCATCGGCACCCCGAAATTTTCATGCCAGTACGTGCCATGGAAGGCATGGCCCACTTCGGTGAAAAAACATGTCCACGATACGCCGGGAAGCACATATCCATCCGCATCGGCCAGTAAGTTTCCCTTGGTCGCGCCATAAAAACTGAAGCCCATGTGTTTGGCAGGCATTTTTTCCCTGATGAAAAATTCACCGGAAGGAGTTGTCGTTGAAATCTCATTCAGGCCAGATGGACCACCTGGAATCCCTGAGGCAACTTTGGTCTTAAAGACAACCTTATCATATTCAAACGCAGACAGGGTCTGCGTGGTCAGATTGATTTCGAGACGTTTGCCCTCGGGAGGCACATCCGTGCTGATGGGAGCAAATTCCTCAGGTTGAATGATCCGCAGGTGGGGAGCGGCCACATAGTACGCGCCATCCAGGTCATCGAAAATTCGATACCAGGGACCGCCGTCCGGGCCCTCCGTTACTTCATCAACCCAATGTACAGATTCATAATAGATCGGCGGGTTGGTGTTCAGGTTGGGAGGCATATTCAAGGGCTGCCAGCCGTAAGTCTCTGTGAACCGCCAGGGCTGCGTGAATGGGACCGTCACTTCCGCCAGGTGGCGTGTGCCTTCCGGAATAAAACTCAAAGGCTGGTTGTATAAGAATTTGACGCGCTGTAAACGAGCGCGATGCATGTACCCACCCCAGACACGATACCAGACCGGGTTATACTTCGGCTCTTCCGCGATCACCTCTTCATACACATGGATCAGTTCATCACGGTACCAGGTGCCAGTAATCCTGTTCTCATCGTCAGGACCGCTGTGCACGCTGACAGCATTGGTCGTGACCCGCACAACCGTGCTATCGTCAAAGTTGATGGAATCGGGTCTGAACGGCGAAAACGCCGCTCCACCCAAGGCCAGCGAACTCAGCTTCAAAAAGTCTCGACGTGATAACCTGGACTTCATGAGGGTATTTTACCGCAAAGAACAATATCGCTTACCCAACTTATTTTTCTATAATCTTTGCTCCCCTAGCAATAAAACAAGAACCGTCTTCCGCTATGATGACAGAGGACGGTTCTTGTTCCTTCGGTGTTCTTTGTCTATACTTATGCGGGCGCAGGGATCATATCTCTAAGCAGGGTTTCAAGCGCCATGGTATGAGCACAGTGTCCGTGCGATAAGAAAAACTCGCAGTCACAGTTGAAAGCTTTGTTATCGAACTTAATCGTGTGAGGGTTGTTGTCACCGTCGAAAGTGAGTTCAAAACTTTTGAACTGAAACCGTTCCCGTTCTTCAGCATAGTGCTTGGATTTCTGAATCTTGCCGATCATCCCATAGTCCATGTTTTGTCTCCTTTTTTAATACAAAAAGGCACGCGTACGCACGCGTGCCTCTCAGCAATCGATCAGTTTACTCTTGGTCGTTGATACTCGCATAGGGCTTTTACCTTGCAAAAAGTATATAAGGATTCGAACCCAAAGTCAACACCCAAAAGTCATATTCTAATAGTTTTCACACAAAAGGATATCCAAATTAATCCGCCATAGCTCCGGCCAGAACTGGCTCGTCACCATTGTAGGCCGTCATCTGGGGCCACTTGCGAGCGATCCACAGCACGCCCAAAATACACCCGATTCCACCGGTGAGGATAGCAAATGGCGCACCAAAGAACTGCGCCACCAACCCGGCCTCGATTTCACCCAGTTGCGGACCTCCCTGGAAGAAGATTTGGTTGACGCTGGTCATACGCCCACGGAGTTCGTCCGGGGTCTGTAACTGACGGATGGTATTACGGATAATGGTACTGACAGAATCAGCTGCACCTGTGACGGCCAGCGCGCACCAGGCCAGGACGAAAAGCTTGCTGAGGCCAAAAATGATGGTAGCCACCCCAAACACAACCACCGACCCCAGGAACAGCGGTCCCTGTTTTCTTAGTTCCTGTATCTGGGAGACAATCAACGCAGCCAACACCGCTCCCACGGAGGCAGCCGCCGAAAGCCAACCATACTCGACCACACCGACATTCAGCACATCCCTGGCAATGATGGGCATTAGCGTGTTGGCTGATGCAAAGAAGGTGGCCACAAAATCCAATACCATGGTCGACATAATGATGGGATGGTTGAGGATAAACTTAATCCCATCCACAATGGCTTCCCGGCTCACGCCACGCGTGGTCACATTGCGCCTTTGGGTGACCTCGCCGATCAAGATGATCGCTAAGATAATGGCAACATAGGTAGCCGCATTGATGAAATACACGGCAGACTGCCCCGCCAAAGCGATAGAAATACCCGTCAATGCCGGGCCGACGATGGAACCCGTTTGGAAGGCAATGGAGGTCATGCTGAAGGCGTTCGAGAGGTCCTTAGCCGGAACCAGGTTGGGTACCAGGGCCTGACGCGCCGGAAGGTCAAAAGCCAGAGCAACAGCCTGGAGGGCAGTCAATGCATAGATATGCCAGATAGTGATCTCCCCGGTCAGTGTGAAATAGCCCAGGGCGGCGGCAATCAGCGCCTGAGAGGTCTGTGTGATGAACAAGATTTTACGACGGTTATACGTGTCCGCGAAAGCGCCGCCGATCAGCGCAAACAGGACCACAGGCAGGATGCGAGCCGCCCCAATTCCGCCCAGGGCGATGGGCTGGTCGGTCAATTCACGGATGTGCCAGAATAGTGCCCAGATTTGCATCTGAGAGCCTGCAACGGAGATCAACAATCCAAGCCACAGGTAAAAGAAGCGGCGATGTTTTAATGCGGGTGGGATGTGAAGTTTCATGTGTCTGTATTCCATTCAAAGATTGCCTTCTACGGCATTATAAAAAAGGCAGTCTCTGGAATTAACTGCCCATTTTTTACGTATCGCGGAGACTTTTTTCCTGTTTACCGGTTTATGTACCCCAATCTCTCAAATAAAGAAAGTCATATCCAATGGTGCGATTGCTGACCTTGGCAATGGGCGGCAACATGCGTTTGAACTGGTTGCGCCGGATGCGCTTCACGACACCGTCCACAAAAGATCGGTCGAAGCCAGCCTCCACACATTCCTGCGGATTGTAGCGCTGATCAACCAGCAAATAGAGCAGTTTATCGACATCTTCGTAAGTGAAACCAAGTTCACTTTCATCGGTCTGGCCCACCCACAGGTCAGCAGAAGGTGGTTTATCCACGATAGCAGGAGGAATTTCCATTGCCCGGGAAAGTTGCCGCACCTGGGTTTTGTACAAATCACCGATTGGGTTGAGCGCAGAAGCCGAGTCGCCCCACAACGTGCTGTATCCAAGCAGGATTTCGGTCTTGTTGCCCGTGCCGACCACCAACCCATTGAAAGCCACCGATTGATCATACAGGACGATCATGCGTGCGCGCGCCATGATATTTCCCTTACGCAGCTTGGACATTTCAGGATCGCGGTTGATCAGTGGATCCACCATACCGGTGATCTCAATCGTTTCGCTACGAACATTGAACTGGTCAATGACCCTTTGAGCATGTTCCAGCGACTCGGGCGAGGATGATTTGTAGGGTATGCGCACGGCCAAAACATTTTCCGGGCCAAGCGCTTCGGCTGCCAATACGCAGGAAAGGGCCGAATCAATGCCGCCAGAAAGCCCCACCACAGCGTGTTCGAATCCAACGCGCGTGATTTCGCTCTTGATGAAACCGGTCAGGATTTTACGAGCCAGTTCAGGATTTATCGAAAGATCGTTTTCGGGGATTGTCACTTTTTTAACAACTTAAATATTTTTACAAACTGATTTGAATGAATGAAGATATTATACCTGCGAGTACAACACGATCTCTAAATACTCCAGGATAAGCACATTTTACTTCTCTCTATGAAAAACCATCTGTCCATCTTGAACCACAATGAACTCTACACCCAATTCCTTGCCCAATTCTTCACTCAGTTCCTGTAAATGTTCATGTGAGACAATGCCTGCTTCTTCTGCAGCACTTCCCAGAACCACAGTGTCAATTTTCTTTTCAACAATGACTTCTTTTAACACTTCTGAAAAGACACCGCGACGAACAGTTGTTTTGGCAAGCATCCCAGATTTTTGCGCACGTTCCTGGGCCATCGAAAGTAGAAAGTCGCCCAGCTCGTCCAACTCCTCGGCAATATCAACCACAATTGGGGGGCCAGAACGACTGATTAACTGGATATTGGAAACATACATGAACAACAAGTCTGCGCCACGCTCTTTTGCCAGGTTGATCGCAAAGTCTTGGTTGGGGTGGCTTTCTTTTCCACCGCGTGTCGGACATAGAATGTTTGTCATTTTTTAGCCTCCCAGGAGCTACCCTAAAAACGAATTAACAGCCAGATAAAACCGACCGCCAGAGTCAAATACGTAACCGGTAATCCAACTTTTAAAAACTCCTTGAACGATATGGGATAATCAGTTTGTTCGGTAATACCGGATGTGACCAGATTGGCCTCGCCACCGATCAAAAAGCCGTTCCCCCCCATTGCAGCTCCCATTGAAAGCGCATAGTACAATACCTGACTGTTTATACCGGGGATACTGTTTGTCAGGATGCGCACAATGGGCAGCATGGATGCAGTCAACGGGATATTGGCTACCAGGGTGGACAGTGTACCAACCCCGAAGACAATCAGGAACATTGCCAGAATCACATTATCGCCGACAATACCCGTCATCCAACGCGCAATGAAACTGATCAAACCCACTTCCTGGATAGCGCCTACGACCATGAACAATGCCATGAAGAAGACCAGCGTGGTCCAGTCGACAGCCTTGATCATCTTCTGGATATCCGGATTTAGCCAGATCAGGAGAGCGGTCGCTCCGGCAAGTGCAGATACGGCTGGGACCAGATGCACTCTCTCCCCCAGGATAAATCCGACAAAGACCAGCGCGAAGACGATCAGCGATTTCCACAAGTCGCCTTTGTTTTCAATTTCGGCATTATGCTCCAATTTGGCATACAGTGTGGAGGAGATGCCCGCAGAGCGCTTTCTAAATTCCTTGCGATAGTGAAAGAGCACATAACCGCCCATGACCAACAGAGCGAAGAATACACCCAGGGTCTGGTTGGCCAGAAAATCGTTGAAACCGATACCCGCATACGCACCGATCAAGATGTTGGTCGGCGTGCCCACCAGGGTCGTGATGCCACCGACATTGGAAGCCAGCACTTCCGGGATGATCAACGACAACGGGTTGATGCCCAGAGCCATCCCAATCTGCAAACTGATCGGGACCATCAATAGCATGGTAGTGAAGTTATCCAATAATGCAGAGGCGACCACGGTAATCGCCATCAGGATCAGCACCAGCAGCCAGCTTCGCCCGCGGCTCAATCGATATGCCTGGAAAGCCATCCACTGAAAGATACCCGTCCCTTCGATGATAGCGATGATGATCATCATGCCAATCAACAGGAAGATAACTTCCCAGTCGATGTAACTGATGGCCTGCTCAAAAGTATAAATCGTCAAGCTTGGATTATAGGCTCCGCCAATGTAGGACACCAGCAGGATGGTTGAAAGACCGGCCAGTGCGGCCGTGGCGCTGTGCAGGAACTCAAAGGCGATCAAAAGAAGGACTGCCAGAAAGACCAGAGTGGCAATCCAAAAGCTGATATCGATCTTGCGCTCCAACTCCAGCGTCTCGATATGGTAAATGCCCGTATCAGTAAGTCCGCCCAAATTTGTTTGATTCAGCGTAATATTTTGAGAAATATAGTGAGGTCTCTCAACCTGAATCTCCAGGGATTCAGCAGGAAACGTATCCAGGTTCAGGGTCCAGGTTCCGTCATCGCGACTTTCAGTTTCGGCCAGGGGTTCTTCGCTCCCAGATGAGAAGGCCTTGATATGCGCCTCCTTGACCGGCTCACCCAGGCTGTCAGTTAATTCTCCTTCAATTGTGAATTTGCTTTCTTGAATTGCGTGACCGGGTTGGACGAATGCTTCTACACTCAAAACAATCAGGCACAGAACCAAGCCTACTCTGAAAAGAAATTTCAACAATCCTGAGTTATTTTTCAAGCGCATACCCCTTAAATTCACACGCTTTCCTTTCTCTAAACACTAAAACACAAATCGCTCATACCAACAAATGAAAATCATCCTTTTCCATCGGGTCGATAGAGAGAGTCATCTGCAAAGATACGGCGGAGTTCCCTCACGACCAATGAGGTTCTCTCATCACGCAACAAAGGCAAACGGGCACGCGTGCGATGCAACTGGTTCAAGTCCATCGTAGCCATTGTCAGGGCTTCTTCAAAATATGGACCTTGCGCAATACGTTCACCGTTGGGGTCAAACACGGTCGCCCCACCCCAGAAATTGAGCCCGTCTTCATAGCCGACGCGGTTGCTATGCGCCACAAAGCAGGTGAACAAATTCGCGTATGAACGGTTGACATTTTCTACCCAATGGGCTGATTCCAGCTTTTCACCCACGTTCAATCCCCGACCCGGAGAGGCAGACGAGAATAACATGATATCGGCGCCATCCAACCAGAGCAGATACGGCGGCGAGGCGTGCCAGAAGTCTTCACAGATCAGGATTCCCATACGTCCGAAGCGGGTTTCGAAAGCGCGCACCGAATCACCCCAAGCAAAGAAGCGCCCCTCGTCGAACAAACCGTACGTCGGCAGATACACTTTTCTATGAACATGCACTACCTTACCACCGGAAAGGTAGGCGGAAGCGATGTAAAAGCGGTGACGGGAATCTTCGTCAACGAAGCCAACCACGAGGTCCAGATCATGACTCGCCTTTAGCAAATGCTTGAAGACGGGATCATCATCCGTCGGCTGGTGAGCTACAGACGGCACCAGGTCCTGAAGAACATATCCCGTCAAGGAGAGTTCGGGGAAGACCACCAGGTCAGCAGCCCCCTTTTTGGCTTCAGCCAGCAGGCTCAGGTGTTTATCCAGATTCGCCTGGACATCGCCAAGGGTGGTGTTGATCTGGGCAAGGGCAAGGTTGAGTTGCATCGGGTGAATCTTACCACTAAAACAAAAGCCCCTGAAACGACGCAGTTAAACCTGAATGGTCTTACAAGCAGCCTTGACAAACAGAAAGCCGTCGTAGACGAGGACACGAGTCCGTCAACCCATTTTTAAGACCTGTCAGGTTTTATGTGGATCTAAACAGAATTCACAACTGTACCATGATCAGGAAGCGTACGGCGCTCTTCGCCAGCGGCAAGGGAAACAAAAGGAGACGTCCAGCGGAAAATCCATTTGGCATCCTGCGGGTCGACATTGACACAGCCGTGCGAGCGAGGTTCACCAAATGCATTGTGCCAGTGCGCCCCATGGATGGCGATACCACCCTGAATATATGTGCACCAGGGTACCGCCGGGGTGGAATAGCCTGCCGCCTCATCTCCAGCAGTCATGTTCTTGGAGATAATCTTCCAGTGGGTCAACAGAGTCCCGGCGGGGGTGGCATATTCATCGCTCACCAAACCGGTAGCAGGATCGTTGACCATTCCAGTGGAGACGCGGCAAAAATGGACTTCGTTGCCACCCTCATAGCAGGACAGGGTCTGGTAATACAGGTTCAATAAGATGGTTTTTGCGGCCGGGTCCACATCCGGGCTGATGGGGGACACATCCGCATCAGTCAGGACTTTGAAGCCTGCCCCGTCCCCCCAGAAATATTCCCCATAAGAACCATATCCGTACCCACGCCCGTTGGCATCTTCATTCCAACGATATTCCGGGAAACCGTTATCAGTGCGGATGCTATCCATCCACACCACCTGTCCGTAATACAAACGCGGCGGAAAATCATAGGCAATATGATCCTTCAACCAGGGTGAGGCAATTACACCTTCATGTGCCAGGTCCACATATGGGACAGTCACCTCCGCCCAGAATCCAAGTCCTCCAGCGGGGATTTCCGTGATAGGGACATTGGGTAAGTTGCGCGTGGGTTGGACGGCTGAGCCATAAATAAAGCCTTCCGGCGTTTCAACGTAACGCTGATTGGATAAACCTCCGACCACCCTGCCAACCACCTCACGATTCCATGGCACCAACTCATCGGGATTCAGCTTGCGAAGGGAGGTATTTTGGCTGGGGTCATTGGTTGGACGGCTGCGCAGGTCGATATTCGTATCCACCACACGCCCGATAATTTCGCTGTTCGGGAATGCAGGCAACCGCTTGGGGCTGGATAAAATTTCCCAGTCCAATGCACTGAAAGGCTTGAAGGCCATTGCGCCCAACCCAAGCCCGGTCAGTTTCAGAAAGTCACGCCGTGACAGAGTCCTCTTCATAAAAAAGCACCTTCATACGTATAGATTGGTGCATTATAAGTTAGAATTTTATGCCAGAAGCGATAAATGATAAAATGGATGGCATACCATTTCCCAATCAAATTCATCCAGTACACACCAACATGAGAGGTAATATCTCTCGCCGGGGAATGCAAAGGGAGATTCCAAGATGATCCAAGACAACGAACTGGTGAACCTGTTTTCGGGCCTTGCGGCTATCCTGGTTTTGGTCTTCATTGCGAGGAAAGTGGAACGGGGTAAGTTATATTTCTTCTACGCAGCATTTGGGGCAATGCTTTGCGCCTACACCACAACCATATTAGAGGGATACTTTTGGGGTAACTTTTTCAATCTAGTTGAACATTTTTCACTGGCCGTAGCCGGTATTTTATTTGCAATGGGATGCTGGTACCTGAGTCGCAACGGGAAAATGGATAAAAACAGGGGGTAGTGGATGGATATCTGGGTTGTAATATTTGATAGCCTGTCTACGCTGGGCTTTACCCTGGCATTAATTTTCATATTTCAAATCTCCAAAGAGAAAATCGGGGCGACCTCCAAATTGTTCCTGGGCCTTGGGGTCAGTCTGTACATTTTGGTTGGAATTTCGAACATACTGGAACACTTGAAGATCACCGCGTACTTCGACAACTATGAAGATTACTTGGAAATCCTGTTCATTCCATTTTTCCTGTTTTTTCTCTTCTCGCTGTACATGGAACAGCAGTTGCATGAGCGCGAGAGAATCCAGGAGGCACTTTTCGATGAGAAAGAACGAGCCCAGGTCACACTCGATTCGATCGGGGATGCGGTCATCACCACGGACCATCATGGTCGCGTGGAATATCTAAATCCGGTGGCCGAAGAACTTACCGGATGGACAGCGAAAGATGCCTATCACCAGCCATTGGAGCGTGTATTCCACATCATCAATGAAATCAATCGGAAACCAATCCCGGATCCGGTCGAACGGTGTCTGGAAGAGGGTAAGGTGATCGGGTTGGCAAACCATACCGTTCTCATCCGGCGCGATGGCAGAGAGTTCGGCATTGACGATTCCGCCGCTCCAATCCGCAACTGGGAAGGCCATATTATCGGCGTTGTACTGGTCTTTCACGATGTGACCGAGGCCAGGCGTCTCCAACGTCAGATGGCTTATGATGCCACCCACGACACACTGACCGGCCTGGTCAACCGCCGCGAATTCGAAGTCAGACTGGAACGCTCGCTGACAAGCGCCAGAAAGCGGAACCTGCAGCACACCCTGTGCTACCTGGACCTGGATCAGTTTAAGGTCATCAACGATACCGTCGGGCATATCGCCGGGGACGAAATGCTGAAACAGGTCTCGCGCTTGCTGAGCGGTATGTTTCGTCATCGTGACACGCTGGCGCGTTTGGGGGGTGACGAATTTGGCTTGTTATTGGAAAACTGCCCTATAGAAAAGGCCATTGAGGCGGCCAACAAAATCATCGACCAATTGTCGATATATCAATTTATGTGGGAAGGTCAGAGCTTTCGGGTAGGTGTCAGCATAGGAATCGTATCCATCAACGATCACACACCGAACATCGCCCAGGCGTTGAGTGAAGCGGATGTGGCCTGTTACACAGCCAAGGATCTGGGACGCGGTCGTTTTCACGTGTATCAGGCCGAAGACATCGAAACCGCCCAAAGACACGGTGAAATCTTGCAAGCGGTTCAGTTGCGGGAAGCCATCGACAAGGACCTCTTCCAGCTTTATTGTCAGCCAGTTGTCCCGCTGGTGGAAAACAATTCCCATGTTCAGTATTATGAATTGCTACTCAGGTTGAAAGGCGATAACAATCAGGTCATCCTGCCCAACACCTTTATCCCCTCCGCAGAACGATACGGGCTGATGTCGTCTATAGATCGCTGGGTGCTTCAAACGGCTCTCTCAACGCTGGCAAACCAACTGAGCGACAGAGAGCTACGCTTATCGATCAATTTATCCGGGAATTCGCTCAATGATGAAACGCTCCTGGACTTCGTTCGAACGCAGTTCAATAAGTATTCCATTCCCCCAGAGTGGATCTGTTTTGAGATCACCGAAACAGCCGCCATCCAGAACCTCAATCGAGCACAATACTTTGTCAGCGAGATCAGGCATTTAGGAGCCCAGGTTGCGCTAGACGACTTTGGAAGTGGTTTATCATCCTTCAGATATCTCAAAACCCTTTCGGTTGACTTTCTTAAGATTGACGGCAGCTTCGTGAAAGATATGCTCGAAAGTCAAAGTGACAAAGCCATGGTCACAGCCATCCATCAGGTGGGCCATACAATGGGAATTCTTACCATCGCCGAGCATGTGGAGCAGCAAGAGATAATCGCGCAATTGCAGGAAATGGGTGTGGACTACGCCCAGGGGTATGCGCTCGGACATCCAAAACCATTTGATGAAATTTAAAGCTCCTGCGGGGTCAAACCCCACAGGAGCCAATTGCTGATACTTAGGATGGCATCTATTTCCCTGAATTGATAGAGACAAGCTTGACTCCCAGATCTCTCAGTTTAGCAATCAACCCATACAACGCAGCCTGATCTTTTACCTTGCCGGTCAGGATGGTTTCATCCTGCTCCGTGTGAGTCAGGATGAAACCATCCAGCCATTCCGCCCAGGTCTGGTCAAGATGACCCTCCACGCGGATTTCAACGCGCTGCATCATGAACTTAGCTCTGCTCGGCCTTGCCAAAGAGCTGGCGCTTCTCGAAATATGGCTTCAGAATAACGTAGCCGCCCAGAACGATCAGCAGTACTGCGCCGTTGACCCCCTCCATCCCGACCAGGTCTAATATTCCGCCGACAACCGAGAGTACCCCCAGGAAGGTGGTGAAGCCGCTCATGCGCAGACCGTTGAAATAACGCGCTGCGTTCAGCCCCAGGAAGATCAGACCGACGCCGATCGACCACCAGCCGCCTTTAATGATTTCTTCTGGTACGAACATGAAGCCGCCCAACATGATCAGGAAGGCGCCCCAGGCTACGCGCTCAAGGTTCTTGTTCAAAGCAGTCTTATCCGCATTCACGGAAATTTCTTCCTTCGCTTCTTCCTTCTCTTCGGGCTGGTTCGCCGTAGCGAGCAATATGATCCCGATGATTCCCAGCACAACCGGCGGCACCCAGGGCATGTTGATATCACCGACCATGAACATCAGATTTTCTTCCGGCAAGGTCAGGTTGGCAATGGTCAGTCCTCCTGCGATGACCAGACAGATGATCCCCCCGATAAGATTAGACTTTTTCATTTTTATCTCCTTTTGTGGAGACCTGACTGGTCTGACAGACCAGTCAGGTCTTGAATAACAAACTTAACTTTTTGTGGCCTTCTTGGCTTTTCGATCACTGATCGCCTGGTAAACAGAGAAGACGATCAACCCTGCCAGCATGACCCAACCAAGCACATCGCCCAACGAAGTGTAGAGCGTACCTTTGCCTGTACCTAACGATACGTCACCGACAAGGACTGCCTCAGAGCCATCCTTGTTCACATCCAGGGCATTCAAGTGCCCATACGGATCGATAATTGCTGCCACACTGGCTGCACCGGTCACCACCATGGGAACCCGGTTTTCCACCGCGCGGAAGGTGATGTTCTGCCAAAGTTGCTCGCCAAAGCCCGGGAACTCCCGGTAAGGAGCGGCAATCAACTGCGCGCCGTTTTGGACGATATAGCGGGTGATGTCGGTATAGTTGCCGTCCGCGCAGATCAGGCTCGACATGCGCCCAAAGCGCGTCTCGAAGATCGGGAAAGTCCCGCCTGGTACATCGTAGGATTCGCCTGGTGGAATATGGGTCTTGTTATACACTTCGGAAAACGTACCGTCCGGGCTGAGCAATACTGCCTGATTCCGGCCCGGCTCTCCCTCCTTGAGTACCGAATACGAGATAAAAATATATGTATTGGTCTCTGCGGCGATGGCTCTAAATCCATCCGTGTACTCCACCTGTGGGTCGAAGTTGAACATCATCTCGGAAGTGAACAATATCTGGGCTTCCTGGGCAGCCGCATCCTGGGCTTGCCGCGCGAACGTGTCAAAGCGCATTTGTGAATCGTTGACGTAATCGATATGGGCGGGCATCGGCAGCCCGGAGCGCAGCGCCGCTACCCGAACCGTAGATGCATCTTTTGGTGCGCCGTTAAGAATGATCAGACTGATCCCAATCCAAGCTGCCAGCACCGCGCCGGTTGCCACCAGCCAGTTGCGGGCAATAGAAAGAGGAAGCGCTCTTGGTGTCTGCTGTCTGCGATCAACCCAGGAGATCAGTCCCTGTGCCAGCGCATAGTTGATCAGCATGACCAGGATGTTCATTCCATACACGCTGAAAATCGAGACAGGCTGGATCAGCCAGGCCTGCGTCGCCTGGGTATAACCGATGAAAGCGCTGGTGGCAACTAACGGGATAAAAGTAGCGCGTATCATCTCGAAACCCACCCAGTTGACCACGCCCTGTAAGACCATCCAGCGGTACTTTGTCCGCTCGATGAAAGCCCGTTCCTGGCTCAAGAAGTAAATGAGGATCGCAATCAACACCCCCAGGTAGGTGAAGAACGGGCCAAACTGTGTACCAAACAAGCGCGCCATGTACGGTCCCAGCCAGACCAACGCATAGATTGCGGGAGCCAGATTCGCATATTTACGTGGGAACATGCGGAATTGCGCAAAGATGCCCGGCACAAAAGCGAACCAGGCCAGCCACCACACGCCATATGGTGGGAAAGACAGCAGCAACATTACGCCGCTGAGAGCGGACAAAACCAGGCCCAGCACAAAACGTCCGGCCAAGGTCTGTACCCCAATTTTTTCACGAGATTTGATATCAGAAATTGTTGTCATTTATACCTCCATTTCCACCCTTACTCTACAGGTTTACCCGCCAAAAGACATCTACCAAACGGTAGATTTGGGGGTTGATTGAAGTAACAGTCACCTTTGCAATGCCTCGTAGCATAGCGCAGAAACAAAGTGACTGTCACTTAGACCATATCCAACTCCTTCGCTTTCATCGCGGCTTCAGTGCGATTTCTAACCCCCAACTTGCCACATAAGTTATGGACGTGTGTCTTCGCCGTTCCTATGCTGATATAGAGCTCCTCAGCAATCTCGCGATTGGACATCCCCTCAGTGACCAACTGCAAGACTTCAAGCTCCCGCTCACTCAACGGTTCAACCAGGGACGCCCAACCTGTTTCCGTTATCTGAGTCTTTTCCACCATCACGTTCAGAATTCGTTCTGCATGCTCAGGTGTAATTCCTCGCCTTATCGCCTCGCGCAACAACGGGATTAACTTCTTCCCCACCTCCACAAAAGAACGGATAAACCCTTTGCCCTCTGCCAGCAGTAACGCTTCCGTTAAAAAGACCAATGCATCACCCTGCGTTTCGGCAAACGCCGCTTCCAAGGCACGGACAACCACCAATCCATAAACCCAGTCATTTGCCTGCGCCGCCTGGCTCAACCCGGCTAAGTATGCCCTGGCATGAACAGTTGACAAAGTCCAAGCCTTAGTCACTCCCAGGAAACGATAGAAGGGATGACAGTCAATCCTTTCATCCAGCATATCGCTCCATTCTCGAAGCGATTCCCCTTTCACCAACAATAACCATGCCTGAGCCACATCCACGCGTTCAGCCGTTCCAGTGGGTATCTTTCCGCTATGCACCAGGTTCCAGGCCTGATCCAGTGCATGTTCCGCACCTACCAGATTACCCTGTGCAATGCGCAAACGGGATTGAATCATCAACGACCCCACCAAAAACTCATAATTTTGAGAGCGTTGGCAAAGTTCAATCGCTTTCTGTAAATGCATATCGCTTTCATCCAGCACATTCCATTCGTAATACAAAGTTGCCAGATCCATATAAGCCAGCGCGTTGATCGGGATATCGTTGCCTTGCTGGATGGCACGTTCAAAATATTCCTTGGCCTGATGTAACTGCCCACGCACGGCACGGACACGACCCTGGAAGATCAAAGCTGTTAGAGCAGCATAATGATTGCTCGTTTTTTGCCCTGCTTCCAGGGCTTCAGCCAGCACTTCATCCGCTTTTTGCATTTGCCCCATGTGCCAGTGTGCCAAACCAAGGTTGACTGCTACAATTCCTCGCGAATCAATAGAGTCCTTCGGGAGAAGCTTCAATGCCTGCTGCGAACGCTCTACCATGCGTTCATGATTGCCCTGACCGCGGGCAAGATAAGCCTGAGCAGCATAGACTTCGCCAAGAAATTCAGGTATGTCTTTCGCAACCTGCTCGACACGTTCCAATAGCGGGGCTGCTGTATCGTAGCGGGTTGCCAGCAACAATGGCCAGCAATACTCAAAACACAATGTTGGATTGGATAGCAACATCTCTTCAGGGAGTTTCTGGAACCAATCTATTACTGTTAATACCTCACCGCGCTTGAGCATCGCATTGGAATTTGCGCTGATCAGACTGGCGGCACGCTTCCAATCTTCCCCCGCCAAAGAATGGTGAATGGCATCAGACGGCAGGTCATTGTTTTCATACCATTGACTGGCTCGTTGGTGCAAAGATTTCTCTGAAATAGATAAAATTCGCAAACGATGCTGCAGCAGGTCTGCAAACAGTCGATGGTAACGGTACCAGTTACGGGATTGGTCCAACGGAACGATAAACAGATTAGCCTGCTCCAGTGTTTCGAGCATCTCTTGGCTGGCAGTTTTCTCAGTCACCGCATCGCATAAAGGAGCAGTCAACCGCTCTAAAATGGAAGTCTTGAGCAGGAAATCTTTCACGTTCGGAGACTGCCCTTCGAAAACTTCCTCTATCAAATAGTCCAGGATGAAGCGGCTGGAACCGGTAAAAGCCTGAATAAACCCTGAGAGATCAGCACGGCCCCGCATGGAGAGAGCCGCCAATTGCAATCCCGCAATCCAGCCCTCGGTACGATGCTCGAGGGCAATGATCTCGTCAGGAGATAGATCCAGTCCCATCACTGTCTGCAAAAATTTGGCAGTTTCGTCGACAGTGAAGCGCAAATCACCTTGCCGGATTTCGAGCACCTGACCACGCGCCCGCAAACGTGAAATAGGTAGCAATGGATCTTCGCGCGTTGTAATGACCAGATGCAAGTTCTCAGGTTGGTGTTCGAGCAGAAAGGCAAGCTGTTTGTGAATGGGGGTTGTGTGAATAACGTGGTAATCGTCGAACACAAGGATGATAGGCCGGGAAACGGTTGAAATTTCGTTGACCAGCGATGTAAGCATGAGTTCGTCAGGAGACGGCTGTGGCGATTGCAGCATATCTTTGGCTGCATCTCCAATGTTCCCGTGAATCTGCTGCATGGCAGCGATCAAGTAGGTAATGAAACGCCGTGGGTCGTTATCGGCTTCGTCGAGCGAGAGCCAGGCTATCGGGAGTCCGATGCGTGAGATCCACTCGAGGGCAAGTGTTGTTTTTCCATATCCAGCAGGCGCTGAGACCAGCGTCAACCGCCGTCCGAATCCATTCTCCTGCAACAGGTTTGCATCCAACCGCTCTATAAGATGCGAACGGGACACAATATCCTTTCGCAAAGATGGAACTGAGAGTTTGGTTGCGAGCAACAGATCGGGCATCTATAAAAATTATATAGAATTTTGTCTTAAAAGCAAAATGTCAGAGGCTGATTCTCTGACATTTCTAGCGGAGAGGGAGGGATTCGAACCCTCGGTAGCCACAAGGACTACAGCGGTTTTCGAGACCGCCCCGTTCAACCACTCCGGCACCTCTCCAATTTGTGTTGCATGAGTCAGGGTTCAGGTAACTCGTGCGCGCGAAATTATAACTTAAATTTCTACGCTGCTATGCAGTTCCGGATAATAAACCTGTGAAAGCCCCTTCTCTGCCAGTTTTCCCTTTAACGCCATGGCAGATTTTTCTTCACCATGTACCAGGAACACTTTTTTAACCTGTTCCTTTACAGCCAGCGCATATTCCACCAGCAGGTCCTGTCCGGCATGTGCTGAAAGGCCGCCAATGGTTTCAACCTCGGCACGACGCGTATAGGCTTCCCCGAAAATTTTGATGCGCTTCTTACGCTCCGCCAGTCGGCGGCCCAATGTATACGGAGCTTGCCAACCAACGATCAAAATAGTGTTCTGTGGGTTTTCGATATTATTCTTAAGGTGATGCAAAATCCGTCCGGCCTCCGCCATACCCGAGGCAGATATGATGACCATCGGACCCTTGCGCTCATTAATTTCCTTAGACTCTTCAACGGAATGGGTATAGGTCAAACCTTTAAATTCCAGCGCGGGATGGCGGTACTCACGGATAAAATCGTGGGTTTCCTTGTCGAGACATTCCGGGTGTTTTTTGAATATCTCAGTTGCATTCACAGCCAGGGGGCTATCCACAAATACCGGAATATGCCTGATCGTTCCATCATTGACCATCTCATTCAAGAAATAGACCAACTCCTGTGTGCGCCCAACCGCAAAGCTTGGAATGATGATCTTCCCGTCACGCCTTATTGTGCGAGATACGACCTCCCGGAATTCTTGATAAGCAGCGTCAGGGTCACGGTGAGGTTTGTCCCCGTAGGTCGATTCCATGATCATGTAATCGGCGGCATCTGGGAGCACAGGGTCGCGCAGCAATGGCAGTTTGCGACGACCAATATCCCCGGAAAACCACAGACGCAACTTGCGGCCGTTTTCCTCGATATCAAGCACAACCGCTGCCGACCCCAAAATATGGCCTGCTTCCACAAAACGGGCAGTCACGCCGGGAGCAGCCTCAAAAGCCTGGTCGTATTCCATCGGGCGGAAGTGACCCGTGACCTGTTCAGCGTCACGGATTGTGTACAAAGGCTCGATGGGCGGTTCTCCGCGTCTAAGTCGCTTCTTGTTAACGTACATCGCGTCCGATTCCTGGATATGTCCGGAGTCCCGCAGCATGATGTCTGCCAGATCAGCCGTCGCCTTCGTGGCGTAAATTGGCCCGCCAAATCCATCTTTAACGAGATGCGGTAGGTTTCCGCTGTGATCAATATGCGCATGCGACAATATAACCGCATCGATCTTTGCCGGGTCAAAGGGATGGTTATGATTCCGTTTGTAAGTTTCACTCCGTCGACCCTGGAACAGGCCACACTCCAGCAAGATGCGTGCACCACTAACTTCTATCAAATGCTGGGAGCCTGTCACCGTTTGAGCGGCACCATGAAATCTTATTTTCATCATTTCCCTTTCATAACTTTTAATATTTGCGGACCAAAGTGCGCCATACGCCAGGGAGAATCCGACAACAACTCCGACAAATCTGTGATGCTGCGCGGCGCACGCTCAGCGATTGTTTCCATCAATGATCTTGGAAGGACAACATCTGACTCGACTTTCATTTTGCGGGCCGCACTTTTTCGCCAGTTTTTCAACGCATCCAGGCGGGACAAAAACGCTTCATCCGGACGTTCAGGCTGGTGAGGTTTGACGATGGGTGCTTCCCGTCCCTGTTCAACTGCCCGTAGAACGGCTTTGCCCCAACGCTTGACCTGCCTATGACTCAACCCCAGACCCAACAAATCATCCGGGTGCTCGGGAGTCATTTGAGCGATTGCCGACAATTGCTTATTTCCCATCACTTTGAACGGTGGACGGTCCAGGTTTTCCGCAATCCGTTCACGGCACTCGTAAACTTCTTTCAAGATGGTCAGTTCACGTGGTGAAAATCCGTGGTTGTTCGCCATGCGTTCCCAGAATACCGGTTTGCCTTGAGGAATCTCAACATCCGTGGCACGCTCAAAATCTTCACGCGCCAGTTGAAGTAAACCCTTCTCCTCCAGTTCGGCCTCGAGCATTTCCTTTAATGGAATCAGGTAATGGGTATCGAGACGCGCGTAGTTGATATGGTCGGGAGTGAGGGGACGCCTGCCCCAGTCCGATTTTTGATATTTCTTGTTTACCTTCACATCGAATTTCTCAGCCAGCAGACCATCCAACCCATCCCTGGGGTATCCCAGAACACGCACAGCCCAACGCGTATCGAAAATATTGGCGATGGAAAAATCAAAATCGCGCTTAAGACAAATCAAATCATATTCGGCAGCATGAAAAATCTTTTCGATCTTAGGGTTGGTAAAGATCTTCTCTAACGATGAGATGTCATCCAATGCCAGTGGATCGACCAGGTAATCAGTATCAGCCGTTGAGAACTGGATCAGGCAAACCTGTTCGTGGTAAGCGTGCAGGCTGTTGGACTCCGTATCCACCGCAACACTGGATTGCTGCAAGAGGTCTTTGACGAGGGCGTTCAGTTGTGTTTGTGTTGCCACCCATACTGGCGGCGATAGAGGCTGCGACATATCAGGCTATATTCTTTCCATTCTTCTGAGAAGCTGAGAGGTAAGGGGCATTCATCTCTTTCAACTTCGCTTTCAATTCATCAAGCAGTTCCCCACGAATTTCCGGCTCGGCGTCATAAAGATTATTCAATTCTTCCGGATCATCTTTGATATTATACAATTCTACCCGTTCGCCCGCACCTCCAAGTTCCTTGTATCCATAGAAATACAACAGCTTATAGTCCCCTTTTCGGATGGATAACGTGGCAATGTTAAGAGGCCCAAACTGTTCGCTTCTCTCAGGCTGCATGACATACACACTGCGTTCAGGATCAGAATTTTCAGGAGAAAAGGGTGGCAGTACCACGCCCTCAGCCCAATCTGAAGGTTCCTGACCGGTGACATGCAAAAGCGTCGGGAGAATATCTACGGCACTGGTATTTTCGTAGATATCCATGCGTGATATTCGTCCGGGCTCAAAGATCAGCAAAGGGACACGGATCACTGCCTCGTACAGCACAGGCGTACGGTGTCCCTCAATCCCGCGTTCGAACAGCTCACCGTGATCAGAGGTCAGGACGAGCCAGGTGTTTTCGAGCAGGCCGTTTTGTTCCAGGCGATCGTAGAATCTGCCAAATTCCCTGTCGACATAGAGAATGTACTCATCGTACTCTCGTCGGTTTTTGGTTTTGTCGCCTTTATCACCGAACAAATCAAATGGTTTTGAAGGAGGGGTATAGCCGTCTTCATAGAAACGATCGATAAAATCTTTATTCGTGTTGTAAGGTGCATGTGGCGGCCAAAAGTGGAAATATCCCGTGAAGGGTTGCGGGATGGTTGTGAGAAGTTTTTCAATCGCTTCGAGGCCATCTTCCAGCAGGAAATAATCGTAGTCATCCCTTGGAATACCCCGCGGGAAGAGCGCTTTGATATCTGCAAATCGGTTTTCATATATATAGTTGCGATAGCCTTCATAAAGAGGAGAAAGGAAAAGCGAATATGCATACCCTTCCTGTTCCTTTTCCATAGCACGGATCCAGCTCACCAGAGCAACGTCTTCATCGTTTTCAAACAGGCTCGGGATAATCGCATTGCTATCCAGGAAGAAGTCTTGTTTTGAGTCGAATCCGTCCCCGGTCAGGAAATATTTCTTTTTAGGGATATATTGTTCCAAATCATCTCTAAACTCTCTCAAAAGTAAATTCGCCCACAGGTTGTGAGAGTAGGTAACACGATAATGGTTCTTAAAAGCGGCAAAGATATTATGCGACACCCGATCATCCGGAATTGTCCCCCCGGGTTGGAAAGCCCTGTGTGTCCAGGGATGTGTACCGGTCAATAACGAAGCGGTTCCAGGGGTGGTGAAGTTCCCCCCTGCATAGTGATTGTGGTAGACCACTGCCCGGTCTGCTAACCTGGCAATGTTTGGTGCAGTTTCGCGTGGATATCCATTTAAAGACAGATGGTAAGCGGACCAGGCATCAAAAACGATCACAAGAACGTTTTGAGAATTGCTTTGTATCCTATCTAACGAACTTATGAACCTGGGAGCCGCGATACTGACAGGAAGCAGTCCAGCCAGTTTGAGAAAATCACGTCGCGTGATTTGATCTTTCATTTCCATTCTACATAAACTTTCCGTACCGATAACATGCCCGTTATTATAGTCCATCCGATTTCAGCGATTTTTCCATCACAATGGCATTTTCGCCATCATTGTAGTAGGCTTTCCAAATATCCATCGTCAGGTAGCCTTCCTGCTCATATAAATTGATCGCCGAATGGTTTGTAGCCCTGACCGATAATTTCACCCGCGGTGTTTTCAGTTGTGTCTCACAAGCATGCAACAAAGCACGGCCTATGCCTTTTCGCCGGTACTCAGGCAGGACCGCAATCGTAGCGATCCACGAAAATCCCTGCGAGGGACGCGGGTCCCCGGCTACAAATCCCACCATGCGGTCTCCTTCTATTGCTTTCAGACGGACGACATCCGGGAAGGTCAACACTGCAATCAAGTCAAACAACGGCCAGGCATCTTTTTCAAAACAGACGCGTTCTAACTTGCGAAGAGCGTTCAAATCACGGATAGAGGCTGAGATAATTTCCATAGATAAAATATAAGGTCTCCCGCATTTCGCGAGAGACCCTATTGTATTACGATTTATTCGCTGTAACTTATTTATCATTCCCCTTGACAAAATTCTCGATCATGCTGGTGAATTCCATCGGGAAGATGTACTTGGTTGAGGCGCCTCGTCCAATCTCCTTGAGCGCGTCGAAGTATTGCAGCGTCATGGTCTTCTGATCAATAGCTTTGGCAGACTCAAAGATATGATCAAGCGCTTTGGCATACCCCTGGGCCCGGAGTTCCTGCGCTTGTTGAGCACCTTCTGCCTCTAAGATTGCCGACTGCTTGGAGCCTTCCGCTCTTAAGATAGCAGCCTGCTTTTCGCCCTCAGCCACGTTGACGGCCGCTTCACGAGTACCCGTTGATTCGGTCACGACCGCGCGGCGAATACGTTCAGCGGACATCTGACGGTTCATCGATTCCTGGATCTCGCGCGGCGGAATGATCTCGCGGATTTCCACGTTCGTCACTTTGACGCCCCAGCGCTCCGTCACTTCATCCAGGCGGGTGCGCAGCATCGAGTTAATATGTTCACGCTCGGAGAGCGCATCATCTAACGGGATACCACCGATGACAGCACGCAAAGTCGTTGTCGCCATACCCTGGGCAGCCGCTTCGAAGTTACCAACCTGCAAAACGGATTCGGTTGGGTCCAAAACCTTGTAATACCAGATGAAATCCACCGAAATGCTGGCGTTATCCTTGGTAATCGCGGTCTGGTGCGGGATTTCGCGTACCTGCTCGCGCAAGTCCACGCGCACGGCGCGGTCCACGACCGGGATCAGGAAAATCAGGCCAGGGCCTTTCTGCCCGATACAGCGACCCAGGCGGAAGACAACCAGTCGCTGATATTCTGGCACGATTCGGATAGCTTGAGCGATAAAGACAAAGCCGACCAGTACCACGCCGCCGATCAGACATAGTAATGTGCCACCACTTAATAGATTACTCATTTTCATTCTCCTTTTTGAATAACTGGTTTCATAGACTAAATCAAATCAGTAGATTTCTCTACAATCAAAACGAAGCCTTCTCTATCGACCACTTTCACAGAACTGCCGTTGGGAATCTTTTTTTCACTGCGAGCGCTCCACAGTTCCCCATTTACCTGCACCGTACCTTCTGTATAAATACGCGTCTTGGCTTCGCCAATCTGCCCGACCAGCACAGAAAGATCATGCGAAGGGAGTGCGTGAGACGCCTGCAAAGTCTTCTGAACAGCAATCCACATAAAACCGGCAAATAAGGCAGACGATACCAACGCCAATAAAGGATTGACGGCCGGCTGCCAGCCATCCGTGGCAAACAAGAAGACCGAGCCCACTACCAGTCCCAAAATTGAGAGCGCCAGGAACCATTCCCTCTTGGGTTTCTGGATGGCATACACGAAGGGAATAATGCTCAAAACCAGAACAATCAACGCCCACAAATTGAACGACAGATTATATACAGCATACCCGGCCAGAGCAAGACAGAAAAACGTACCCACTTCGAGCATCCCTGTCCCTGGTGTGACAATCGCCAACAACCCAAGCAACACACCTGCCAGCAGGAAGACATAAGCAATGTTGGGATCAAGCAGGAAGTCCATGGTTCCTCCAATTTCATTATACAACAAGAACGATCCTCTTAATTTATCTACGCTAACAACAACATAAAGTTGTGAAAAGTACCTGTATAATATCCGAGTCTGTGAAAAATTACCCATACACCGCCAACCCCCAAATGCGCGGTATGATTAGGAGATTGTGTGAAATTTCAAAAAATTTGTGTACTTGGTCTGGGGTATATTGGATTGCCCACCGCCAGCACTTTTGCGACGCACGGAATCCAGGTTGTGGGCGTAGATATCAATCAGCGTGTTCTGGACACATTGAAACACGGCGAGGTGCACATCCATGAACCTGGGTTGCGTACATTGGTCGAGGCGGCCATCAAATCCGGCCAGATGACGATCGTCGACCATCCAGAAGAAGCGGATGCCTTCCTGATCGCTGTCCCAACACCGTTCTACTCGGACAAGACTGGCGATCACGACGGTGCGCCTTACAAACTGGCCGACATGCGCGCCGTGACCTCTGCTGCTGAGGCCATTGTGCCGCATTTGCGGGAAGGCAACCTGGTAATACTCGAATCGACCTCCCCGCCGCGCACCACAGTTGACCTCGTCAAACCGATCCTCGAGCGTTCGGGGCTCAAAGCTGGTTCCGATTTTCATCTTGCCTACTCGCCCGAACGGGTGCTGCCGGGGCAGATCCTGCGCGAGCTGATCGAGAATGCACGCGTGATCGGCGGTGTGACACCGGAGTCCGCGCAGATGGGCGCAGAACTGTACGAAACCTTCGTCCGCGGTGAGATCATCCAAACCGATGCCACCACCGCCGAGATGGTCAAGCTGATGGAAAACACCACCCGCGATGTCAACATCGCCATCGCCAACGAATTCGCCCGTATGGCTGACCGCTTCGGCGTGGACGTGTGGGAGGCTATCAACCTGGCCAACTTGCATCCGCGCATCAACATTCTGTCGCCGGGACCTGGCGTGGGAGGGCACTGCATCAGCGTGGATCCCTGGTTCTTCGTCGAGACCGCGCCTGACCTGACACCGCTCATCTATACGGCGCGCAACGTTAATGACGAGCAGCCGCATTTTGTGATGTCGCTGGTCCAGAGAGCGCTCGGCTCTTTGAAGGGTAAGAAGATCGCCGCGCTCGGCTTGGCTTACAAACCGGATGTGGATGACTTACGAGAGAGTCCGGCCGCTGAAGTCGTGCGCTTGCTCATCGACGCGGGAGCAGATGCCCGCACGTACGAACCGTTCAAAACAGAGGGGCTGCCGGGTATTCCCATGGCAGCGAGTCTGGAAGAGGCCGTCAAGGATGCAGACGCTATTTTGTTACTCGTCCGGCATTCGCAATTCAAGGAGATGGAACCAGCCAAAATGGCTGCGCTTACATCTACCCGCGTGGTGGTGGATACGGTCAACGTCTGGAGCAACTCAGGCTGGGAGGAAGCCGGTTTTCAAGTGTTACGATTGGGTGTGGGTAAATTTTCGATTGCGGATTGACAATTTACGGTTGAGAAAACAATGAAAAATCATAAATCACAAATCGTAAATCGCAAATTGAAGGTACTTTCTGTTTTTGGCACGCGACCCGAGGCCGTCAAGATGGCTCAGGTAGTGCAGCAACTGGCGAGTACTCCGGATGTGGATTCGCGCGTGTGTGTCACAGCCCAACATCGCCAGATGCTCGATCAGGTCTTGAACTTATTTGCCATCCAGCCGGATTACGATCTGGATCTAATGCACGATGATCAATCTTTGGCGGAATTGAGCGCAGCCATCTTCACCCATCTTGACCCGGTCTTCATGGACTATCAGCCCGATTGGGTATTGGTACAGGGGGACACAACCACAGTTGCGATCACCTCCCTGCTGGCTTATTACCACCGTATCAAAGTGGGACATGTGGAAGCCGGGCTGCGCACGCACGATAAATGGCAGCCTTTTCCCGAAGAGATCAACCGCCGCGTGGCAGGCGTGATAGCGGACCTGCATTTTGCGCCCACTGAACAGGCACAACTCAACTTACAGATCGAAGGCATCCCTGATGAAGCCATCCTCGTGACGGGAAACCCGGTCATCGATGCGTTGCAATTTGTGGCGGCGCAGCCAGCACCGGATGAAATAATAGCTTTATTTGATACATTAGGAATCGGGGATAGGGAGTTGATTCTTGTGACTGCCCATCGACGGGAAAATTTCGGCCAGCCGCTGGAGAATATCTGTTTTGCGTTGAAAGCGCTGGCAGACAGAGGTGATGTGGAAATCGTCTATCCGGTGCATCTCAACCCAAACGTGCAGGAACCGGTCAGGCGCATTCTGGAAGATATACCACACATCACGCTCCTGCCACCGCTGGATTACCTGCCGCTGGTCCATTTGCAGAAACGCGCCAGGCTCATCCTGACCGATTCAGGCGGCATACAGGAGGAAGCGCCGGCCTTTGGCGTACCAGTGCTGGTGATGCGTGAAGTGACCGAACGGCCGGAAGGTGTGGCTGCGGGCACGTTGAAACTGGTTGGAACAGAGACTGGTTCCATCGTTCGTCAGGCGACGCGTCTGCTGGATAACCCGTTGGCGCATGCAGAAATGGCCAAAGCGGCCAACCCGTTTGGAGATGGTCATGCCGCAGAGCGTATTGTCGATGCGATTCTGGCTTACCCGGTGCGTTAATCAATTGCAATGTGTCCACAATCGAGTTTGTGTATAATGTAGGTATGGTAAAAGTTGGCCGCTGGATCGCTATTATTGCGGCGTTTTGTCTACTTGTTACATCCCAGGGATTTGTACAGGCACAATCTGAGGATGTAGAGTACTTTCCACAGACAGGTCATTATGTGAGAGGGGACTTTTTGCGCTTTTACCACAGCGCTTCCAACCCGACACTTGTATTCGGATACCCGCTCACGGAACAATTTACCAGCAAAGATGGGAAAACAGTTCAATATTTCCAGCGCGCCCGCTTCGAAAGGGCTCCTGAATTGCCGCAAGGGATCAGACTGACCCCGCTGGGACTCGAAACTTACTCTCCAGAACGCCAGTTAGTGATCAACAATCCGTTTGCCTGCCGCACTTACTCACAGACAGAATATTCTATCTGCTTTGCATTTCTTGAGTTCTTCGACCAGAATGGCGGGGTAGAGTTCTTTGGCTACCCAATCTCGCCCTTTGAATTTCGCAACAATCAAATCGTGCAGTATTTCGAGAACGCACGTTTCGAGTGGCGTCCCGGGCTGGCTGAGGGACAACGCATCGGGCTGACGGATCTGGGCCGTATTTATTTCGACCAGCTCGGCGAAGACCCGGCCTTTCTAAAATCAACTCCGCTGGATGCGGGGCCAAATCCGGTGCTCAGTTTGCGTGTGCGCGCCTTTCCTGACAATGCTGTGGCAGAATCAGATGATGAGCAAGCCATCTATGTGCTGGTACAGGACCAGAATTTGCAACCTGTGGCAGGCGCAAGCGGGATTGCCACAATCCACCTGCCCAGCGGACATGTCTCGCAGCAGCCGTTTACGATCAACAGCAGAGGCATTGGCACGTTCAATGTTGGGTTCACAAACCAACCTAACGGTCAGCTTGTCAATGTGGATATCAATGTAACTTACAACGATCTGGGGGGCAAGACAACGACATCATTTAGGATCTGGTATTAGGTTTCACCCCTGCTCTACCTAATCTCTCAAATCAAATCTTTCAAATCGAACACCGGGCCATCTTTGCAGGCTATTTTCCATCCATGGTGGAGCGTGACGGCACAGACACCGCATTCCCCCATCCCACCGCAGGGCATGGGTGTGTTGACCAGAGCTTGCGCTTCAAATCTGACCCTGGTCCGCTGGCTGAGCCCTAGCATTTTACGCAACCCGGGCAGGAACTCGTGGGGTATATCTATCGCAAGGTAATCAGCCCATTTGGCTATATCTGCAAGCGCAGAAACAGGTTGAATCTCAACTTCGGAGGGAAGATCGAAAATTTCCAAATCGCTGACCAACACCACGGAGGCATCCCGGTCCAAAGCTTTTGCCAGCAAGGGTTTCAACCGCGTGGACGTTTCTGCAAGCGCGGCCAAGGCCACATGGCGTGCAGAGTCTGGCAGGGAAAATCCCTTTCCCAACGGGCCACGCAAGGATAAGGTCGTACCAGGCTGCCAAGTCCGTGGAATAGGCGACGCAATCAGGAATCCCCCGGGAACTGAGCCAGCTTTGAAAACGGGAACAGGTAAGGGGGCATCCGAAGCGGGATCGTCAGCCAGCAAATATTGCCCCGCCTCGGGAATCAAATTCTGTGGACACAGCAATCGTCCGCCTGTCAATCCGTTTTCCAGATAGAGTTCAACCAATTCGCCTGTACCTTGTCTCACGCACCGGATGTTAACACGCTTCATATAAGCCGACAAGCATCTACAATGTATAATTGCTGCGTTATACTTTGAAAGGAGAAACAAGGAGAAAACAATGAAGAACGTGAGAAACGTTAATATAAATAGAAACGCCAGCCGAATATTTCTGATTATCGTGGTGCTGGTTATCCTCATCGGGCTCGTGTCGAGCACGATCATATTTGTCCCGCCAGATGAGACCGGTGTTGTAGTTTCCAGGATTACAAGAGGCGGTGTGCGCACAGACCCGCTGCAATCTGGATTACACTTTGTGGTTCCTCTGCTCGAAAACGTGGAAAAATACTCTATTGCACGGCAAAATTACACTATGTCAGCAGCAACCAGCGAGGGTCAGCGTGAAGGCGATGATTCTATTCGTGTCCGTACCAAGGATGGGCAGGAAGTTTTCAT